>JAKAQW010000183.1 GCA_021819525.1 Actinomycetes bacterium
GCCCGTGGCGGTCCGAGGTCCCTGCTGCCCATCTACAAGCTTGTACCAGACGGCGCCGAGAAACGCCAGTACCGTCGCCATGGTCCTGGTCAGGTCACTACGTCAACGACTATGAATTCGCCCTGGGCCGCCACCACGCCGTTGATGTCTTCGTCGACCACGCCGGCCGTCCCCGAGCGGGAGTGGAGGACGGTGCGTTCTGCGTAGGCGAGGACGTAGTCGACAGCCCGACGGTGGCACTCGTAGATGACGGCCTTCGTGCCCTCGTCGGCCAGCGCCCAGGCGACCGACACCGACTTCGGCGGCGAGAACGTGAGATCGAACCCGGCCACCGGAGCCGCCGTCGGGGATGCTGCCGGGCTGCGGCCAACCGGTTCACCACTGACCGGGTCGGCACAGGCGGCGAGCATGTTGAAGAGGTGCTCCTCGGTGACGGCCGTGCCTTCTTCGATGCCGCGCCCGCCGTCCACGTCGGCCAGCCCGGCACCGAGGAAACTGCCCGGCGGGGTGCCCGACGCCGCGTAGTAGCGGGCCAGGTTGTTGGTCCGCTCGGGCGCACCGTCTCCCACAGCGACCGACTCCATCAAGTAGCGGAACCCGCCGCCCAGGCTGATCCGGCGGATCGAGATCACCGCAGCACCTCCCTCCCCAGGGGCGGTCCGGATGGCCGCGCCTTTCTGGGAGGCGGTGGGCGGTCCAGGCTATGTGTGGGCGTTCCCCCGCTGTCACCGGCCACAGGCGTCAGCCCAGGCCAGCGGCCGCCGGGCCCCGGGCGGCGGCCCCTCCAACCTCGAGTGCCAGACGTGTGAGGTCGCGGTGGGGCCTGAGGGCAGGTTGGGCGGAGTAGCCAGGTGCGGGGTGTGTCGGGGCAGGAGGCGATGGGGAGAAGTGCAGGTCCGAAGATGGACGGGTCGGAGAAGCGGGGGAGGTGCGGGGCGATATGCAGATGCAGGCCTGGCCGGGCGTGTCGTGGTCTGCCGATGACGGGCGTCAGACGGCGAGGATCCCGTGCCGACGCCAGTGCTCCGCACGGACGGGCCGATGATGCACCCGACCCGAGCCGATCAGCTGATCAGTGCCGGTAGACGTCCCGGCGGTGTCCGACGCGGACGACCTGGACGACGAGTCGGCTATCGAAGACCTCGTAGACGATCCGGTAGTCCCCGACTCGCACCCGGTAGGTGTTCGGCTCACCAGCCATCGCCACACACCCAGGCGGACGTGGCTGCTCCGCCAGGAGATCGATCGCCGCTCGAACCCGCTGCTGGTCCTGGCGTGAGAGACCGTTCAACACCTTTGCAGCCCGGCGAGCGATGCTGACCTGGTAGGTGCTCACGTGAGACCAAGCTCGGCCTTCACCTGCTCCCAGGGGATGAAATCGTCCTCCTCGCGGGCCGCCTGCAGCTCAGCCCGGTCCACGATGTCCTCCGCCCGCTCCACCAGGTCGTCGTAGTCCTCGGCGTCGACGATCACCGCCACCCGGCGCCCCCGGCGTGTGACATAGACCGGCTCGCCGGTACGGGCCTGCTCGATGGCGGCCGCGAGATGGTCACGTGCTTCGCTGACCGCAATGTCGCTCATGTACGAATCGTACAAGATCGTCTACGTGCTGCGAGCTCGGGGCGGGTCACCGCTGCCGCAGCGTCCGGACCAGGCCCATTGTCAGCCTCACCGTCTCCCACGCTGGATCTCCCACCGCCGATCATGTGGAAGCGGAGACGACCGAGCGCATCGATGGGCTCCTCGACGAGCTGGCCGTGGTCCTCGCCGAATGGCGATCTGCCACCCGGGACCACGACCAGGCGATCACGCACCAGGCCCGTGCACTCGCCACCGCCGAGCATCGGCTGTGTGCGGTTCTCGGCACCCTCGGTCTCCAGCGATGGAGAAACCTGGTGTCGGCCCGGGCGCAGGTCTACACGGCCCTGGACGGGCTGGACATGATCCGAGCCCGGCGCATCCGGTCAGAGGTCGAGGCCGCCGTCGCCGATCTTGCTGCTGTGCGGGCGGATGAAGCCGAACGGGTCGCTGTCGCCTGGCGCCGCATGGGGGAGGTCGCCACCCGGCTGGTTCCCTACGGACCTCTGGTCACCGACGCCACCGGGTACTCGATGGCCGAGCTGCGGCGCCTCGCCGCTGCTGTCCAGAAGCACTGAGGAACGCTCGTTCTGGAAGTGCCTCACCCGCGGTTGGTTGGATCGCAGTTGGTTGGATCGCGCCATGCCATCCACAAGGGCCGCCGCCGGAGCAGGCCCGAAGGGCGTGTCCACGGCCACGTTGGATCGGTCAGACTGACGGTCCGCCCGATGCGATGGAGCGCAGCTCACAATTCAGTCCGACGACGTTGAGCCAACGCTCGTCGCCGGTGAGCACAACATCGGCGTGCAGGTCCGCCGTGGCGAGGATCAACGCGTCAGGCATCTTCAACGCCTTGTGGGCAGCTCGAAGCTCGGCGGCCCGTTCGGCAACTGGCTCGTCGAGTGGGATCCGCGTGCTGGTCGTCTGGGTAAAGAACCGGCGCACCGTCCGCTCGTCGTGGTGGCCGAGCTTCGCACCGGTGAGCAGCTCGGCGACCGTCACCACCGAGACCGCGAACACGTGCTCGGATGCCGCCGCTCTCACGGCGGTGTCTGCGGCCTGGTGCAAGAGATCATCAGCGTCCAGGAAGCCGATGACCGTGTTGGAGTCCAGGAGGGCTACACCCATTCGTCGCGGACCTGCTCGACCGCGTTGCGCAGCGCGCCGTTGGTGCGCAACGCGCCGCTGAACTCGTCGAGCAGCGCCGTGGTCCGCGTCAGCACGACCCGTCCGGGCCCGATCGCCTCGGCCCTGACCGCGTCGCCGGGCTTGAAGCCGGCATCCGTGAAGGCGTTCATCGGGATCGTGACCTGATGCTTGGCCGAGATCCGCGTCTGGCCGGCACCACGTCTGTACGGGGAACCCTCAACTGCATGGTTCTTTACTTGATCAGTCATGAGTAAAGATCGTACCACCAGGCCCCGTGCGGCGGTTCGCCGAGCAGTCGTCGGCGTCGGCCTCGGTTGCCTGGATCGCGCCCTGCCATCCACGAGGGCCGCCACCGGGTCGGCCGGAAGGGTGTCGCCATGGCCGCGTCGGAATCGGTGAGGAACTACAAGCAACTGCTGGGTCAGCTCGCAACCGCCTGCGAGAAGGCCCGCGGCCGCCTGACCATCGTCGAAGCCAAGCGGGTGGAGGTCATCGCCACCCAGGATCAGTTGGTAGCTGCGGCTTCGTCCGGCGTCGACCGTGCCGTCGTCGCCATGGCCAAGGGCGTGGGACCGGAGCTGACCGCCGGGGTCATCGGTCTCGACGTGGCCGAGGTCAAGCGACTCGTGAAGTCCGCCCCAAAATGAGCACCCTCACCCCCACCGCCGAACAGCAGGCCGTCGTCGATGCCTTCACCGCTGGCGGCACCGTGGTGGTCCACGCCGGCGCAGGGACGGGCAAGACGTCCACCCTGCGGCTCCTTGCTGCCGCCCGCCCGACCGCCACGGGTCTCTACCTCGCGTACAACAAGGCGATCCAGACCGAGGCGGAGCGGTCGTTCCCACGAAACGTCGACTGCCGTACGGCCCACAGCCTCGCCTACCGCTCCTTCGGCGCGCCCATGAGCGCTCGCTTGAACGGACCTCGGGTCACCGCCAAGAAGGCGGCCGGTGTGCTGCGGGCCCCTTGGGTCCCGCTCGATTCCGGCCCCGACCTCGATCCGGGCACGGTGGCATCGATGGCCCTCCGGACGGTCGACCGGTTCTGCCATTCGGCCGACGCCGAGATCACACGAAGGCACTTCGTTCCACCGGAGGCTTCCGACCACGTCGACCTGTCCGGGCTGGCCGCCACCGTGGTGGCGGTGGCGAAGCGGGCATGGGCCGACCTGTCGGGTCCGAACGGGCACCTGAAGCCGTCCCACGACGTGTACCTGAAGCTGTGGCAGCTCTCGGGCCCTACGCTCGACTACGACTTCATCCTCTTCGACGAAGCCCAGGATGCGAACCCCGCCATCGCCGACGTGGTGACCCGTCAGGCCTCCCAGCTGATCGCGGTCGGCGACTCGGCCCAGGCGATCTACGGATGGCGTGGCGCCGCCGACTTCCTCGACCGGGTGGAGGACGCTCATCACGTCGCCCTGACCCAGTCGTGGCGGTTCGGTCCCGCGGTGGCCGAAGAAGCGAACGTGTGGCTCGGGGTGATCGGCTCCGGGATGCGCCTCGTCGGCTCTTCCCACCGGCAGTCTTCACTCGGCCCGACGGAGACCCCTGATGCGATCCTGTGCCGGTCGAACGGTGGGTGCCTCACCGAGGTGATGGCCGCACAGAGCGACGACCGACCGGTGGCACTTGTCGGTGGAGGCGACGACATGGTTCGCCTGGCCGAAGCCGCCCAGCGGATGAGAGTGGGCCGACCAGCCCGGCATCCCGAGTTGGTGGCGTTCAGGGACTGGGCCGACGTGCAGGACTACGCCGAGCACGATCCGGGCGGATCCGACCTGGCCGTCGCCGTCCGGCTCATCGACAAGCACGGGCCCGAGGCGATCATCGAAGCCATCCACGCGTGCGTCCCCGAGGCCGAGGCGGACCTCACCATCTCCACCGCCCACAAGGCGAAGGGCGGGGAGTGGGGCCAGGTCCTCGTCGGCGACGACTTCCGGCCACCGAAGGACGACCCGGCGACCGGCCGCCCTGGACCGATCTCCCGGGAGGAGGCGATGCTCGCCTACGTCACCGTCACCCGCGCCATGGGGCGACTGGACACCGGTGGCCTGGCGTGGGTTCACGACCACCCCTGTGTCGTCGACACGGTACCCGCCACTGCCGTCGACCCTCCGGCACCCGAGCGGACGGTTGCACTTCCTCGTGCCCGTCGATCCGAACGGTTCCGGGACAGCGGCCCTCTGAATGTTGGGACGCTCCCGGAACCTGGGGCCGACCAGGTGGCCATCGGGCCGTGAAGGTTCGGGACGTGTTGCAAGATCTCGAAGCCCACGGCTGGGTGCAGCATCGTCAGCGGGGAAGGCATCGCATCTATCGCCGTCCCGACCAACCTCCTCGACGGGTGGAGGTGAGACAAGCTGGGGTGCCTACGTCCCTGGCTTCCCCGGCTGCGTCGCCGTCGGTGCCACCCGACAGGAAGTCGAGACACTCATCCGCGAGGCCGTCAGCTCCTATGTGGCCGACCTCCACCAGACAGGCCAGCCCCGACCGCGGCCCGGCGACGCGGTCGGACTGATCGACGTTGCGTCACACAAGCGGAGCCTGACGAGCTCCACGGACCGCGGAGAAGTCGAGCCCCCGACGGTCGCCTACGCCGCCACGCAGACGTGACGCAGGTGCTCGGGCCCGTCACTTCCGCAGAAGCTCGACCACTTCCCCGAGCTGCCCCACCAGAGATCCGAGCAGCGCCGCACCCTTTGCCGCCGAAGCGAGCGACGGTCGGCCGATGACGCCGCTGTCCGTGTAGCCCTCCATGCCGACGAGCGTCAGCAGGGACCGGTCATCGGCTTCGCAGTCGCCGCTCTCCCATCCGGGCGGGACCAGCTCGGGAGCGATGGCCAGCAGGATCGACGTCTCCGCCTCCCCGGCGTGCATGTCCTGGTGTGTCGTCGCCCCGCTGGGGTTGGCACGGTCTGACGGACATCCACCAAGAGGCGCGCAGCGCCAGGAAGGATGCCCATCATGGAGACCACGAAGCGGAACAAGCGCCGTGACCGTCGGTCGTACACCCCGGAGTTCAAGTCGGAGATCGTGGACCGGTGCAGGGCCGGTGACCGGTCGATCCCCGAGGTGGCCCGGGACTTCGACCTGACGGAGTCGGCGGTACGAAGGTGGGTGGCCCAGGCCGAGATCGACGCCGGGGAGCGTCCAGGTCTCACCAGCGAGGAGCGCGAGGAGCTCGTTCGCCTCCGGCGGGAGAACAAGCGCCTGCAGGCCGATGTGGACCTGCTCAAGCGAGCGACGGCTTTCTTCGCGAAGGAGACCCGGTGAAGATGGACCCCTTCATCGAGGCGGAGGAAGTCGCAGGTCATAGCGTCAAGCACAGCTGTGACCTGTTCGAGGTCTCCCGTGCCGCCTACTACGAGCGAAAGAGGGCCATCCCCTCGGCTCGCCAGGTCACCGACGCCGAGCTGACGAGCAAGATCACCGCCATCCACGCCGAGTCCAAGGGCACCTACGGCTCGCCGAGGGTGCACCACGAGCTCGTCAAGCGGGGGGTTGTCTGCGGGCGGCGCCGGGTACGCCGACTGATGCGCCAGGCCGGTCTCGAGGGCCGGTGCAACAAGCGCTGGCGCAAGACGACGGTCCCCGACCCTGCCGCCGAACGCGCCAAGGACCTGATCCAACGTCACTTCGGGCCCTCAATCGAGCTCGACCGGCGCTACGTCGGCGACATCACCTACATCATGACGTGGGAGGGCTGGGCCTACCTGGCGACAGTGATCGACCTGGCGAGTCGCCGGGTGGTCGGCTGGGCACTGGCCGACCACATGCGCACCGAACTGGTCGAAGACGCCCTGAAGATGGCGTTTCTCGCCCGCCGGCCGGACAAGGGCGTGATCTTCCACTCCGACCGCGGCAGTCAGTACACGAGTCTCGACTACGGCAAGTTGGCCCGGGCGAACGGAGTGGTCCTGTCGGTCGGGATGGCCGGTGAATGCTGGGACAACGCGGTGGCCGAGTCGTTCTTCGCCACCATCAAGCGGGAGCTGATCGACACCCGTGCCTGGCCCACCCGGGCCGGGCTCCGCGCCGCCCTCTTCGACTACATCGAGGGCTGGTACAACACGCGGAGGCTTCATAGTTCGCTCGGCTATCGCAGCCCGGCCGAGTACGAGGCTGCCATCCACCGCAGCGCCGACCGTCAGGCGGCATGATCAACACAACCAACCTGTCCGTCAAAGCGCGCCAACTCCAGGCCGGACTTCCGCAGATAGGAGGCACACGACTACCTCGAAAAGCGATGCTGACCTGGGAAAAGGGGCGCGATCGGGCTTCGGAGGCGTGTTACCACGCGAGCCCGTGACCTGGGACTACGCAGACGGCGTCGGCAGCTCGAAGTCGAGGAGTCGGCCAGGCTCGGCGATGTCGAGCTTGGCCAGGATCTCGGCCTGACGGGACGTGGTGGTCGTGCGCTGT
>JAKAQW010000184.1 GCA_021819525.1 Actinomycetes bacterium
CCGGCACAGCGGTCGGGCCGAGGTCGGTGGCCCGCACCCAGATCCCGATGGGTTCGCCGACCGAGGTGCGCCACGGGTCGGCCACGAGATCCACCACCACCCGTCGACCCCAGCGGTACCAGCTGGCGGTGACCACGACCGCCGCCACCACCACGACGGTGCCGGCCATCACCCCTACGGCAACCACCGCTCCGGCGCCACCGAGCTCGCCGAGGGTGACACATGCGGCGGCCACTGCCACCAGCACCCGTCCCCGCAACCGGATCCGGAGCCGAGGCCGAGTGCCGGCTGCCCACCGGGGCCCATCCGGCGATCCGGCGCCAGGTGGCGCCGCTCGAGACCACCCAGAGACGGGCCACGCCGGCCCAGGCGGTGATCCCGGCGGCGGCCACCAGGGACGATCTCCGCTACCTGGCCTGCGCATCAGTGGCGGCGTCGCTGGGGGACGGGTACCCGGTACACCAGATCCCCGATGACGGCAACCGCGCTCACCCCTGACAGCGCCGACGGCGGCGCCACCACCACCCGGTGGGCCAGCGCAGGCACGGCCAGGCGTTGGATGTCGTCGGGCATGACGAAGTCCCGGCCCGCCACCAAGGCGAGCGCCCGGGCTGCTCGCACCAGCGACAGCCCCGCTCGGGGCGACGCCCCGACCGACAGCGCCGGATGCTGGCGGGTGGCCTGGGTCAGATCCAGCACGTAGTCCCGTACCGCCGGCGACAGGTGGACTCGGCGAGCCTGGGCCACCAGCTCGACGAGCTGGTCGGAGCCGAGCACCGGGGATAACGAGCCGGCCCGATCGGTCTGCTCGCCTGCGTCGAGGAGCGCGGCCTCGCTGTCGCGGTCGGGGTAGCCGATCGACAGCCGCAGCAGGAACCGGTCCAGCTGGCTGTGGGGCAGCGGGTAGGTGCCGTCGGGGTCGGTAGGGTTCTGGGTGGCGATGACCATGAACGGCCGGGGCAGCCGGTGGGTGGTGCCGTCCACGCTGACCTGGCGCTCCTCCATGGCTTCGAGCAGCGCGGACTGGGCACGAGGCGACGACCGGTTCAGCTCGTCGGCGACCACCAGGTTGGCGAAGATGGGCCCGGGCCGGAACACGAGCCCGCCGCCGGCTGAGTCAGGGACCAGGGTGCCGGTCAGATCTCCGGGAAGCACGTCGGCAGTCATCTGCACCCGGTGCAGGCGCAGCCCCACCGTGCGGGCCAGCGCGTTCGCCAAGGTGGTCTTGCCGACCCCTGGCAGATCCTCGATCAGCAAGTGCCCTTCTGCCAGCAGGCAGGCTAGCGCCAGCACCACCACCTCGGGCTTGCCCAACACCACCGACGACACCTGGGACGCGACCTGGCCCAGGTCGTCACCGGGCCCTTGCGGGCAGCCTTCGGCCTGCACTGCGACGGGTCTACCCGCCGGACATGACGACAAGGTGTCGCCGGCATGACGATTCGGTGACCGTTGCCCGCCACGCGGCCAGTGCCGTGGACCCGCTGTCGTGTGCGCAAAGGCGCTGGCGTGGGTGCGAAGGCACGGGTGCGGGTGCGCTGGCGCTGGCGCGGGTGCGAAGGCGCTGGCGTGGGTGCGAAGGCGCTGGCGTGGGTGCGAAGGCGCTGTCGTGGGTGCGAAGGCGCTGTCGTGGGTGCGAAGGCGCTGTCGTGTGCGCGTTGAACGTCGATCGGCGAGCAGCGCGACGCCGCAACCCGCCCGACGACACGACGGCGGCCAGAGCGTCAACAGGGCCGTGGGAGTATTTCCCTCGTTCGCTCAGCTGGTCTCGAGTGGACGGCAGCCGCCGTAGATGACGTGGTCGAGCTGCTTCCAGTAGACGTCGACGCCCACGAAGCCGGCTTGGCGCAACCACTGGATCTGCGGGCCGAGCGGCGTTATGTAGCGCACGTGGTTCTCCCACCGGCGCTGCTCCTCGGGGGTCCGGTTGGCGCGGGTATGGGCCGCGTCGGGATCCTGGCGGTCTCCGGCGCGCTCCCAGGCTTCTGCCACGAGCGGCTCGTCGGCAGCGACCGGGTCGTAGTTCAAGTACCAGCCGCCGGGCCGCAGCCGTTCGCCGATCTCGGCGAACAGCGACGCCTTGCGATCGTCGGGCAGGTGGTGCACGCACAGCGAGCTGACCGCTGCGTCGAAGGGGCCGGCGAGCTCCTCGGGCCACTGCCCGCCGGCCATATCCAGCTCCACGTAGCGGTACCGGCCAGCGAAGGGGGCAAGCGCCCGCTGGCCCTCTTCCATCATCTGCGGCGAGAAGTCGGCGAGCACCGCGGTGGCGTGCGCGAAGCGCGACAAGATGGTGCCGGCGGCCGCGCCGGTACCAGCGCCGAGGTCGAGGAAGTTGAACGCCTCGTCGTCGGCGAAAGGCAGCAGGTCGGCCAGCATCCGGCGATGCTCCACCCGCCGACGCTCGCGCTCGTCCTGGGTGGCCACCCAGTGGCTGATGCCCTCGTCGGACTTCCAGATGGCGGCGTTGGTGTCGTCGGAGGCGTGAAGCTCGCTCTGGTCGGCCATGACCGTCACCGTAGCGATCCCAGCACGCTGCCGGCCAGGGCCGTGGGTCGCTCGGGTGTCGATGCCCGGGACCTGGAGGTGCGGCGAGCACGACTTCCCCGACGGCTGAAGATCCCAGCTGCACGTCGGTTCGGCTGGCGGCTCGGTTCAGCTGCCACGTCAGTTCGGCTGGGGCGCAGGTTCGGCTGGGGCGCAGGTTCGGCTGCCCGTCGGTTCAGCTGGCGCCTCGGTTCGGCTGGGGCGCAGGTTCGGCTCGGGCGCAGGGTTCGGCTGCCCGTCGGTTCAGCTGGCGCCTCGGTTCGGCTGGGGCGTCGTTGCCGGAACGGTGCGCGCCTGCGCTCAGCACCTCCACCAAGCGGTGGCGTCGGTGAACGACGCCGTGCACGGCCGACCGTCGGCCACCTGGAGCGACGGGAGGCACGATGGGCGCTCCCCCACGGTGACCAGCAGCGCCGAGCGGGTCCCGTACTCGTCGCCGTGGACGCAGCAAGCCGAGCGCGCCAGAGGTCCCCCGGCATCGTCGGACGCGGTCACCTGGTGGTCGGCCAGGATGCGGGCCAACGACGCCACGAGCTTCGCCACGGCACCACCGCCGCCAGGCACCCCGGCGATCGCTGGACTGCGCGGGTCACAGGCTTCGGCGAGCGCCGCGGCGACCAGGTCCCGGACGTGGTCGACCTTGGCCGAGGGGGCACCGGGGGGGCGGTTCTCGAGAACGTGGACACCGGGTCCGAGCTCGGCGGCGACAGGCCGGTCGCCTGCGGTGGAGCGGCCGGTCATGTCCACCGAAAGCAGCCGGCGGCGGTCACCGACGAGCAGCCAGGATGGGTTGTAGTGCGACGGGCGCGCCGAGGCCACCAGGGCTTCCACCGCGCTGGCGGCGTCTCGGTGGCGGGCCAAGAAGACCGGGAGCTCGCCACGGGACCGTCGGGTCGCATCGCGCTGCTCCCCGGTCGGCTCGTTGGTGAGGCCAGCGACCACCCCGTGCTCGTTCACCGCCAGCCACGTGCCACCGGCGACCTCGTCACGCCCACCGAGCACCCGGGGATCGCGGTCGGCGAGGACGGCCATGGCACGCGCCGGCCGGTCCAGGCGCTCGTCGCGGTTCGCCGCGACCACGAGCGGGGCGCCGGGGACCACCTGGTGCACCACCACGAGCAGGCACATGAGCCGAGACTACGGGCTTGGCTGGCTCGTCCACCAAGATCGCCCCGTGACGAGCCGGCGGGCTGGCACCGCCAGGACACCGCCGTGGAAGAAGCGGGTGGCGCTCTGCCGGCTCACGTCGTCGGACCTCGCCCGCTTGACTTCCGCGAGCGACATCGACGTCGTCATGGTCATAAGTATGACTGCAGATGGCCAGGCTGCCCACGTCGGGGTCTACTGGTTAGCGCCGTCAAGACGGCGGCGAATCCTGCCGCCTGTGTCTTATGGGCGCGTGATACGCTGGCGTGTATGGCCGAGACGCTGACGATCCGATTGGACGCAGATGCCCGGGCAGCGCTCGAGGCGGCTGCCCGCGGGCAAGGCAAGGGGCTGAGCACGTTCGTTCGGGAAATCGCCGAAGCCGAGGCGCGCCGGATACTGCGAGAGGCGATCCGGGCGGAGGGAGAGCGGGTGGTGGGCCATCTCGCCGAGCATCCCGAAGCGCGAGGCGAGCTCGACGAGATCGGGACGCCGCTGAGCGACCTTCCGTGAGCCGGCACACGGCCGGCACCATCGTGGTGGTCGACTGGCGCGGTGGTTCCCTGCCGCACGAGCCAGGCAAGCTCCGACCCGCGGTGATCGTGGAAGACCACGAGCTATTTCCAGACGACTACCCCAACATGCTCGTGGTCCCCTTGACCCGCGACGACGGGCTGGCGCACAGGTCGTTCGCGGAGCGGATCGAGCCCACGGCCGACAACGGCGCCGATACGACCTGCTGGGCATTGGCCCATCACGTCACCAGCGTGTCGCTGCGTCGCGTCACCCCTACCGCCTCTCGGATCACCGCCGAGCAGTTGTCGAACATTCGGGAACGCATCATGGTGGCCCTGGGGCTACAATCTCGTTGATGCCGGGCTCGGCGCCCTGCATGTGTGCGAGCTTTTCACAGTACCGTAGAACACGGGCGCGGCAGTACACGACATGATTGTGCGGTCGATCTCAACGCTCGATGACGCCCACTTCTCCTTCGTCCAGTACGGGTCGGTACCACCTCGAGCGCGCCAGCCGACTTTCCTGAACCGCTCTCCGTGGCGCGGGTAATCGAAGAGTGCAGATGGTGGCGGGCGCCTACGACGCCCAGACCGCTCGTGCGCTCGTGCGTTCCTGCGGGGGAGCAATCCGCTTCTCGGCGACCAGGCCCCGCTCGCCGTGATCGCCGCGGCGCCGCTCGAGGCGGCGGGTGCCGAGGTGATCGCCGCCGCCCGGGTGCCGCTGGAGGGGTGAGCCCACGATGCCTCCGGCGGAAGCCAACGAGAGCGTCGAGATCGTCTCAGCTGGTAGCAGAGAGCAGCGGTGCGAGGTCGTCGGCTGTTGCGGCGAACGACGGGAGCGTCACGGTGAGCCGTCCGTCGCGTTCGAGCAGCTGGCGAGCGCCCATGACCGTCAGGCCGACAACCCTGCCCGTGTTGTCGATGCGGACGAAGTGGCCCTCTGGCGTGTCGATCACGTCGTCGTGAGCGGCGAACGGTCCACTGTGGAGGTACAACACGTCGCCTCGCTCGTCGTAGTCGGCGTGGTCGAAGCGAAACGGGCCGATGTGGACCGGCACTGCCACACTGCTCATCTCGGCCTGCGCCTCCTTCCGAACGCCGTTACCACCCTTGCTGGGTCCGTAGCGAAGTCTACGACGACGAAGCACCAGGCGCTCGGACCGTGAGCAGCTCGCCAGTAGCGGGCCCGTCCTGGCAAGGGATCGGGCTCTCGCTCGTCGGGCTGGCGCAGCGTGTCGAGCACTGCGCGCTGGTGACCAGCCATGTCGGGATGGGCTCGGACGATGTGGGTCCACGCAACGTCGTCAAGCACGATCCGCCGACCGTCTGGATCGATCGCGTCGGCATCGGCCACGTGTAGATGTCTACCGCGTGACAGTCGACACCTGGCCTTACCGTGACTTTCCGTTCTGGCACGGCGGCACGATGGTCGTCAGGTTGTGGCCTTCCTTCAGGTCGGCTCACCAGGCCAGGTCCTCGGCGCCGGCTCACCAGGCCAGGTCCTCGGCGCCGGCTTGCACTGCGGGCAGCAACGCCCTCCAGCGGGGCAGGAGCTGGGTCAGGAAGAACCGGGTGCTCGCCACGTCAGCCGGGTCAGAGCGCCCGGCGAGCAGCCAACCCCCGAGCATGCCGCCGGTCATGGCCAGGAACGGGCTGGCCCCCGCCAGCACGTCGAGGGGGTCGCGCCCGGGCGCAGCGACGACCTGCGCCGCCTGCCACCACGCCTCGGCCATGGCGCCCAGCGCGTCGGCTTCCACCACCCGGCCGTCTCCTCGCAGCACCTCGGCACGCCGATGGACCTCGTCGACCAGCCAGCGAGCCGGGCGGCCCGGATCGAGCGACAGCTTGCGCTGCACCAGGTCGATGGCCTGGATGCCGTTGGTCCCCTCGTAGATGGACGTGATCCGGGCGTCGCGGTACACCTGGGCCACGCCGGTGTCCTCCACGAACCCAGCCCCGCCGTGGATCTGGATAGCCAGCGAGGTGACCTCGTTCACCAGATCCGTCGGCCAGGCTTTCGCCACCGGGACCAAGAAGGCCACGAGCTCGTCGGCCTGGCGCCGGCGCTCGGGATCGGGGTGGCGCCGCGACAGGTCGAAGGCGTGGGCCGCCGCGTACACCACCGACCTCGCCGCGTCGGTGAGCGCCCGCATGGTGGCCAGCATCCGCCGGACGTCGGGGTGCTCGACGACGGCGACCTGGGCGTCAGGCGGGTATCCCGGCAGGCGCCCCTGGCGCCGCTCACCGGCGTAGGCCACAGCCATCTGCAAGGCCCGCTCGGCGAGGCCCACCCCCTCGGTGCCCACCGCCAGGCGGGCGGTGTTCATCATGGTGAACATGGCCCGGATGCCGCCGTGCTCCTCGCCGATCAGCTCACCTGTCGCTTCCTCGAACGCAAGCGTGCAGGTGGGACTGGCGTGGATGCCGAGCTTGCGCTCGATCGACACGCATCGCACGGCGTTTTGCTCGCCAAGTGCGCCGTCGGGGCCGACCAGGCGGGCGGGCACCGCGAACAGCGACAGGCCGCGGGTGCCCGGCGGGGCGCCGGGGGTGCGGGCGAGCACCAGGTGCACGATGTTCTCGGCGAGGTCGTGGTCGCCCCAGGTGATGAAGATCTTCGTCCCCGACAGCCGCCAGGTGCCCTCCGCGGCGGGTCGGGCCATGGTGCGCACCGCGCCCACGTCGGAGCCGGCCTCGGGCTCGGTCAGGACCATGGTGCCGGTCCACTGCCCGGTGACCAGCTTCGAGAGGTACCGGGCCTGCTGGTCGGGACGTCCCCATCGGGCGAGCAGCTCACAGGCGCTCTGGGTCAGCATGGGGCACAGCGACAGCGACACGTTCGCCGCCGCGAAAAGGTCGGCCATGGCCACCCCCACCGACCACGGCAGGCCGCCGCCGCCGTGCTCGGCAGCAAGCGGCACCGTCTGCCACTGCCCG
>JAKAQW010000028.1 GCA_021819525.1 Actinomycetes bacterium
GTTGCGTGACGGCGATATGTCCGCCACCCGGTCGGTCGCGGGAACGTGAGCGACGAGCCCGTGCCCACCGGCGACCCGACGCGAGTGGTGGTGGTCGGCGGCAGCAGCGGTATCGGCCTGGCTGCCGTCGAGCGGTTCGCCGCCGACGGCGCATCCGTGTACGCGCTGTCGCGGCGCGGCGTGGCGCCTCCGTCCGGGCGACCGGAACGGGCGGCCAGCGGTCGGCCCGGCACGGTGACGTCGCTAGCAGTGGACGCCACCGACGCCGACGCCATCGGCCGCTGCCTGGCCGGCGTGGTGGTCGAGGGCGACGTCGACACGCTTGTGTACTGCGCCGGGCTCAACGTCCCCGAGCGCCGGCTGTGCCAGCTGACGCCCGCCACCTGGCGCGCCGTGGTGGCCGCCAACCTCGACGGCGCCTACTACGCGGTGGCGGCCTGCCTCGAGTCACTGCGCCGCAGCCGGGGGAGCGTCATCCTGGTGAGCAGCGCGTCGGTGCTGTGGACCAACCAGTCTGGTGCCGCCTACCAGGCGTCGAAGGCCGGGCTGATGGCACTTGCCCGGGCGGGGAACTTCGAGGAGCACGGCGCCGGGATCCGGTTCACCACCATCTTTCCCGGCGTGGTGGACACCCCGCACCTCGACCGGCGGCCACGGCCCCCGGACGAAGCCACCCGCCGGCAGATGCTGACGCCCGACGACGTGGCGTCGGCCTGCCGCTACGTCGCCGGCCTGCCGCCGCGGGTGTGCATCCCGGAGCTGGTGCTGCTGCCCACCGCCCTGCAGACACCGGGGAACACCTGTGTCGAGTGACCGGAGCACGCGACCGACCTCAGGAGGACCATGCGACTTCGACCGATGATCGATTCCGACGGGCCGTCGGTGGGTGGGTGGTGCTCCATCCCGTCCGCCTTCTGCGCCGAGCTGATGGGCCGGGCCGGGTTCGACTGGGTGTGCGTCGACACCCAGCACGGGCTCATCGGCTACCAGGAGATGGCGGCCATGCTCCAGGCGCTGGCCGTCACCGGGACGCCTGGCCTGGTCCGCGTGGCGTGGAACGCCCGGGGGGAGATCGGCAAGGCCCTCGACGCCGGTGCCCAGGGCGTCATCGTCCCCATGGTGAACACGCCTGACGACGCCGCCCGGGCGGTGGCCGCCTGCCGGTACCCCCCGGAGGGTGAGCGCAGCTTCGGCCCCGTGCGGGCCGCCTTCGGGCTCGACGACTACAGCCCGGCCAACGCCAACGACGACGTCACCTGCATCGTGCAGGTCGAGACCCGCCAGGCCGTGGAGCTGCTGCCCGACATCCTGGCCGTCCCCGGTGTCGACGTGGCCTACGTCGGCCCTGCCGACCTGGCCGTCTCCTACGGGTTCGCCCCCAGCTTCGCCGTCCCCGACATGCGGCACCTCGATGTGCTCGACAAGATCCTGCAGGTCTGCCAGGACGCTGGGACCGTCGCCGGCATCCACTGCACCGCCGCCTCCGACGTCGTGCACTGGATCGGGCAGGGCTTCGGCTTCGTCACCGCCGGGTCCGACCGGGGCTACATGGCCAGGGCCGCCGGCGCGGAGCTCGCCGCCATCCGCCAGCAGACCGCCTGGTCGGGATCGCGCTGACCATGGGCGGCCTCGACCTCGCCACGGCCCGCCGGCTGGCCGACGACGTCCTGGCCGAGGGTCGGCACCGGGCGCTGCCGCCTCTGGCGGTGGCCGTCCTCGACGAGCGAGGCGTGCTGCGGGTGCTAGTCGCCGAGGACGCGGTGGGCCTGCTCCGGCCGGACATCGCCGTGGCCAAGGCCTGGGGTGTCCTCGGCATGGGCCGCTCCAGTCGGGCGATGGGCGCCCGGGCCGCCGAGGCGCCCGCCTTCTTCGGAGCCCTGTCGGAGCTCTCCGGGGGCGGGTCGTGCCGGTGCCCGGGGGCGTGCCGGTGGTGGGAGCCCACGGACTGCTCGACGCCGTGGGCCCAGCGGCGCCAGTTCGGACGACGACGCGTGCGCCCTGGCCCCCGCCGCCACCGGTGGGCTGCGGAGCGAGGCCTGAGGCCGGCGGCGGGGGCGGAGCGGGCCGTCGCCCGGGTCACCGGGCAGTCAGGCGCGCCAGGCGGTGCCGACGTCCTGGTGCTGCCAGACCTGGGTGCCGGCAACATCGCCGACAGGCTCGTGCACCACCGGGCAGGCACCAGCGCCGTCGGACCGTCGCTGCAGGCCTGGCCCGCCGGTTCCAACTGGCCCCACCCGGAACAATGTCCTACTTCAGGAAAGGAATCACCATGAAACCATCCAAGCGGATCACCGCCTCCATCCTCGCCACCGGGTGCGCGCTGGCGCTCGCCGCGTGCGGCAAGAGCACTGCGTCAAGTGCCGGCGCGACAGCGACGAAATTCCCGACGAAACCGATTACCTTGATCGTGCCGCAGGCCGCCGGCTCGGCCAGCGACATCCTGGCCCGAACCTTTGGCCGGAGCCTGGGGACGGCTCTGCACGTCCCGGTCGAAGTCAAGGACCTCCCCGGCGGGTCCGATTCCATCGGGCTGGCCGCCGTCGCCGGAGCGCCAGCCGACGGCTACACCGTCTTCGTGCCGTCGGAGAGCATGCTCTACGGCCTGGCCCAGCACCTGAGCCCCTACACGCCGTCGGACCTGACGTTCCTGGCCCGGCTCGTCGAGTATCCGATGGGCTTCTACATCTCCACCAAAGCCCCCTTCAGCACGATGCAGGGTCTTGTCAAGTACGCTAAGAGCCATCCCGGTGCCGTGTCGGTCTCCGCCTCGGGCGCCGTATCGGCCGGTGAGCAGATCGTGGCGAACCTCGAATCTGCCGACAACATCAAGCTGAATTACGTCGCCGTCAAGGGCGGCAACAAGGCTGCCCTTGCCGTGCTCAGCGGTCAGTCGATGGTGGGGGCGGGCGTCCTGACCAACGCCATGCCCTACGTCAAGTCCGGCACGATGCGTGTCATCTACATCTCGTCCCGCTCCTCCGACCCCTCGTTCCCGACCGCGCCCACGGCGACCTCGCTGAAGATCAACGACGTCGTCGGCAACTGGGTCGGTCTGGTGGTGCGGAAGGGGACCCCGGCAGCGGTCGCCGACAAGCTGCTCGTCGCTGCCGACAAGGTCGCCAACAGTGCGAGCTGGCTCGCCTTCGTGAAGAGTAAGAACATCGCACCGTCGTGGGCCGGTACGGCGACCTTCACGGCCCAGGTGAACCGGGAGTACCCGACGATCACCTCCTACGTCTCCTCTGCCAAGAAAGCCAAGTGAACATCGACCTGCCCGTGCAAGACGTCCCGGGCGGCGGGGCTGCCAGCGCGCAGGCGGCCCTCGCGCCCGGCGCGACACAGAACAAGACACCGGCCCGCGGGCGCGAGCTGGTCCTGTACGCCGTGCTCGTCGGTATCGGCGTCTACTCCGCCGTCGAGGCGACCCGCTTCCCGAGGCCGTTCCCAACCGGACCTGGTCTGGTGCCGATGATCGCGGCCGGAATCCTGGCGGTGCTCGGCGCCGCCGGCATCGTGAAGGTGCTGCTGGGGACCCCTCAGCCGCTGGAGCCGATCGCCTGGTCACGCGTTGCGCGGCTGGGAGCCGCGGTTATCGCCTACCTGCTGCTATTGCAGGCCCTGTCGTTCCTGGCGGCGACCTTCATCGGCGGAATGCTGGTCTCCGAGTCCGCCCGGGACGCCCGCGACGTGGGCCGCCTCCATCGCCACTGGCAGGAGCTGTCGATCGTGGTCGTCATCGTCGTGGGGATCTACCTGCTCTTCCAGGACGTCCTCCACACCCAGCTCCCATGACCGTCGCGCCTCCCGCGGCGACGACCACGGTATCGCACACGAAAGGAACGGCACTTTCATGAAATTCGGGATCCACCTGACCGCCCAGGACTGGGATACCTTCAGACGGCAGTGCACCATGGCCGAGGACGCCGGCTTCACCCACCTCTGGTTGGCCGAGACCCCGTTCTTCGCCCGCGACTCGTACATCGCCCTGGCGGAAGCGGTCCGGGCGACCCGGCAGTGCCTAGTGGCGCCGGGCTGCACCAACGTGGTACTGCGCCACGAGGTGCTGGCGGCGTCGGGTCTGGCCTCGGTCGACGCCATGGCCCCGGGTCGGGTGATCTGCGGTATCGGATCAGGAGACCGTGCCGTGCGCCTGCTCGGGCGTCGCCCGACGCCTGTGGCGGAGACCCGCCAGGTCATCGGCCGGTTGCGCCAGTTCTGGAGAGGAGAGGAGGTCGACTACGACGGGCAGACCGTGCAGTCTGCGTACAGCGCCGAGCCGCTGCCCGTCTACCTCTTCGCCGAAGGCGTCCGGACGCTGGCGCTGGCCGGCGAGACGGCCGATGGCGTCGTCGTCGGCTCGGGCATCGACGAGGGCATCGTGTCGTGGGCTCTCGACAACGTGCGCAAGGGGATGGCGGTCGTCGAGCGGACAGCGCCGCCCGACACCTGGTTCGCCTGTTTCGCCAGCATCCACAGCGACATCGCCCTCGCCCGCGACGCCATCCGGCCCCGATTGGCCAACCGCGTCCGGCACAACGTCATGGCCGCGCCGGACCTGGTGCCCGCCGAGCATCGGGCGGAGTGCGACCGCCTGCTGCGAGCGTTCGACCTGAAGCAGTGGCACAAGCCGGCGCAGGCGTCGCTCGTCACGGACTACATGGTCGACCGGTTCACCCTGGCCGGACCGCCCGAGACGGTGTTGGCCCGGTTGCAGAACCTGTCAGCCGGTGGTGTTGACGGTGTCGTCGTCAACCTCACGCCAGCAGACTTCGATGCGCAGGTCGACCGCTTCGCCCGTGACATCATCGCTGCGGTCGCCGCCGCAACGCCGTGAACCGAACCGCCCGGACGACAGGCCGTCCCCGCGTGTTCTGCCACTGCGGTGGTTGGTCCACTGGGGGCCCGGCCGGCGCGGCACGTCGTCGCTGAGGACGCCATGGAACCGTACCTGCATGCGGCCAGCAGCCTCCTGAGCGCCAACGTCTTCGTCTTCCTGGCGCTCGGCACGGTGGTCGGCATGATGCTGAGCTCCATACCGGGTCTGGGTCCGTCGGTGACCATCGCGCTGCTGTTGCCCATGACCTTCGGGCTGCAGCCGTTGCAGGCGCTCGTGTTCCTGACGAGCCTCTACCAGGCTTCGGAGTACGGGGGTTCGATCACGGCCATCACGGCCGCCACGCCGGGCACGTCGAACGCGGCGGCCCTGGTGCTCGACGGGTACGAGATGTTTCGTCGGGGGAGGCCTCAGAAGGCGTTGGGGTACTCGCTCTGGTCGGCCGCGGGGTCCTCGCTAATCGCCACCGTCGCCCTGCTGCTCATCGCTTCGCCGATCTCCCATTTGGCCCTCTCCATCGGTACGGTGCAGCTGGCGTCGCTCGAGCTGTTCGCCCTGACCCTCGTGGCTTCGCTGATGCAGGGCTCCACATTGAAGGGGATGCTGAGCGTCGGCCTCGGCCTGCTCCTGAGCACGGTGGGAACCGACGTGTTGAGCGGCGCCCCGCGGTTCACGTTCGGCGTGCCGCAGTTGTTAAACGGTATCCCGCTCGTTCCGCTGCTGCTCGGGCTGTTCGCCGTCTCCGAGGCGGTCCGTCTGCTGACCCGTGACCAGGCCGTCCGACGTGTCCCTATGACGCGCCAGCGGCTGGTGTGGCTGTCGTTCACAGAATGGTGGCGGACAGTCCCTATCGTCCTCTTCGGCACGGTCATCGGCTTCTTCCTCGGTCTGCTCCCCGGCTTGGCCGGCACCGTGCCGCCGTGGATCAGCTACAGCGCGGCGAAGAGCGCGTCGCGGGGCAGGGAGAAGTTCGGCGAGGGTGCGACGGCAGGCATCGTGGCGCCCGAGGCGACGAACGGGGCGGTGATGCACGCCACGTTGGTGCCGGCGTTCTTCCTCGGTATCCCCGGCACACCGTCGTCGGCGCTCATCCTCGGAGCCATGACCATCGTCGGCTTGACCCCGGGGCCGCTCGTGTACGCCCACCACCAGTCCCTGATCCTGGCGGTCTTCGAGGCGCTCATCATCTCGGTCGCCCTGCTGTGGATCGTCGGTACCTTGGTCACCAGCGCGTGGGCCAACGTGATCGGTAAGCTCAACCAGAAGGCGCTTGGGACAGCGATCCTGCTTCTCGCCGTAGTGGGGGCGTACGCCTCGAACGGACAGATGTTCGGTGTCTACGTCGCCCTCATCGCCGGGGTCGCGAGCGTCGTCTTTCGGGCGACGGGCTTCTCGATCCCGGCCCTCGTCATCGCGTTTGTCATCGGCCCTGGGTTCGAGAACAACTTCCGGACGGCGCTCACCTACTCCCACGGCAGCTACCTGGTCTTCTTCACCAACCCCGTGAGCGCGGCGTTCCTGGGCCTCGCCGTGGCCTCGGTGGCGTTCAGCGTCTGGCAGTCCAGGCGCCAGCGGCGGTCTCGTAGCGGCACCGCGGTGCCGGTTGCCTGATGCCACCTCGGAGGAGACGGTGACGGCGCATGCCGGCGAAGAGCCTGCGCGATGGCCGCGACCGGCCGCGCCAGCGAGGACCGTCGAGGGTCCGCTCGCCGCTGTGCTCTACGCATCTCGGCAGCCCGATTCGGTCCTGTTGCTGCACTCGCTGGGCCTCGATCGCCACATCTGGTTGCCGCTCGTCGATGTCCTTGCCACCCGCGTTGCCGTCATGGCGCTGGACCTACCAGGCCACGGTGCTTCACCGTCCGCCTCGGCGCCGACCATCGAGGCGATGGCGGACCACGTGGTCGCCACCATGAACGCCGCGGGCCTGCAACAGGCCGCCATCGTCGGGCTCTCCTTCGGAGGGAGTGTTGCGCAGGCGGTCGCGGTTCGTCATCCCGAACGGGTGCGTGCTCTCGCCCTGCTCGACACCACCGCCTACTACGGGGATGGCGCCCCCCGGACGTGGGCAGGGCGGGTCGAGAGGGCACGCCACGAGGGGCTTCCGGCCCTGTCGACCTTTCAGCTCGAGCGCTGGTTCAGCGACCGGTTCCGCGGGCGCCGCCCCGACCTCTGCGACGCCGTGTCGGCACTCTTCGCGGCCACCAGCCTCGACGGGTACGCTGATGCCTGCACGGCGCTGGGTGTCATGGATCTTCGTGAGGGCATCGCCTCCGTCAGATGTCCAACCGTCGTGGTCGTCGGCGACCTGGACCTGGCCACGCCAGTGGCTCATGCTGAGCAGATTCATCGCAGCGTGGCCGGCTCTCGTCTGCACGTGCTGCGCGGCTGCAAGCACCTGAGCGTCGTGGAACGCCCTGCCGCCGTCATCGGGCTCATCGCCGACACGATCGGCGCCTGAATCCTCGCTGCTCGGCGCCGAAACTTGCCGTCGCCGTCGCGGTCGGGCAGCGCCACCAGATGCTTGTGCGTGACGGCGACGAGGTGGACGGTTTCGGTCGACCAGCTCCTAGGAGCGAAGATGCCGCCGTGCTGAGGGGGGCGGCCCGGACGCTGGCCGACCTGCCGGTCGAGAGGGTGCTCGCCGCGCGCTTCGTCCGCTGCCGCGTCTCCCGCGCCCGCGTCAGCGGCATCGCCGCCGACCAGGGGCACTGGCCACGCCGGGGGCGCAGGCGGTGCTGACCGCCTACAAGGAATTCTCGATGGCCGTTGACGGCCGTTCTCCCACCCGCGCCTCCGTGCCCGCCGCCGATGCGTGGCCGGCTCATATCCCCAGATCCCCCAGGCCCGGTTCGTCGAGCTTCTCAATCTCGACCCCTGTCAGCCTCCCTGAAACTGAAAGCTCACGGTCCGCGATCCCGCAGAAATCGCCTCGACATGTACTGAAAGCTCCCGAGGCCCGGCCACCCGCTGCTCGGTGCCGTCGTCGATCTGGCGCCGTTCGAGTAATTGTGAGCCTGGCTCACGCCACGCACAGTACCCTCGGCGACAGAGTGCGTCGGGTATCAATGGTCAACTGGGGTTGGAGAATGCAGTGAAGCGGTGCTGACCATATCGACAGGAATCCCTTTCGTGACCTGGGTGTCGTGGTCGATGGCACTGTGCAGGCTGTCGCAAGGTGGCCTGGAAAGTGCCATTGTGCTGGCAGAAGCCCAGGTCGCAGGGTGCTCGGAACGCATTGTGCGACAGCGTGGCAGTGGAGGCTTTCCTCGAGGAAGGGCACCGGTCGCCTTCTGAGCCTTGGCCCGGCGACATATCGGCCTCCGGCGTGGTGCTCGGAGAGAAAGAAGCTGCCGGAGCCGGGGCGGTGGCCGATCTCGGCGACACCATGCTCCTAGCAGCGTGGGCAGCAGCTGCCGCTGCGGCAATCTGCGACGGGAGCTGTCGCAGGCCATCGAGCAACGCGTTCGGGTCTTTCACCAGGGCGACCCGGAGCTCAACCGTTCCGTGCACAGGCTGACCACCGGCGCGCATGGGGGCGCCCTCGTCCATCCAGGCGGGAGATCGTCACAGAGCTCTCAGCCCAGATCGGCATATCGGCCGCCGGCACCGGGCATGGTGGAACGATGCCCCGGCGTGACTCCGACCGTCCGCAGGTGGCCCTGCTCGGGCACCGACCCCCGCTCGACGGCCTGCGGGCCCTGGCCTTTCTGGGGGTGTTCGTGGGCCATGGCGAGCTGGTCCCAGGCGGGGACTCCGGCGCGGTGGCCATGTTCTTGTTCTTCGCCCTGAGCGGGTTCCTCATCACCTCGCTGCTCGTAGGTGAGCGGTGGACCACCGGAACGGTGTCGCTGCGGCGGTTCTTCGGGCGCCGGGCGCTGCGGCTGCTGCCGGCACTGTTCTTGTTCCTGGCGGTGTGGCTGGTGGTGATGGCGGTGTTCGGCCACGACTCGTGGGCGACGTCGGTTCCCCAAGGCGGCCCCGGCGGACCGGAGCCCTTCTCCACGGCCCTGCACGCGGCGGCAGTGTCGGCCGCCTACTTCATGAACTGGGCCGAAGTGCTCCGCATGTTCGGCCACTACGTGGCCATCGGCCACGTCTGGTCGCTCTCCGTCGAAGAGCAGTTCTACCTGGTGTGGGCGCCGATCGTGGCAGTGGTGGTGGCGTGGCGGCTACGCGGGGTGGTGGTGGCGGCGCTGGTGCTCGCGGCCGGGTCTCTGGCCGAGGTGCCGCTGCTGTACCACGGCGGCGCCGGCGAGCTCCGGGTCTACATGGGCACCGACACCCGGGCGGCAGCGTTCCTGCTCGGTGCGGCACTCGCCGTCTTGTGGTGCAGAGGCACCCTGCGCTGGCTGCGCCGTCCGGCGGCGGCAGTGGCCATCGCCGGGCTCGGCGCGTTGGTGCTCTTGTGGGCAGCGAGCCCATTGAGCGGTCCGGGGGCCGTGCTCGGGCCACGTACCGAGACCGCGGTGTTCCTGGCCCGATGGTACGCCTGTACCGCCGCGGCACCGGTGCTGGTCGTGGCGGCGGCGTCGGTGGAGGCCGGGACGCTGTGGCGAGCCCTGTCGGGGAACACCCTGACCTACATCGGGCGCCGCTCGTACGCCTTGTACCTCTGGCACTACGTGTGGCTGACCTGGCTGCGCTCCCTCGGGCTCGTCGGAGTAGCGGGCGCCCTGGTGGCCAGCTTCGCCTGCGCGGAGGCGTCCTGGCAGCTCGTCGAGCGCCGGGCACTGGCCCACAAGCGCCGCCTCGACCCGGCGACTTCGCCGCCGGCGACGTCGGCGCCGCCGAGCGAGAGGGCCAGCAGCGCGGGGACCTCGTGGGCGCGCAGGTGACGCGCGTGCAGGTGATCGGTTGCGCCGGGGCCGACAGCCGATGCCGATGGGACCCACATCATGGCCGAAGGCGATCGCACCAGCCTCACCAGTCTCGACGCCGCGGTGGTCACCGTGGCGCCGTCGCCGCCGGCCCGGGGTATGGCGCCGAGCCCGCCGCGCCCACCAGCAGGCGGGACGGGCAGCTCGGCTCGTAGCGGCTGAGGCAGCTGGCTGGCGCCGAGCGTCTCGGCGTCCAGAAGAAGTCGGTCGAAGCGCGTACCTGGCACCTGGCGTGTCGAGGCCAGCTGGCACGGCGGCGAGCTGACGCTGCTCGAGATCGTGCGGATGAGCGCATGTGGGCTCACCGAGCGCGCCATCCCAGGAAGCCAACTGCCTGCCGACGACGAACATCCAGGTGGGAGCGGTGCAGGAGCGTGCTGTGGCTACCCCGGCCAACGTTGGTTGACAGCCATTGTCACCCAGGGTACTTTTCCGTTGTTCATCCCATGGGTACCGCTCCGCTGGTGCCCGTCTACGAGCACTGCGGTTCGCGCTGGGTGTTGCTGCCCGGTGTTGCGGCGGGTGGTGCAGAGAGCTGAGGCCGGGACATGCGATCGAGCAACGCGGCAGTGCAGTCGGCGAGGCGGCGGCTGGCTGCCATCGGCGCCGCGACCTTCGGCGCCGGGCTGGTGCTGTCCCTCGCGTTCGCGGGCACCGCGACCGCAGCGCCGCTCACCGCCGCGCTGCACCCCCACCAGGCGACCACTACCACCGGCGGCAACTACGTGCCGCTCACCCCGCAGCGCCTGGCCGACACCCGACCCAACAGCGGCGAGCCCGGCGCCGGGGACACCTTGTCGTCGCACGGGACGCTCACCATCACCATGCCCTCCTCCGTGCCCGCAGGTGCTACTGCTGTCGCCTTGAACGTCACCGCTGTGGATGCCACCGCCTCGGGCTTTCTCACCGTCTACCCGGCAGGGGAGTCCACCCCCCTCGAGTCGGTGCTGAACTTCGAGCCCGGCCCCGCCGGCTGCACCACGATCGACTGCGTGGTGCCGAACCTGGTCATCAGCCAGCTGTCGTCGGCCAACCAGGTCACCGTGTACAACGGGTCGACCGGAACGGTGAACGTGGTGGTCGATTTGGAGGGGTACTTCGACTCCCCCGCTGCCACCACCGGCGCCGCCGGCCGCTACGTGGCGCTCCCTCCCGCACGGGTGGCCGACACCCGTTGCGGCGACGTCCCGCCGGGGGCCGGCTCGGACTGCGCCGACGAGCACATCCCCGCGGCGAACCTCGCCTTGTCGACCATGAGCGGCGGCCAGACCATCAGCGTGGCCGTGGCCGGCGAGGCCGGCGTGCCGGCTACCGGGGCAGAAGCCGCCGTGGTGCAGCTCACCGCCACGAACACCACCGCCAACGGCTATCTCACCGCGTACCCAGGGGCCACCAGCCTGCCGTTGGCTTCGAACGTGAACTGGGTGCGGGGCCAGACTGCCTCCACTCGGGCCATCGTGCCGATCGGCGCCAACGGGGCCATCGACATCTACAACTACGCCGGACGCACTGACGTGGTGGTCGACGTGGTCGGCTACTTCACCAGCTCCTCGAGCACCGTGACCGACGGTGCCCTGTTCACCCCGATCCCCCCCGGCCGGATCACCGACACCCGACCTGGCAGCGGCCAGGCGAACGCCGGTGACACCCTCGGGGCAGGCAGCCAGCTGACGGTGGCCGTGGCCGGCGCGAGCGCCGGCGCCACCACGATCCCCGCCGAGGTCGGCGGGAACCCGACTGCGGCGGTCTTGAACGTCACCGAAGCCACCGCCACCGCGAACAGCTTCCTCACGGTCACCCCGAGCGCCATCACCCCGCCGGCGGGCACCTCGGATCTGAACTTCAGCCCCGGCCAGATCACCGCCAACGCAGACCTGGCCACGCTGTCGTCGTCGGGGACGGTGAACATCTACAACTACGCCGGCGAGACCAACGTGGTGGTCGACGCCTTCGGCTACTTCACCGTCCCCGCACCGCCGGCAGCCGGCTCTGTCACCGGTGTCACCCCCACCTCCGGGCCGCCGGGCACGGTGGTGACCGGCACGGTCACCGACCCCTCGAGCGTCAGCACGCTGACGGCGAGCGGCTGCGGTCTGAGCAGCCAGTCGGTGCCGTTCAGCTCGGTGAACGGGGCGTTCTTCGTCACCATCCCCACCTCGGCGCCCACCGGGTCGTGCACGCTGGACTTCGTGGCCACCCTCACCACCGGGGCGACGGTGACCACCTCGGTGCCCTTCACGGTCACCTCGGCGACTCCCGCCGTGGGCACCTCGGTCACCTTCAGCCCGCCGACGGCGACACTGGAGGCGAACGGGACCGCCCAGCAGGCCTTCACGGTGACCGTCACCCACGACGGCAGCGCGGTGAGCGGTGACGCCATGACCTTCACCACCACCGGCGCGTCGGCCACCGGGTCGTGCGGCACGGTGGATCCGACCACGGCGACGACGCAGTCGAACGGCACCGCCGTGGTGGTCTACACCTCGTCGACCACCCCCGGCTTCTGCGCCGTGCAGGGCACCGAAGCCGACACCGGCGCCAGTGGCCTCGCGTACGTGACCCAGACCTCTGGCCCGGTCCCGTCGGTGGCCGACACGGTGAAGGTCACCGCTGACCCGAGCAGCGTGCCCGCCGAGACCTCCTCGACCTCCACTGTGACGGCCACCGTCACGAACACCTCTGGTGCGGTCGTGAGCGGCGACGTGGTCGAGCTCACCCTCAGCGCTGACCCCGCGGGCTCCTGTGGCACGGTCAGCCCGACGTTGACCACCACCAACGCCTCGGGTCAGGCGACCGCCACCTACACCGCCTCGACCACCCCCGGGGCCTGCACGGTGACAGCCACCGAAGCCGACACTGGAGCCAGCGGCACGGCTACGGTCACCCAGAGCGCCCCTGCGCCGGTCATCACCGTCAGCGCGAACCCGTCCACCTTGATCGTGAGCCCGGTGCTGTCGTCGTCATCGACGGTGACTGCCACCGTGACCTCCGGCGGCGCGCCGGTGAGTGGCAGCACGGTCACCTTCACCATGAGCGGAAGCGGCCTGGTATCAGGGTGCGGCACGCTGTCGGCCACCTCGGGCACCACCGACGCCAGCGGTGTGGTGGCGGTGACCTACACCTCGCCGCTTCTGAGCCTGGCGGGCTCCTGCACCATCACCGCCACGGACACCTCGGCCCCGACCAAGCCGGCGGCAGCGACCACCATCGACGAGGTGCTGAACGTCACCTGAGCTCACCTCTCGAGCGCCAGGGCTCACAGCCGTGGCGCCGTCGTGGCGCTCGAGAGGCTGGAGAGCCTCGACGGGAGCCCCTCGACGAGAGCCCCGGAACAGCACCTCGGCGACGAAGTGGATGCCGACCTTCTCGTCGTCCCCCGCTCGTTGGTGCTCTCGATGGAGGGCACGCTGGGTCTGGCGGCGAGAGACCAGCTCGTCTCAGGAGGTGGGGGCGACCCCGACGATGTCGTCGACGTGGACGCCGAGGCCCGGCAGCGAGCCGGCGAACGGCGCGTCGCCGAAGCTGTAGATCCCGCCGTCGGCGCCCACGAGCAGGTAGCCGCCGGTGGTGGCGACCATGCCGATCACCGGCGCCGACGGGGTCACCCCGAGCGACGGCAGCGACCCGTGGAACACGGCGCCCCCGAAGCTGTAAAGGGCCCCGCTCTGGGTGACGATCCAGTAGCCGGCACCGCTTGGCGTGGCGGTGATGGCGCTCACGTTGTCCAGCGGGGTGGGCACAGATCCGTAATTGGTGGCGTCCCCGAAGCCGGTGACCGCGCCGTGGCTGGTGACCAGCCAGTAGCCATGGCCTGAGGCGGTGGCGGCGATCCCCGCTACGTCGTTCACGTGGACGCCGAGCCCGGGGAGGGATCCGAGGTAAGGGGCGTTGCCGAAGGCGAACACCCCACCGTCACGCCCGACCAAGAAGTACCCCTGGTCGTTAGGGGTAGGCACCAAGCCGACGATGTCGTTCACGTGGACGCCGAGCCCGGGGAGGGATCCGAGGTACGGGGCGTTGCCGAAGGCGAACACCCCGCCGTCGCGCCCGACGAGGAAGTAGCCCTGGCCATCAGCGGTGGGCACCAGCCCCACGATGTCGTTCACCGTGATGCCGAGCCCGGGGAGTGACCCGTAGAAGCCGGCGCCACGGTCGGTGGAGAAGACGAACACCCCGCCGTCACTGCCCACCAGGTTGTAGCCGGTGGCCGGCGGGGTGGTGGGTGTCTTGGTCTCGATGTGGGTGGGAGAGCTCGGTGGGGCGCTGGTGCCGGTGCCCGACGTGCTCGTCGTGCTCGTTCCGCCGGTGCCCGTTGTGCCCGTGCCCGTGCCGCTGGTGCCCGTGCTCGTCGTGCCCGTGCTCGTGCCCGAGGTGCCGGTGCTCGTGCCGCTGGTGCCCGTGCTCGTCGTGCCCGTGCCCGAGGTGCCGGTGCTGGTGGTGCCGGTGCTCGTGCCGGTGCCGGTGCTGGTGGTGCCGGTGCTCGTCGTGCCCGTGCCCGTGCCCGTGCCCGTGCCCGTGGTGCCGGTGCTCGTGCCGGTGCCGGTGCTCGTCGTGCCCGTGCCCGTGCTCGTGCCCGTGCTGGTGGTGCCGGTCGAGCTTGGGGGTGCGGTGATCGCCGGGGCAACGATGGTCACGTACTGCAGCGAGTCGAAGGCGTCGTCGGCGAGCGACACCACCGCCGTCGGAGGCGTGGAGGTGGACGGCCCGGTATAGGTGACGGTGAAGGTGCAGGTCGAGCCGGGGGTGACGTTGCCGGTGCAGGTGCCGGCGCCGACGCTGTAGTCGCCCGCGACACTGGTGCTGGCCACGGTGATCCCGGTGACGTCGAGGGGGGCTTGGCCTGTCGAGGCGACGCTGACGGTGGCGCTGGTGCTGGTGCCCGAGGCCACGAGCGCGACCGGCGTCGAGGGAAGCTGGTCGGCGGGTGCCTTCAGGTTCGCCACGTACGATGTGCACAGCTGGCCCGCTGCCAAGCTGGGGCCGCCTTGGCCGAGGTCGCCCAGGCCGCTGGTCGGGCTGTAGACCCCGGTGCCGGGGTTCTGGAACTGGCCGCCGTTCGCGCCGTAGACGTCGTTGCTGCCGCCGAGCACCGTGCCGAGAGGCAGCTTCCCGGCGTCGGCTTCCTCGTACAGCGTGGGGAGGACGAACCCCACGCTCGCCCCGCAGCGTTGGTTCTCGAGGGCGAGCGCAGATGCCCACGACGGCGCTGCCGCGCTGGTGCCGGCAGCAGCCCCCCACCCGGCGGAGGTGCTGGTCGAGCCGCTGGTCGCGCAGCTCCCGATGGTGCAGTACAGCGGGTACGGTCCTGCCGCGTCGGCCGACACGTCTGGCACCTGGCGGCATCCCGTGGCGTTGTCGCACCAGGCGCTGGTCTCGTAGGTGGCGGTCCCCGGCGCGTTCTGCCACGGCGGCTGGGTGCCGGCCTGGTCGAGCCCCCCGCCGCTGTAGGGCCACAGCGCTGCCTCGGCGGTGGGGTCGGTGGCGTACGAGCTGGTGGTGGTGCCGCCCACGCCGACCACGTACGGCGAGGCCGCCGGCCAGTTGGGCGAGATGGTGGTGGTATTGCCGTTGGGCGCGCACCCCTCGGCACCGCTGTCACCCGAGGCGGCCAGGATGCTCTGGCCCTGGGTCACCGCCTCGGCGTAGAGGGTGTTGTCGGACTGCTGCGTGGAGGCGGGGACATCCGCGGTGCACACGGACCACGAGTCGGAGAGCACCTGGGCTTTGTCCTGGGAGATTGCGGTGCCCAGCCCGAGGGCGACGGGGTCGCCGGTGTAGACGATCTGCTTGGCGTCGGGCGTGGCGGCGAGCAGGGTCTCGATGTCGAAGTCGGCTTCGGGACTGCCTGGTGACACCGGCTGGACGACGACGTTGGTGATGCTCGGCGGGGAGCTCAAGCCTATGCACGACGCGTAGGTCGAGATGTCGGAGGGGCTGTAGGTGGAGTACTCGACCAGGCCGACGGTCTGGCCCTGGCCGGCGTACCCGGAGGACCAGAAGGCCGACAGCTGGTCCATGGCTGCCTGCGTGCCCGGTGTCCAGGCGGCGTCGGTCTGGCTGGCGGTCCACGCCGGGCAGACGGCAGTGGCGTCGGGGTAGCTCTGCGACCCCCCGGCTGCCACCGCGGACGGCGACGGTGCCTGGTAGGGGCTGGCGCTGATCGAGGGCTGTGGCATGGTCCAGGGCTGGATGCCTTGGAGGGAGCCGATGTCGGCGGCCACGTTGGCGGGAAGCTCGGGCACGCCGGTCACCGACGGTGCGGTTACCCCGTCGGCGCCGGTCACGTCGGCCACGGTGGTGTGCAGGGCGGCGGTCACGTCGGCCACCGTCCCCGACACGGGCTGGAAGAGCGCGTCGGCGGCCAGCGCACCCACGCGGAGCTTGTGGGACGCGAGGTAGCGGTCGGTGGTGGCGATGGCGGCAGCCGGCGGCCCGAACCGGCGGGCGAAGGACCTCACAGAAAGGAAGTGGCGGTACTCGGGGCTGCCCGGCAGGCTGACGGCGTTGGCCAGCTGGGCGAGGGCCTTCGGGTGGCTGACCGGGAACACCACGTCGAAGGCCATGGACTGGGTGGCGGCGGCCGGCCCCGCCGGGGTGGCCAGGGCCGGGGTCGGGGTCGACGCGGCCGGCCCGGTTCCGTTCGGTGCGCTGGTGCTCGGTGCGCTGCCGGTCGACCCGGCGCTCGGTGCGCTGCGGGCGACGTGTGGCTGCTGGTGGCCAGCGGGCGCCATGGGCACCACGTCACCGGGCAGCGGGACCAGCGCGGTGCTGCTGTTGACCGCGCCAGCCGCCGTGGCAGTCACCGAGACGCCGGCCACGGCGAGCACCGCGGTCAGGAGCCCGAACGCCAGCCACCGGGTGCCCGCCATCAGCCGGGCTCGTCGGGGGTGCTGGGAGAGTCGGGGGAGTCGGGGGTGCCGGGATTGTGGGGAGAGTAGGGGGAGTCGGGGGTGCCGGGATTGTGGGGAGAGTAGGGAGAGTCGGGGGAGTCGGGGGTGCCGGGGGGGTCGGGAGAGTCGGGGCTCTCGGGGTTCTCGGGGGCTCAGGTCGGGCAGCGGACGGGGACCCGCCGCCAGCCGGGCCCGGGGGAGCAGCCTGGATCGGGGAGAAGGTGACGGCGTGTGGTCCTGGTGGTGAGGGCTGGTCTGGTGGTTCATCAAGTCCTGTCCGGCTAGCGCCTGTCGCTACGACCATCGCCGGCGAGGTGCGGCGATGCCGGCCGTGGCCCGGCGGCGACCCTCTTGCGATCAGCGTGGTCACCGGGCCGTACCGAGGTCATCGGCAGGTGCGGCGCCGAAGTTGACCGGCCCGGCGGCTCCGGGCGCGCAGTGAGCACCAGCGACGGCGGGCAGTGCAGGAGATGGGCACCTCGGACGTGCACCTCGGATGGGCACCTCGGACGTGCGCCTCGGATGGGCGCCTCCGGGGCGCCTCGGGCGTTCGTCTCGGGCGTCTCAGATGCGCGCCTCCAGGGCGCCTCGGACGTGCGTCTCGGGGGTGCGCCGAACGAGCCTCTCCCTACCGGGCGCGCACGCGCGGCTGCGAGATGGCCTGCCACAGAGCAGCTCGGTCGCGCCACGAACGCGGAGAGCGCTGACGACGTCGACGTCGTGGCGCCGCTCGCCGACCTGCTCCTCGATCCGTGCCAGGTCGGCCCGTGGCGCCTCGGGGCAGTGCACGGCCACTTCGAGGACGCAGATGTCCCCGGTCCGGCTCACCGCGCCGGCCACGTCCAAGCGGCCACGTCCAAGCGGCCACGTCCAAGCGGCCACGTCCAAGCGGCCACGTCCAAGCGGCCACGTCCAAGCGGCCACGTCCAAGCGGCCACGTCCTACGGTCACATTGACAGTCAGATATTACCCTCCCTAGCATCTTGCCGTGCGGCGAACCCTGTTGGCACCCCCGCTGCGCTCGAGCGTCGACCCCGCCTCCGAGCAGTTCGTGCGCAACCGCGAGGACATGCTCGAGCAGCTCGCCGTCATCGACGGGCTGCTCGACCAGGCCGCGGCCGGGGGCGGCGCCGAGCGCATGGCGCGTCTGCGGTCCCGGGGCAAGCTGCCGGTGCGCGAGCGCATCGCGAACGCGCTCGACCCCGACAGCCCGTTCCTCGAGATCAGCCCGCTGGCCGCCTACGACTCCGACTACACAGTCGGCGGCGGCATGGTGGTGGGCATCGGGGTGATCGCCGGCACCGAGTGCGTGATCATGGCCAACGACCCCTCGGTCCTCGGCGGTGCCCTCACCCCCTACGCCGGGAAGAAGTGGATGCGGGCTCTGGAGATCGCCCGGGACAACCGCATGCCGTACCTGAGCTTCGTGGAGTCCGCCGGCGCCGACCTCCGCGTGGAGGGCGAGGGCGGCCGCCGACGGGCCACGCTCACCCACTTCGCCGAGACGGGCCGGTTCTTCTACGACCTGATCGAGCTGTCCAAGCTGCGCATCCCCACCGTCTGCGTGACCTTTGGGTCCTCGACGGCCGGCGGCGCCTACCAGCCGGGCCTGTCCGACTACAACATCCTCGTCCGGGGGCAGTCCAAGATCTTCCTGGCCGGCCCGCCGCTGGTGAAGATGGCCACCGGCGAGGAGTCCGACGACGAGACGCTCGGCGGGGCGCAGCTGCACGCCGAGGTCTCCGGGCTCGGCGACTACCTCGCCGAGGACGAGATGGACGCCATCCGGATGTGCCGCGAGGTGGTCTCCCACCTGAACTGGCGCAAGGCCGGCCCGGGCCCGTCGTTCGACCCCGAGCCGCCGGTGCACGACCCCGAGGAGCTGCTCGGCCTGGTCAGCCGGGATCTCCGGCAGCCGGTCGACGTGCGTGACGTGATCGCCCGGGTGGTGGACGGGTCGCGCTTCGAGGAGTTCAAGACCCGCTACGGCAGCACGATCGTCTGCGGCTGGGCCTCCATCCACGGCTACCCGGTCGGGATCCTCGGCAACAACGGGGTCATCTACCCGAAGTCGGCGGAGAAGGCCGCCCAGTTCATCCAGCTCTCCAACCAGGTCGACGTGCCGCTCGTCTTCGTGCAGAACGTCACCGGCTACATGGTCGGGCGCGACTTCGAGGCCGAGGGAATCGTGAAGAAGGGATCGCAGATGATCAACGCGGTGGCCAACTCCACCGTGCCGCACCTCACCGTGATCATCGGCGCCTCCTACGGCGCGGGCACCTACGGCATGTCGGGTCGGGCCTTCGGCAACCGGTTCACGTTCCTGTGGCCCACCGCGAAGATCGCCGTCATGGGGCCGAAGCAGATCGCCGGGGTCATGTCGATCGTCCGCCGCACCCAGGCAGCGCGCGCCGGCACGGCGTTCGACGAGGAGGAGGACCGCCGCATCGTGGAGATGGCGGAGGCCGTCCAGGAGAAGGGGTCGCTGGCGCTGGCCGCCACCGGCGCCGTGAGCGACGACGGCATCATCGACCCCCGTGACACCCGCACGGTGCTGGGCCTGTGCCTGTCGGTCGTGCGCCACCGGGCCGTGGAGGGCGCCGGGGGCTACGGGGTGTTCCGGCTGTGAGCTTCTCGTCGATCCTTGTCGCCAACCGCGGTGAGATCGCGCGGCGCGTGATGCGCACGGCCCGGTCCATGGGCATCTGCTGCGTGGCGGTCTACGTGGACGCGGACGCCGGTGCCCCCTACGTGGCCGAGGCGGACGAGGCCGTGCGCCTCACCACCGGCTACCTCGACCCGGCGGGGATCCTGCGGGCGGCCCGAGCGTCGGGTGCCGAGGCGGTCCACCCCGGTTACGGGTTTCTCTCCGAGAACGCCGCCTTCGCCGCCGAGGTGGCGGAGGCCGGGCTCGAGTGGGTGGGCCCACCGGCCGAGGCGATCGCCGCCATGGGCGACAAGATTGCGGCGAAGAAGCTGGCGGACGCCGCGGGGGTCCCCACCTTGGCGTCGACGGACGACCCCGCCGGCGCCGGCGCGTTGGGCTACCCGCTGCTGGTGAAGGCGGCGGCTGGTGGCGGCGGCAAGGGCATGCGGGTGGTGAGCGCACCCGGCGAGCTCGACGACGCCCTGGCCGCTGCCCGTCGCGAAGCGGCCGGCGCCTTCGGCGACGACCGGGTCTTCCTGGAGCGCTACGTGGCCGCCTCGCGTCACGTGGAGATCCAGATCCTCGGCGACTGCTACGGCGCCCTGGTCCATCTGGGCGAGCGGGAGTGCTCGGTCCAGCGTCGCCACCAGAAGCTGATCGAGGAGTCCCCCTCGCCGATCGTCGACGGCGCGATGCGCGCGGCGATGGGCGACGCCGCACTGGCCCTCGGGCGGGCCATCGGCTACCAGTCCGCGGGCACCGTGGAGCTCCTGGTGGACGACGCCACTCGGGAATTCTTCTTCCTCGAGGTGAACACCCGCTTGCAGGTGGAGCATCCGGTGACCGAGGAGGTGACCGGCATCGACCTCGTGCGCGAGCAGCTACGCATCGCGGCGGGCGAGCCCCTCGGCTACACCCAGGACGACGTCAGCTTCGCCGGTCACGCCATCGAGGTGCGGCTGTGCGCCGAGGATCCCGCCGCGGGCTTCCTCCCCGCCACCGGCACCCTGGTCGCCTTCGAGCCCGCCCGGTCGCCCGAGGTGCGCTGGGAGTCGGGAGTCGAGCAGGGGTCGCAGGTCACCGTGGCCTTCGACCCCATGCTGGCCAAGGTGATCGCCCACGCCCCCACCCGGGCCGAGGCGGCCGGCCGCCTGGCCCTCGCCCTGGAGGGCCTCCACCTCGGGGGCGTCACCACCAACCGCGACTTCCTTGCAGCGACGCTTCGCAGCGAGGGGTTCCTGGCCGGCGACACCACCACCGCCTTCATCGAGCGCCACCGCCCGGCCCTCGCCCTGGAGCTGACGCCCGAGGTGCGGCGGTGGGCGGCGGTGGCTGCGACGATGTGGATGGCGGGGGCCAACCGGGCCGAGGCCCCGATCCTCGCCGGGCTTCCCACCGCCTGGCGCAACGCCCGCCTGCCGGACCAGTCGGTGACGCTGCGGGCGGGCGACGACGAGGTCACCGTGACCTACCGGGCGCGGCGCGACGGTGCCTTCGCGCTCGGCGACGGTGGCGAGGCCCGCGTGCATGGCTGGTCGGCGTCGGGGGTCGACGTGGAGGTGGACGGCCGCCGGGCCAGCGCCCGGGTGACGCGCGACGGGGAGCGGTGCTTCGTCCAGGTGCCCCGCGGCACCGTCGAGCTCGTCGTGGTCCCCCGCTTCGCCGTGCCCGGCAGCGGCCGCCTGGTGGCAGGTGGCCTGGTGGCGCCCATGCCGGGTCAGGTGGTCGACGTGCGCACCGAGCCGGGCGCGCAGGTCTGCGCCGGCGACACGCTGGTAGTGCTCGAGGCGATGAAGATGGAGCACCGGATCACCGCGCCGGGCGACGGGGTGGTCACCGAGCTGCTCGTGGCCGTGGGCCAGCAGGTCGAGAACGGGGCGGCCCTGCTGGTGCTCGAGCCCGCCGGGGCCGCCGACGGGGACGGTCGGCCGTGAGGGAGACGCTGGGCCGTGACGAGAACGGCGGCTGTCACGGGGAGCGTGCCGTCACGGGGAGATCGCTGTGAAGGGGACCCGGCCGTGACCGACCCGATCCGCATCGCGAACTGCTCCGGCTTCTACGGCGACCGCCTGTCGGCGGCCCGCGAGATGGTCGAGGACGGCCCGATCGACGTCCTCACCGGCGACTGGCTGGCCGAGCTCACCATGCTCATCTTGGCCAGGAGCCGGGCCAAGCGCCCCGGCGGCGGCTACGCACGGACGTTCGTGACCCAGATGGAGCAGGTGATGGGCACCTGCCTCGAGCGCGGCATCCGGGTGGTGTCGAACGCCGGCGGGCTCGACCCGGCAGGGTGCGCCGAGGCGGTGGCCGAGGTGGCCGACCGCCTGGGGCTGTCGCCGACCATCGCCACCGTGAGCGGTGACGACCTGCTGCCCCGGCTGGCCGAGCTGGCCGAGGCCGGCACGCCCTTGGCCGACTTCGACACCGGCGAGCCCCTCGGGGATCCCTCGCGCCTCATCACGGCCAACGCCTACCTCGGCTGCTGGGGCATCGTCGAGGCGCTCGAACGGGGAGCCGACATCGTCGTCACCGGCAGGGTCACCGACGCCGCCGTGGTGTGCGGGCCGGCCGCCTGGCACCACCGCTGGGCCCGCGACGACTGGGACCGCCTGGCCGGAGCGGTGGTCGCGGGCCACGTGATCGAGTGCGGGGCCCAGGCCACCGGGGGCAACTACTCGTTCTTCACCGAAGTGCCGGGCATGGAGCGGGTCGGGTTCCCGTGGGCCGAGGTGGCCGGGGACGGCTCGTCGGTGATCGGCAAGCACGACGGCACCGGCGGAGAGGTCTCCGTCGGCACGGTGACCTCCCAGCTCCTCTACGAGATCGGCGGGCCTCGCTACCTCGGGCCCGACGTGACCGCCCGCTTCGACACCATCGAGCTGGCCCAGGCCGGCCCCGACCGGGTCCGGATCTCCGGTACCCGCGGGGAGCCGCCGCCTTCCACCTTGAAGGTGGCGACGAACGAGCTCGGCGGCTTCCGCCAGGATCTCGCCGTCGCCCTCACCGGGCTCGACATCGAGGCCAAGGCCGCCGTGGTAGAGCGCGCGTTCTGGCGGGCGTGCCCGCAGCGGCCCGAGGAGCTCGCGAGCGTCACCACCCGCCTGGTGCGCACCGACAAGCCCGACCCGGCCACCAACGAGGAGGCGGTGGCCCTGTGGCGCCTCACCCTGAAAGACCCTGACGAGCGCAAGGTGGGCCGGGCGATGTCCGACGCGCTCACCGAGCTGGCGCTGGCCAGCATCCCCGGCTTCTTCGGCATCGGCGCCGGCCCGTCGGGCGCCCGGCCCTACGGGGTCTACCGCCCCGCCCGCATCGGTGCCGACCTGGTCCCCCAGATCGTCGAGGTGCTCGGCGGGACCCGCAGCGTGGTCGGCTCGCTGGCGCCCGCGGGGGAGGTCCGGGTCGACGGCCTGGCCGGGCCGGTGGCCGCGGTGCCCGGCGGCGCATGCGTCGAGGTCCCCCTCGGCCGGGTGGTCGGGGCCCGCTCGGGCGACAAGGGCGGTCATGCCAACCTGGGGGTCTTCGCCCGCACCGACGAGGTATGGGCCTGGCTCGATGCCACGCTCACCACCGAGGAGCTCCAGCGCCTGCTGCCCGAGACGGGCGCCTGCACTGTCGAACGCCACCGGCTCCCCGCCCTGCGGGCCCTCAACTTCGTCGTCCACGACCTCCTAGAGGAGGGGGTGGCCGCGTCGAGCCGCCAGGACGCCCAGGCCAAGGGCCTCGGCGAGTGGCTGCGCAGCCGGGTGGTGCCGGTGCCTGCGGCCCTGCTCGAGCAGGCGGCCCGATGACCCCGCCCGCGGTGCTGTCCAGCGCCGGGACCACCGAGCTGGAACGCCGCCTACGCGCGCTCACGCCGCCGCCTCCCGTCCTCGACCGCCGACGCGAGGAGCAGCTCACCGAGCGCCAGCGTCAGATCCTCGACCAGCTGGTCACCATGTTCGCCGGCGGGTTCGCCAGCCTCACCATGGCCGAGATCGCGGCCCGAGCCAGCTGCTCGCTGCGCACCCTGTACGGGCTCGCCCCGAGCCGCGACGAGCTGGTGCTGGTCGTCGTGGACCGGGGCCTGTGGAGGGTCGGGCGCAGCGCAATCGAGGCCGTCGACCCCGACATGGACCCGCTCGACGCCGTGGCCGCCTACCTGAAGGCGGCCCACGCGGCGGTGGACGGCCGAAGTGAGGCGTTCGCCCGTGACCTGGCCGCCATGCCGGCGGCGAAACGGCTCGCCGACTTCCACGCCGGCTACGTGGTGGCGGTGGCCCGCTGCCTGCTGGAGCTGGCTGTCGAGCGCGGCGACATCCCCGCCGTCGACACCGCCGCGCTGGCCTACGCGCTCGGCGGCGTGGCCCGTACGCTGTCGCAGCCCGACGTCATGCCCACGCTGCGCACCACCCCGCGCCAGGCGGCCGACGAGCTGGTCGGGATCGTGCTGCGAGGCCTTCGCGCCGGGTCGTCACCCGGCCCGCCCGGCGACACCTCTCCCTGAGCCGGCACCTCGCCCTGACCCGGACTTCCGCTCGCGACGCCCCTCCCCTGCTCCCCGGGCAGGTGCTGACCAGGTCTCTTGCCTGCCCGACGGCCAGTACCGGGCCGACGCGCGACAGCCTGCTCGATCAGCGCTTCTCGTAGAGGTCGCGGAAGCGATCACGCAGCACCTGCTTTTGGACCTTGCCGGTGGAGGTGTGGGGTAGCTCGCCGGCGACGACCACGGCCTTCGGCACCTTGAACCCGGCCAGTCGTGCCTTCAGCTTGTCCTGCAGCTCCACCTCGCTCACCGTCTCCCCAGGTCGCGGGACGACCACCGCGGTGACCGCCTCGCCCCAGCGAGGGTGGGGAAGGCCGATGACGACCGCCTCGTGGATGCGGGGCTCGGTGTCGTAGAGCGCTCGCTCCACCTCGATCGAGGCGACGTTCTCTCCGCCTGTCTTGATCACGTCTTTCTTGCGGTCCTCGAACCAGAGGACCCCGTCGGCGTCGAAGTGGCCGATGTCGCCGGAGTGGAACCACCCATGAGCGAACGCGCTCGCGGTCGCCTCCTCGTCGCGCAGGTAGCCCTCCATCGCGTGCGGACCTCGGTACACGATCTCGCCGCTCTCACCCTGGTCGAGCAGCCGGCCGTCGTCATCCGCGATCGCCACCTGCACGTTCACCACCGGCGTGCCCACCGATCCGGGGTGGCTCAACTGCTGCTCGGGTTGGAACACGGTGGTGAGCGGGTTCATCTCCGTCTGCCCGAAGCCGAGGGTGAAGTCGCACGACAGCGCCTCCATCGCTCGGCGGAGATCCTCGTCTGGCATCGGCGCCATCGCGTAGGCGGCGAGCCGCAGGCTCGACAGGTCGCGTCGTGCGAGGTCGGGATGATCGAGGATCGCCCGGTACATCATCGGCAGTGCCAAGATCCGCGTGATCTGCTCGGCCTCGACGACCTCGAGCAGCCTCCCCGCGTCGAATCCCCGCTGGAGCACGACCGTGCCTCCCATCAGGAGCACCGGTGTCGTGAACCCGTTCAACTGTGCGGTGTGGAACAGCGGCAGCACGGCGATCGCCCGGTCGTCACGGTGCACCCGGAAGTCCATCACCGCGGTCGTCGACTCGAGGTAGACGGCAAGATGGCTGCTCACCACCCCTTTCGGCGCAGCAGTCGTGCCGCTCGTGTAGAGGTAGCTGAGCGCGTCGCGGTCCTCGACATAGGCCTCCGGCTCGTCGGCGCTGGCACCGTCGAGCAGCGCCGCGAGGCTCGCCCACTCCCGCCCGTCCCCCGTCGCCGGGGCCCAGTCGGCTGCCGTCCCCGGGGCCACCACGACGTCGCGGATCGCTCGTGCCTCGGCGAGGGCCCCTTCCAGCGCCGCAAGGGCCTGGGCTTCTACGACCAGCCCCTTCGCACGAGAGTGCTGGAGCACGTAGGCGACCTCCGACGTGCTCCACCCGAGGTTGATCGGGACGCAGATCACCCCGAGCTTGGCGCAGGCGTAGTAGGTGAGCAGGAACTCGAGGCTGTTCCCCGAGACCAGCGCCAGCACGTCGCCTCGGAGGTAGCCTCGAGCCGCAAGCGCGTTGGCAAGCCGGTTGACGTCGCTGTTCAGCGTCCGGTAGTCCAGACGCCGGCTGCCGTCGACCACCGCGAGCTTGGTCGGATCCCTCCACGCAGACCTCGTGAGGGTGTCGCCGACGTTGACACGGCGGATCAGGTTGGCGTGACGGGCCTGTTGGTCGACGCTGCCCACCTGCTGCTCCTCGCCCATCGCTCTCCACCTTCTGCGCCTCGCGCATCGGTCGGCCCGGCGTGCCCGACCTGCGAGATCTCCGACTGGGACCGTGCGCGCCCGGCTCCGGGTACATCGCCGGGCACGGTCAATCTACCCAACTGCGCCGAAGTGCCTCGTCCGCAAGGGCGGGGTCGCTCACTTGTCCGCCCGGGCGGCTGCGCTGCCTCCGGCGGGCCCGGTGCCTGACGGCTCAGGACGGCGGCTCGTCGCCGGCGCCGTGCGGCGCGTCCATGGCGGTCCCCTGGGGCCAGCCGGCGCCATGGCAGAGATCCCACAGCGTGGCGAACGCCTCGGCCGTCACCGGCAGCGTGCTCTTCAGGTGCACCGGGTGACCACCTGGCACCGCCAGCCACAGGTGGGCGAAGCCGAGGCGCTGGTAGACATGGACCGGCCCGTCCAGAGAGCCGGCCCGGTACACCTGCAGCTTCGGGTCGGCCTCGGCGAAGTCGTCGACGGTCCAGTCGGCGATGGCGGCCTCGAAGTCCCGCGCCACGGTCACCAGGTCGAGGTTGGCGTGCTCGATGCGGCCCGCCTTGTACAGCCACCGGGTCACCGCCAGCGGCGGGAAGACCATGTGGAGCCCGAGCAGCGGCACCGTCGACATCGGGGCGTCGTCGCTCGGGCGTACCGCCACCGCGTCTGCGAACAGGTACACGACCGCGGGGGTCTGCCTGGGGCCATGGAGCCCGCCGGCCGGCAGCACCAGATGGCACCCGAGCACATGCCCGACGAGCACCCGGTCGCCGTGCAGGCCGGTGGCGACCACCTCCAGGTGCACCGCCTCGGTGGCCTGCCCCAACGCCGTCGCCGCCCGCTTTCCCGCCGTGGCACCCGCTGCCGCGTGCCGGCCCAGGTCGTGGAGCCGCTGGCCCAGCTCGGCCGCACCGGTCGTGGCGGGGTCGCCGGCAGGGTCACCCGCAGGGGCGGGGTCGCCGGCAGGGGCGGGGTGGGACGCCGGATGCGGATCGGGTGGCATCGTTCGCTCCTCCTGTGCCTACCTGCTGCGCGCCCACGGCGAGGCGCCCACGGCGAGGTGCCGGCGGCGGTCGCGCTCGGTCAGTGTACCGAGCGCCCGGTCTGGCCTGAAGACGGCAACACCATCCCTGCGCCGGCGCCTGCCGGTGGTTCTCTTACGGCGACGGAGGCTGCGGCACGAGCCTCGGGCGAGACAGCCAGGGAGACACGTCGGAATCCCCCCGCTCGAGCCGTGGGGAGGGGGCCAACAGGCACAGGCGGCTGACGCGACGGACCTGGGCTCGAGCACGGCCACAGCGCGAGACCCTCGACCTCGCCGACGTGGGCGCTACCGGGAGCCGATCCGGGGTCGCCGGAGCGTCGCGGCGGCCCGATGGACGTGGAAGAACGTGTGCACCTGGCCCGAGATCGACGGCCACAGGATCACCGCCAGGGCTACCCCGGCGACCACGGAGCCCCAGACCAGCCACAGGCGCAGCAGCCGGCCGCGGGGACTGGTGCGCCGGTACAGCGGACGCCGGCTGACGTCGCGGCGCACGACGCCGGGCACCTGCCACATGTAGGTGAGGACGTGGACGGCGAGGACGGCGAACCACACCAAGAAGTCGTAGCGGTGCACCACGTAGAGCCATCCGTTCGGATCGTGGATGACGACCAGGGCGATCCCCGAGGCGAACAGCACCACCGTGCTCAGCACCAGCACCGGTGCCAGCGCCCGCAGCAGCCGCCGGGGCGGCCCCTTGCGGAGGTACTCGGGGTGATCGGTGTAGTAGCGGGCGAACCGCCAGCCGGTGCTGGCCAGCTTGACGAGCACCGGAGGGACCAGGATGAGCCCGACGATGACGTGCATGGCCATCATGCTGCCGATGCGCACCAGCGTCAGCCCTTCCACGAAGATCAGCACGAACAGGACGGCGCCGGCGGCTGCCGTCAGGCGCTCGTTGGCAGCGACGCCGGTGCGCTCACCGACGCCGGCGCCGGGAGCAGCGAGCCGCTTGACGAGGGCCGTGATCTCCTCGCGGGGGTTGGCGACTTCGGCGCCTCGCACGGCCGTGGTGGCGGCCTCCGCCACCGTGCCGGTAGCGGGCGAGGCACTGCCGCCGCCGACGGGATCTGCGCCGAGCAGCGTCCCGGTCGTGGCCGCGGCGGCAGCGTGGGCGGCGCTCACCTGCGCGCCGTACGACCGCCAGCGGTGGACGACGAGCACGACGACGGCGACCACGGCCAGGGCGCCGAGCACGTAGCCGGCGTCGCCGAAGGCGTGGATGATGGCGTGCCAGCGGCTGCCGAGCCCGTAGCCGATGCCGGCCATGGCCCCGTCCCACAGCAGGCTGCCTGCTGCGGTGAGCACGCCGAAGCGCACCGGAGGCACCTCGGCGACGCCGGCGGGGAGCGCCACGAAGTTGCGGATGACAGGCAGCAGCCGGCCGCCGAAGACACCCCACCGCTCGTGGCGGGCGTACCATGCCTCGGCACGGTCGAGGTCGTGGTGGGTGAGCAGGACCCACTTGCCGTAGCGGTCGACGATGCTGCGGCCGGCCGTGCGCCCGATGGCCCAGGCGATGTAGGCCCCCAGGATCTCACCACTGGCACCGACCAGGATCGCCCCCGGCAGGCTCAGGTGACCGGTGCCAGCCAGCGCGCCTGCGAAGCCGAGGGTCAGCTCCGAGGACGTCGGCACGCAGCACGACTGGGCGACGCTCAGCACGAAGATGGCGACGTAGCCGAACGAGCTGACGAGGTTCGTCGGGTTGATGAGCGCTTCCATGGGGGAATCTTCCTCTGTCGGAGTCGTTCGTCAGGCCGAGCTGGTGGTCAGGCGGAGCTGGTGATCGGGCGGAGCTGGTGGTCGGGCGGAGCTGGTGGTCAGGCGGCGTCGTTCGTCAGGCGGAGCCGGTGGGTCAGGCGGCGTCGTTCGTCAGGCGACCACCACGGGCGCCCGACGCGACGGGGGTGGCCGGCCACAGCTCCCCATGATGGCCGAGCCGGCTGTGCATTTCCTGGCAGGGCCACCGGGTGTCGACGTCCCCGGAGCCCCACGACACCGCCGCCGTGCGCGCCGCGTGCGAGCCGGTCGCCGTCAGCAGGCGTCCGGCTCGTTCGGCTCGGCCACGGTGACGATCCCCGAGGCGGTCCTCCGGAGACGCCCGTCGGTGGTGACCAGGATGGCGTCGAGGGAGGCCGTGAGGGCCACGTAGAGGGCATCACGTAGTGCGACCCGATCCGTCAACGACCAGGCTGTGAGCAGTAGCGGGCGCATCGGCCAGCGCCGGGCCGGGAAGGTGGCCAGCGCCTGCACGCGGTCAGCCGCCCGCGACAGGCGGCCGGCACGCTCGAGGCGGCCAAGCGCCGAGAGCACCTCGGCGTCGAGGTGGGCAGGAGCGGCGACACCATCGGCTGCCGCCAGGTGAGATCGGTACGGGTCGGCGGCGGGGAGATCGCAGATCAGGTCCACGACAGCGGCGGCGTCGACGACGACGACGCTCAACGACCTGTGAGCTCGTCGTCTTCGGCGCGGGCGGCAGTGACCAGCTCGGCACCGGTAGGCCCGCCGGGATGGGTCGGCCCGAGCTCTCGCACACGCTGTAGCCACTGGTCGATCGAAGGAACGGCCACGTGCTCGGTCAGCACGTCTCGTAGGTACGCGCGAAGGCTCTTGTCTTCCGCAGCGGCACGGCGAGCCAGTTCGGCATGGATCTCGTCGGGGAGGTCTCTGATCAATACGTCCACCTCACCACGATATCATAGTGATACTCCTGCGCCTCGTCCGGGTACCTCTGAGTGCGACGCAAGCCGATGACGCCTGGCCGCCGAGCGGTGTGGTACCGCTGGTCGGCTCGAGGCGCGCCGACCGAGACAGCCCTTGCTCAGCGCCTGGCTCGCCTGCGGCCTGCGTGGGCCAGCATCCGAAGTGGGGCGGTGACCAGCCAGCTCGTCGACGCTCGCAGCGCGGCGAGATCACGCCGGGCGTCGGCCAGCGCGGCCTCGGTCGCAGCCAGCGCCTCACGATGGACTGCCACGTCACGTCGCAGCTCCACCACCTCGCGTCCTGTTGCTTGGATGCGGCGGAGCTCGCTGGGCCCCACGGGGAGCCACTGGTGGCGCAGCCAGGAGCCGACCGGATCCGAGCCGTTCACGGGTGGAGGGTGCTCCTCACCGGCAGATCCCCGGCCGGGTGTGGCGACCGGGCTCGCCGCCGGAGACAGGCGCCGGCGGACAGAGGTCACCTGGGTGGTGTCGACGGCGCCGGCCAGGCTGGCCAGGCGCAGGGCGACGACGGCGAACGGGTCGTCGCTGGCCCGTGGATCCGTGGAGCCGCTCGACCCGGCGCCGGTAGGGGTGTCGCTGCAGGACCCGGCGTCGGCGGAGGTGGGGGTGGGCATGTCGCTGCCCGTGCCGGCGGGGGCGGGGGTGCCGGTGCCCGTGCCGGCGGGGGCTTTGCTATCGCCGTCGGCTCTGCCCGAGCAGCTGCCAGCGAAGCACCCCCCTCCGGTCCCGGCGCGGCAGCCGGTGCCGGTACCGGCCAGGGCGGCGAGGTCGAACCCTGATTGGCGGGGCACGGCGAACCCGCACCCGGCGGGCAGATCGGTGGCCGCCGGGGCCCACAGCCACGAGAGCCAGTCCACGCCGGGCAGCTGCTCGGGTTCGGGCCAGGTGACCGGGTCGAAGCCAGCCACCGGGCCAGCGGCGCCCGACCAGATGCTGGAGCGGCCTCGTTGGACGGCCACCGCAGCATGGAGCACCTTGCCGGGGGCGCTCGCCGCCAGCTGGTGGAAGACCTCGACCCAGTGGGCGAAGGCGATGGCGCCGTCGAGCATGGCCACCCACCGCCCACCGGCGCCCGCCAGCCCGGTGGCAAGCGCGTCGACTGCCGGGCGGCACGGCTGTTCTGCTGGCGACGGCGGCGACGGTGGCGACGACGGCGGTGATTGCGACGGCGACTGATGTGACTTTGACTGCCACGGTGACGGTGCAGGTGACTGCCACGGTGACGGTGCAGGTGCAGGCAGCACCCGGGTGCGCCGGGCCAGGTGCTCGGGGAGGTCGTCGAGGAACAGGCGCAGCCGGTCGTGCCGGGCAGGTGTGCCCGAGGTGCCGGTCTGCACCAGCAGGACCTCGAAGTCCTCGTCGCTCTGGCCCGCAAGCGAGGCCAACGCGTCGGTGAGCACAGTGTCGTGGGAGGGGTCGTCCGCTGCATGGGGTCGCAGGGGCACGACCACGCTCAAGAACACCCCTGGCGCATCGGGCCGAGTGTCGTCCGCGCCTGCAGGTGGCTGTCCTTCGACACGGCCAGGAGCGCGATCCCGATTCTCGCCCTCTCCCACGGGTTGGCCTCGCTTGCGGG
>JAKAQW010000185.1 GCA_021819525.1 Actinomycetes bacterium
AGTTCAGGAGGGTCCGTGCCTCATCTGGTGGATATCGGTGGGACGTGAGGCGACGCCCATCTCCACCTGCGCGCTGGTGGCGCTCAGACCCCGAGTCTCATCAGGCCGACGTGGCCGGAATCAACCGGATTGGGTGGCCGGTTTCGGCCGGATTGGGTGGCCGGTTTGAACCGGATTGGGTGGCCGGTTTCGGCCGGATTGCTCACGCAGGGTGGCGATCGGCGGCGATCGGCAATGGCCCGCGATGGAACACCCGCACCCCGGCGCCCACCGGAAAACTGGGTGTCAACGTGGTGTCGGAGGTCCGAGGTGTACTCGATGCCCACGCCTGTGTTCCGGACGGAGCTGGCGCTCGCTGGGTAGCCGTCAGCCTTCTTGGTCGTTCGCTCGCAGGAACATCCGGCCCCACGTGTCGCGGATCAACCTGTCTGCATCGGCGAAGGTGGGGGTCACGCCACCGTGATCCGCGGCGAGCCGCTCGTAGCGGGCGGGCCACGACTCCGGTAGCGGCGGCAAGGCGGCAGGTGGGTCCGCGCCATCCCGCTCCGCCCACACCCGGCGGGCGGCCTCTGCAAGTTGATCCGGTGCGACGAGGTGGTGCTCCACGAGAAGAACGAGGTCGACGAGGTCGCGGACCCGCGTGTTCTCCCGGGAGCCGAAGTCGCGGAGCATGGCGTGGAACTTCTCAGCCGCGTGACGGTTGACATCGACGATCTCGACGACGGCGGCCGGGATGCCGGCGAAGTCGAGCGAGTTGGGCAGGACGACGTGCTCGGTGGCCACGAGCTCATGCGCCCGAGGCGAAACATCGAGGCGGAGCCCGCCGAAGGTCCGACCAGCAAGCCTCGCCGCCACGCTGACCCGCCACGTGACATGGCCCGCGCGGTCTGCTTGGAGAACCTGGGGCGTGGCGGCAGCAAGCTCGAACCCCTCCCCGTCTCGGTCGGCAACGAGCGCGTCGACCAGACGTTCGTGCAGGTTGCCAGCCGTGTCGATCTCCGAACGAAGGCCGAGGTCGAGGTCCTTGGTGAGTCGGGCATCGTCACCGAGGCGAACCTCGAGGGCCATCCCGCCTTTGAGCACCCACTGGCCAGGCTCGGCCGCCTCCAGCCGAGCAACGACACGCTCGAACACGACGCGGCGGCGGAGCCGATCCAGGGAGATGCCCATCTGTGCGGAACGGTTGCGTAGCCTGTCTTCCAGCGCCATCCGTAGGGCCTGGGGCGTTGCGTAGGTCATTGCGGTGGCGCAGTCGAGGCCGTAATGGCGCGCTCGATGTTTAGGGCGGCGCGCACATCGAGGGCTTCGGCTCGTGAACGCAGACGCCGAAGGGTAAGTAGGCCCTTCTGCTGAGCCTCCGAGATGGACCGGGCAAGTTGCTCCTCGTCGGGACCACCCGCTGCCACGTCGATAAGCGATCGCAGCGGGGTGGTCACCCGGAAGCCGGGGCGCTCAAGAACGTCGCCATCGGGCAGCTTGGCGAAGTGCAGAGCGAGTGCTTCGTCGCGCATGGTAAATGCAGGTGGGACCGTGAGGTGTACGCGGCGAGACTCAAACTCGCCGATGTCGTGGACTTCCAGGGCCGACTCGTGGGAGACGACCGCGCGGCCCTTCGACCACAGCGTCCATCGGGCCAGCTCGTCGTGCTCACCGGGAACCCATTCGGCCAGCCGGAAGATCCCCCGATCGACCCGGAGCCAGTTCCCAGCGGCGACGTGGTGGGCCTGGGCCTGGTAGGAGTAGCCGAGGTCCAGGGCCTGGGCGGCGCTGAAGTAGCCGGCCTGGCCGGAGACCAGGTCGAACAGCCGCCGCCGACGCACTCGTCGCTCCTCCACAGAGTCCATGCTACAGGATAACTAAAGGATCAAGTCTCACTTGACGCCAGAACTACAGTGTTGTATGCCATGTCGGTAGTCGAACCTTCAGTGCCGAAACCATGATGAAGGCCATCTGCGTTCCTGCGGTGGTCGACGCGTACGATTCCACCCGATGACCAATACCTTCGAGCCGGACGATATTGAACTCCCATATCACGAACGGGCTGTTCGCGCGCTTCTCGGTTGCCTGTGCACGGGACCCCGAGACGCGGCGGACGGAGAGTGGGTTGTGCTCCTGGAAGGCCCCGATGCGGAACCCCTCGCCCTCGGTCATGTTGGACTCGTATTCGATTCCGAAGTAGCCCCTCTTGGCGCAAGGAGTGAAGCCCTTCGCCGCGCTGGCTACGAGTACTGCCAAGCTGTAGTCACGACGCCATGGGCGGCGGAATGGCAGATCATCCGTCCAGAGGATCGACAAATCACCCCACAACCGGACCCGTAGGGTGAGTAGGTTGACCCATCCCTCAGGTGTTTGCCGAAGCAGAGCGCGTCGATGAGTAAGTGCCAGGTGAAGGACTGCGAGAACGAGGCAGTTACGAACCGGGTTATGGTTCGCGATAGTGGTGCCGCTCGTATCGAAATCACCTTAGCCTTCTGCGAGGCCCACGCTGCAGACGTCGACGCGGGCAATAGCCCGACTCAGGTCGAGTTCGGCGCTAACCACCCTCCGCCGTAGCCCGGTCCGAAGTCGACGGTGAAAGTCGACGGTCAAGCCGGGCGGAGCGCTAGCGATGTCGGCGTAGTCCTGTGCAGGTCAGCCTGGTGAAGTCGAAATGTCTTCGTTGCTTGACGGCCTCAGTTCGTTGACGAGGCGGGCGAACTCGTCAGTAGGGAGTCCCCGCTCGGCGAACGAGAAGAGTGCGTGCATGGCGCTGAGTACGAGCGAACCCTGAAGCAGCGCCCTCCGGAGAGGAACGGACTGGGATCGAGGCAGGACTCTGGCAAACATGCTGCTCGCATCGACATACGTGTCAAGGAGTCGGTGGGTGGGGTGGGCGCCGTGGGTACCAGAGAGAGCACGATAGACGACCTGGTACATGGCGAGAGCGTTGTGGAGAAGGCCCGACTCGCTACCCAGACGGTCGAGTTCCTGCGCCGCCCGTTCGTACTTCCACCGGGCCGCTTCCCATTCGAACTCCTCTAACGGTGGCAACGCGACGTCAAGGGCGACTCCGTTCGCATGCACCTTCTCGATCTCTTGGCGAAGCGCTTCGTGGGATCGCTGTGACTCGCCGAGAAAGGCTTCGAGTGCAACGTCGCCGCCGAAGAACAAGTACATCCCCGTCAGCCAGGTCTCGAAGTGATGGCGTGCGAGGAGTGCCATGATCGACGATGGGAACTCCTGACGAACGCCGGACGCGAGTTGTTCGAGTACCACGCATTCGTGGCCCAATGCTGCCAAGGAGAATACCCGGCCATAGGTTCGTTCGGTCCAGGTCAGCTGACACGTTGCGTTGGCAAACCCATCCCGCACGAGCTCGATGAGTCTCTCCGCTTTCGGGAGGAGGACACCCGCCGAGGCGGCACGGTCCTCACCGATACCACGCTTAGTCTGGTTGTTGTCGTCCACCCCGGCGTCGACCATCACTTACAGTAGCTCCAGGTGCCCACGCCGGCCACATTATTGCGAAGCCCACACCGGGCCGTGGCCCACGCACAACGCGACGGAGCTGCCACCTCCACCGCCGGCTCTCATGTCAGCCCCGCGACTTCGATGCTTGGGGCAAGACAACAGCGACACCGCTCATGTGCGGGCGGGCCGCGGTGCCCCGAAGGGAACGGCAGTCCGAGCGGCACACGCCCGACTCGAGTGTTCGCCTCGCATTGCCCGCAATCTCCTCCAGCTGCGAGCCACGTTACGAACCGCACGCCATTCCTTCGGTACCGATCGATCGCCTGCTCCGTCTGCGCCCACACATCAGTAGTCCATGCCACGGACACGGCAGTGTCCCAGTCCCCCAACACCACCGTGAGTTTCGAGCAGACCTCCGAGGTGACGGACTGGCCGGCTCCGATGCTTGCAGACACAGCCACGAACACTTCCCGCAGTTGATCAGTGCTCAGGGCATCGAGCGACACGCCGGCGCTTCGAAGAGCAGCACGCATGCCCTCCGGACCCGCCTGCTCCAGGAATTGCGAAGCGGACGGACGCAGGTCATCCGAAGTCCAGGAGTCCTTGTCAGCAACGGCCCACTGATCGAGGACCGCGCGACACTCCTGGCATAAGTCCTCGAACGCTTCTCTCCATCTCAACGACCGATCTGCAATAGCGGCAGTGACGGCGGACCAATCAACGTCATCTGCCCATCCGCCCGGCCTCCGGTATACCGATATCACTCCATTACCGACCAAGTCGCAGCCGTCTGGCCCGGCGATCTCTTCGAGAAGCTTCCGCCGGGTATACACATACCGCCGGAGATCGACCTGGTTGTACATGATCGTGAAGACGCTGACGTCGCAATGTCGCTTGGAAATGGTCAGCTCCAGTTGGACGAGAGGATACGACTGGTCGTCAGGCCAGCTGGCTGATCGCCTGATCGTCGACAGCGGCACCAAATCGGTGAGCGGAAGGCAGAGGTCGCACCGCGGAATCAGCTTCGCCCAGCCGATGTCGCGTAATGGCCGGAGCAGGGCCTCGATCGAGTGGCGAGCCTCCTCTTCTCGGGCTCGCTCTGCCATCCTCCTCGCCACCTGACGCTGCGCACGCTGTGCTGCTGCAGACGGCACCTCGATGGACGTGAGCGGCGGTTCGCTAGTCGGAACGGCCTCAAGCAGGCTGCGACGAAGCGTAGCGTTGTTGACAAGGTCCCATATGCCGATCTTGAGGTCGTAGCGCGCCTGCAACAGCGAGCGGGCCGCCTCAAGGTCCGCGGGGTCACGCCACTCGCCGTCCTGCAGATAGCCCGTGACCTTGAACTGCGCTCGAACGGGGACAGGACAGCTGTATCTGATTGGATCAGGAGGGGCCGCTGGATCCCAAGCGGTCGGAGGCGGCGGTGACCAGCGTGCCGGGCTGTCCTCCGGTCGGCCAGCTGCTACCCAATGGGCGTACTTCTGCAGGAACGCATCCATTCGGTGCGTGTGAGGCATAACCAGGATGACTTGGTCCCCTACGAGTCGGTTCTTCTCAAACTCCCTGAAGCGTCCGGCGAAGGGTTCATACTCCTTTCCCTCTTCTTCGATCTCCTCTCCCCAGCTCGTATCGACGATGACGGACGGGCGCATGCGGGACGCTGCCAAGTGCAGGTAGTACTCACCTCGGTCGAGAAACATCCAGCGCTCGCCTCCACGAGGGATGCGGCATCCGAACAAGACCTCGACCTGCTTGTTGCCCTGGGATTCCTTCCATTGCTGAAAGCTCTCTTGGGCCACGAGCTCGTACCCATCTGGTAGGGGTTCATCGATGCAACGAAGGACGTCCGCGGTGGTGCTGCCTCCTGGCAACAGGGACCGCAGACGAATGCGACGAAGATCTCCATCAGGGTGGACCTCCACGACCGACCGGCTACCGATCACCAACGCGAAGGCGTCAGGGGCCGAGGAATCGAGAATTGGGCTGACGAGCGACGTGACCGTCGTCCACCAGAGCAAGGAGGTGGCAAGGCTCGCCCGCGTGATACGGGAGCTGGGATCGCCGATGATGGGCTGGCGCGAATCAAGAGTCGAGCCGTCATCGACGGTCATGGGCCCGCCGATCAGCACGACCGTCACGGCATTCGCGCCTCTGGCGTCCGTCGTGTCTGTCATGGATCCGGCCGTAGTTCAAGGAGGGCCGCCCTGAGCTCAGGGTTCTCTTCTGCGACGAGGGCAAGAGACTCAGGATCAGTGCCGGTTAGACCCTCGCGATCGATGAAGCGGCGAGCGCAGGTGACAATAACAGCGTGAGCCTCACGGCTGGCAGTGTCGAAAACGTCTCCCTGCTCACCCACAGTCTTGATAGTTTCGAATGGACTGGACGCCCGGCGCTCTTCACCCTCGATTTGGACCCGCTTTGCTCGGTCGTCGTCGACGACAATCACAACCGGTGGTGGAAGCAGCCTTGCTTCCTCCGTGACCGATCTGGCCATGTTCAGGAGGGTCGGGTCAGCGGGCACGTACACGCGTCCGTGGTCGTCTGCGTTCGTCGTATCCGTCCGGACAACCCGCCCGACAATCTGGCGGAACGAGAGGAGAGTGAGGCGATTGGTCAGGTACACGACAGCTCTCAGTCGTGGGATGTCGACACCCTCGGAGACCATGTTCACGGCGACGATCCAAGGCTCATGTGAAGCTCGGAATAGCCGTAGGGCGTTTGCCGGATCGGGGTCGTCGGGATCGTGCAGCCTTGAGCAAGCGACAATCGGACGACGTCCCAGTAGGTTCTCGGCCATGTATGACGCGACTTCATCAGCGTGATCGCAACCGATGCAGACGACCAGTCCGCCGGCATCAGCGTCACCCCGTTTCCGTAGTGCAAGAAGGTATCGGTTGGCATCCTCCAGCAGCTTCCCGGCGATAGAGCCGTCACCCATCCATTCGATGGCTGCGCGGAGGCGTCGCCGCTCACCCAGCTGAGTGACCTCCGCGTCGTCGAAGCTCACCGAGTGGACGACTCCGTCCTCGGTGCGAAATGTCGTCTGGCCCCGGACCTCGACGAACTGGATCGGCCTGCACGAACCGTCCTCGATGGCCTGGTCATACCCATAGCGGAAGTGTGGTCGGGCGCTACCTCCCTCAGAGGGTACGAAGACGATCGGCGAGCGGTCGGTGCGGAACGGCGTTCCGGTCATCGCAAGTATGCCCCAGGCTCCTTGAGCAAAGGCTGCCTGCGCGGAGGAGCCCCAGGCCGCATCGGTACCGGCGTGATGAACTTCGTCGAAGATGACAAGCGTCCTGTGCCCGGGATCAGTGGCATGCGCGAGGAACATCTCGGTCGAGCGGAACAGTGAGTGGTAGGTGACGATGGCCCCCAGCCAGTCATCACCGATGGGATCTACCGGGCGCCAATCGCGTTGGGTCTGCAACGGAAGCGTCGGGGAATCCGTCGAGAAGGGCTTTCCACTTAACCGGACCTACCCTGGTTGACGACCTGCTCTCCAGGGACGTGCCGCAGGTGGGCGTTCCAAGCTGGGCGGGTGGCCCCAGGAGCCAGGAGGCCTGGGAGGCC
>JAKAQW010000029.1 GCA_021819525.1 Actinomycetes bacterium
TCCGATCTACGCGGGACAGAGCCTGGCACCCCGCTCGCACTCCCAACCCGAGACGATCGACTTGGTGCCGGCCTTCACCGGGCACCCCCGCGCCAGGCACTGCACCGAGTGCTCGTCGACCACGATCACGTCGACTGGACAGCACGCCACGCAGGCGCCACAGTCGTCGCAGCGCCACTTGTCGATCTCGAAGCGGCCGAGGAACTCGTCACGCTTGGCGATGGCGGCGGTGGCACACTCGTACTCGCAGGCCCCACAGCCGATGCAGTCGTCGGTGATCCGCAGGCTCATAGCTTATACCGCCTGGGCAGCGACCACCGACGAGAAGGAGCCGGCGCTGTCGAAGAAGCTCTGCAGCGTCTGGTTGTACCGGTAGAAGAGATCCTCGGCAAGCTGGTCGTCGGACCTGATCGTCATGGCGATACCAGGCAGGGCCAGGTAGTTGAGCGTCTGATCGCGGCTGGCGCTGCCGTGGGCGACGATGTCGTGGTACATCGCCTGCCAGACGTCGCTGTCGGCTTCGAGCACGAACTCGGCTTGGCCGACACCCTCGGTGACCTGTGCCACGCCGTAGCGCTCGAACTCGACGGTGAACCCTTCGCCGGTGTCGGTGACGCTGATGCCGACCTTGCAGTCGACCACCCCGAGCTTGGCGAAACGCTCCTCGTCTGTGTTCATGGCTGCTGCCAGCTCTTCCAGGGACGTCAACGACGGGAAGTTCGTCATGGTCTCGCTCCTCTCAAAATGGTGCCGCCGTACCGACTTTGCAGCGTCCACGCCGGTCGAAACCGGCACGTTCGCAGCGACGCAGGTACTCCTCGACGATCTTGACCCACAGGATCCTGATCGCCTCGAACCCAGACTCGATCCCGTCCACGCCCTCACCGGCAAGCACGGCGAACGGCTCGATGACCGAGGGGGCCGTGAACACCCTGAAGATGATGGGCTCGGCAGCATCGGCGAAGGCGTGCAGCTCCTCCTTGGCTTCCACCGGGTCGGGGTGGTGCTCCAAGAAGTACTTGAGGTGCATGGTCCCATACGACACGTGGCGAGCCTCGTCCTGCATGCACATGCGGAATATCTTCTTCTCGACGTCGGTTGGCGAGAGGAACTCGCCCGCCCGGAAGATGTCGAGCACAATGCCCTCGCCGAGGACGTGCATCATGTAGGAACCTTTGATGTACGAATCAGCCGCCCGGATGCTGGCCAGCGCGCGCTCCGTGGTCCGAGCAGCGATCCCGAGACCACCGCCGTTCGCCAGAGCGCGCTTGCGGAACACCTCCAGGTGGCGGGCCTCGTCCATCGCCTGGGTGGCGAGGAACAGCTTCACTTCGTGGAAGTGCTGGTTCATCTGCCACGACCACATGGCCGGGAAGTCGGCCGCGATGAACTCGACCTCGGTGAGCATGGTGGAGACCTGGCACATCGCCCGCTCCATGTCCGGGGGCAGCGGCTCGAGATCGTGCCACGGGATGTCCCGGGTGGCGTCCCACTGGCGGGAGACGGCCTCGTCGTACAGGGACTCGACGTTCTCCGCCCAGACCTGGTACTTCGAGTTATAGGTGTACCCCATCGCCGGAAGGCCTTCCTCGGTGACACAGCCCCGCGGCGCCATGCTCCCCCCTGGTGCGCGGGCTTCGATCCGGCCGTACGGCTCGACCTGGTTGGTCGCCTTCAGCGTCAGCCCGACCCCCGGGCGCAGCGCCGCCTTGGCGCCCCACGCGGGCCTGTCGTCGTGGAGCCACCTGAGATCCCAGCGACCCTCTGACAAACCCTCCAGGTATGCTGCGCGCTCCGCATCCTCTGCGATATCGCTGCGGCTGACATCCTCCGAAACCAGTGTCATGCACCCCTCCTCAGTCTCATCCAATGACCTCAGCGTCATCCAATGACCTCAGCGTCACCCGATTACAATTACGATATTGGTAATCGTACATGGCCGCACTATTTGATCAAGGTGCCGATCGGGCCTCGTGTGGCCCAGATGGGCCATGTCCGGAGCAGTGGCCGACCTCGCTGCGTGACCAGGCTCTCGGCGCGCGACCACACACGAGGCCGAGCTGCTCGACGAGCACAGCCGCCCGCCGGGCGACGCTCAGCCGCACTGCCCTGCCGCTCACCCCAGCTCCCGCTGCCTGCTCGCAGGTGCCCCAGCCGGCAACGGCAGAGAGACCACCTGGCCAGCGCCGGGCGAGGAGCTATCCGGCGTCACTGTGGCATCTGCTTGCGCCGGGCGTAGACTCGGGGCCGATCACCCAGAGACAGGGGACACGCGATGGCTGGAGGGTACGAGTCGGAGCACCGTCGGAGCCTCGAGGACCCCGAAGGCTTCTGGCGGGAGGCAGCCTCGGCGATCGACTGGGTGACTCCTCCCGGGGAGCGCATCTTGGACGCGTCCCGACCTCCTTTTTACCGGTGGTTCCCCGGGGCGAGGCTGAACACCTGCTATAACGCCCTCGACCGCCACGCGGACGGCACGAGGGCCACCCAGGCGGCCCTCGTCTACGACAGCCCGGTCACCGGCACGAAGCGCACCTTCACCTACGGGGAGCTGCGTGACGAGGTGGCCCGCTTCGCCGGCGTGCTCGCCGGTCTGGGCGTCGGCGTCGGCGACCGGGTCGTGATCTACATGCCGATGGTTCCCGAGGCAGTCGTCGCCATGCTCGCCTGCGCTCGCCTCGGAGCGGTGCACTCGGTGGTCTTCGGGGGTTTTGCCGCGCACGAGCTCGCCATCCGGATCGACGACGCCCGACCCGAGGTGGTGGTCAGCGCGTCGTGCGGCCTGGAGGGCTCTCGTGTCGTCGAGTACAAGCCGCTGCTCGACGAGGCCATCGCCGAGACCGAGCACCCACCCAGGCACTGCGTCGTCCTGCAGAGACCCGAGGCGAAGGCCGTGCTCGAAGACGGGCGCGACCTCGACTGGCACGAGGCGATGGCCAGCGCCACCCCAGCCGACTGCGTGACCGTCGACGCGACCGATCCGCTCTACATCCTCTACACGTCGGGAACGACGGGCAAGCCCAAAGGTGTCGTGCGCGACCACGGCGGGCACGCGGTCGCCCTCGCCTGGAGCATGCCGAACATCTACGGGGTCGGGCCCGGAGAGGTGTTCTGGGCGGGGAGCGACGTCGGCTGGGTGGTCGGCCACTCCTACATCGTCTACGCGCCGCTCCTCGCCGGTGCGACCACCGTCTTGTACGAGGGCAAGCCCGTGGGGACCCCTGACCCCGGCGCCTACTGGCGGGTCATCTCCGAGCACGGCGTCCGGGTGCTGTTCACCGCCCCGACGGGGATCCGTGCCATCAAGAAGGAGGACCCCGAAGGCGAGCACCTGCGGCGCTACGACCTGTCGGGGCTGCGGACCCTGTTCCTCGCCGGGGAGCGCCTCGACCCGAGCACCTACCACTGGGCGTCGGACCTGCTCGGCGTCCCGGTCATCGACCACTGGTGGCAGACCGAGACGGGATGGCCCATCGCGGCCAACTGCATCGGGATCGAACCGCTGCCGATCAAGCCGGGCTCTCCGACCAAGGCTGTGCCGGGCTACGACGTCCGGATCCTCGACGACGCAGGCGCCGAGTGCCCGCCCGGCGTCGACGGCGCCGTCACGATCCGGCTCCCGATGCCGCCGGGGAACTTCACGACCTTGTACAACGACGACGACCGGTTCGTCGAGTCCTACATGGCCCGCTACGACGGCTTCTACCTCACAGGCGACGGCGGCCACCTCGACGAGGACGGGTACCTCTTCATCATGGGGCGGGTCGACGACGTCATCAACGTCGCCGGCCACCGGCTCTCCACCGGCGAAATGGAAGAGGTGCTCGCCACCCATGCCGACGTGGCCGAGTGCGCGGTGATCGGGGTGAACGACGAGCTCAAGGGGCAGGTACCCATCGGCTTCGTGGTCCTGAAGGCAGCCGTCGAGCGCGCACCGCAGGACATCGCGGCCGAGCTGGTCGCTCTCGTGCGCCACCAGATCGGTGCGGTCGCCTCGCTCAAGCAGGTGGAGATCGTCCCTCGCCTGCCGAAGACCCGCTCGGGCAAGATCCTCCGGGCGACGATGCGAGAGATCGCCGACGGCAAGGAGGCCGTCGCACCCTCGACGATCGACGATCCCGCCATCCTCGACGAGATCCGCGCCACCCTGGGTCGCACGCCACGCACCTGACGTCCCCGGTCAGCGCCCCAGGCGCCGGAGCCAGCCCGCACTCCTGCACAGCTCACCGAGCAAGGCACACGTTCATGTAGATAGCGCGGGGCACTACTCAGGCAGCAGAGCCCCCACAGCCCACGATCACGCCTCGGCGTCGGATCCCGGCACATCGCCCACTCGAGGCCCGCTGGCACCTCCGGGATCGGCGACCCACGACGCCAGGCTCTGGCGGTGCCGGGACACCTTCGCGTCCAACTCGGCCAGGAACTCCTCCAAGCCGGCCACCTTGGCCGCCACCTGAGCCCGCAAGTCCTCTAGCGCGCGCAGCCCCTCTTCCAGCAGCCGGCGCCGGTCGTCCCGGCCGACCGTGGAGCGGTAGCGGTCCCGAAGGACGTCCAGACGGTCCTCGGCCGAGATGACCGCCCGGATCTCCACCAGGTTGAACCCCATGAGGCCCTGCAGATCCCGGATGCGCCGTACCCGCTCCACGTCGGCTTCGCAGTAGCGGCGGCTCCCCCCGGGGCGGTGGTCGGTGGGGTGCAGCAGGCCGACCTCCTCGTAGTAGCGAAGCGTGCGCCCCGACACCCCGACGCGGGCAGCGACCGCCCCGATACCGACGAGATCCTGACGCTCCTCGCGGGTCTGAGCGTCGCCATCGGGCCTGGGAGTCCTCTTCGGGGATGTCCCCTCGCGCCTGTCGCTCCGCACGCCGTCCATCGACCTCACCGGACCTGGCCGAGCTCGAGGTCGAGGCTGTAGTCCTCGGTGGAGCCGAGCTCGAGAGACGTTGCCACCGGTGAGAACCCGCTCACCACCACCGTGTAGCCACCTTCGGCCAGATCCTCGAAGCGGTAGGCGCCCTCGGGCCCGGTGAGGGCCGAAGCGACCACCTGCCCGGTCGCGTCGGTCAGCGTGACGCTGGCTCCGGCCAGCGGCGCCCCGCTGCCAGCCTGGCGCACCACCCCGGTGAGCGTGGTAGTCCGGGGTGAGAAGGACTGGTCGGTGTCGGCCGGTGCCTGGCCGGCAAGTCGCTCCGGGCGCGCTTCGGTCGCCGCCACCGAAGCTCCATTGGCCACCAGCCCGTGCGGTGCGTGCCCGTCGCCGTTGTCGGCCACCCCGAGGTGCCCCGAGACGGGCGGCACGGGCGCCATCGCGTGCGACGGCCCGTCGCCGTTCTCGTTGCCGCCAGGTGCAGACCCCGCAGCGACCAGCGCGGGCACCGGAGGGGCCGGGGAGAACGCGACCTCGAAGGCGGGCCGAACAGGGGAGTCCCCAGCCGCAGTCCCCGAGTCCCCGGAGCTCTCGGCTCCCTCCACGTAGTGGTACTTGCCACCGCGGAGCCACGACGCCACAGCAGCCAGCAGGAGCATGCCCATGCCGAAGAGCAGCGCCTCGTTGATCCCGTCGCCGAACGGCGTGCTGATGAGCCTGGGGAAGAACGAGCGGCCGGTCAAGTACGCGGCTGTCACTGGTGAAAGGTGCGCCAAGGTGGGTCCGAGGAGGGTCTTCATCGGGCTGTAGCCCAGCAGTGCGGAGAACACGGTGCTGGTCGGCGGCAGCTTCGACGCGGACAGCGCCGCTGCACGCGGCACGCCGTGCGCGACGAGCCCGCGGTACATGGCCCCGGGCAACGACGATGCCAGCCCGGTGATGATGAGGGTGAAGAACACGCCGATGGACAGCACCATGGCCGAGTTCTGGAAGGTGGCCACCATCCCGGCCCCCGCTCCTCGCTGCCGGGGCGGAAGGCTGTTCATGATGCCGGCCCGGTTGGGCGACGCGAACAGCCCCATCCCGAGGCCGTTCATGAGCAGCAGCAAGGCGAACCAGATGTAGGAGAAGTCCACCGGCACCAGGGTCAGCAGACCGAGGCTGAGCGCGGCGAGGAGCATGCCGCCGGTGGCGAAGGGCCGGGCGCCGAAGCGGTCCGACAGGTACCCCGACATCGGCCCGGCGAGGAGGAACCCGCCGGTCATCGGCAGCATGTAGATCCCCGCCCACAGCGGGGTGACGCTGAACCCGTAGCCGTGCTCGGGCAGCCAGATGCCCTGAAGCCAGATGATGAGCATGAACATCATGCCGCCGCGCCCGAGCCCGGCGAGCAAGCTGGCGAAGTTGCCGCCGGCGAAGGCTCGGATCCGGAACAGCGGCAGCCGGAACATCGGGGCGGGGACCTTGGTCTCGATGTAGCCGAAGATCCCGAGCACGACCACCCCGCCGCCCAGCATCGACAAGACGAAGGGGCTGGTCCAGCCCATGGTGTGACCGCCGTAGGGGACGATGCCGTAGGTGATCCCCACCAGCACGGCGATGAGCCCCACCGCGAAGGTGAGGTTCCCCCACCAGTCGATGTGGGCGGGGGAGCGCACACCGGTGTCGCGCAGCTTCAGGTACGACCACACCGTGCCGAACAGCCCGACTGGCACCGAGACCACGAACACCAGGCGCCACTCGATGGGCCCGAGCAGCCCGCCGAGGATCAGCCCCAGGAACGAGCCGGCGATGCCGGCCACGTTGTTTATGCCGAGGGCGAGACCCCGCTCGTCCTCGGGGAACGCGTCGGTCAAGATGGCCGACGAGTTGGCGAAGAGGAACGCACCGCCGACGCCCTGGCCGATCCGCATGACGATGAGCCACAGCGCCCCGGCGCTGCCGTAGAGCCAGTCCACAGCCAGAAGGATCGAGAACACGGTGAAGATGACGAAGCCGAGGTTGTACATCTTCACCCGGCCGAACATGTCACCCAGGCGTCCGAGGCTCACCACCAGCACCGCGGTGACCACCATGAACCCGAGGATCAGCCACAGCAGGTAGCTGACGTTGCTCGGGACGAGCGGGTCCATGCGCAGGCCCTTGAAGATGTCGGGCAGGGCGATGAGCAAGATCGACATGTTGATCGTCGCCATCAAGATCCCGATAGTCGTGTTCGACAAGGCGATCCACTTGTAGTGGACCGCCCGCTTGCCGTCGCCCGGCGCGCCAGCCTGCTGTGCTCCAGCCATCGCCACGTGAGCACCTCCTTCACTGGATCCGGCTTGCTCTGCCACAGATCGTCCTCCGTCTGCTACAGATCGTCCTCCGTCTGCTACAGATCGTGAAGACCCGTAGACAGAGCCGTGCCACGTCAGCGTAGCGACTTCGATTGTTCACGTCAACGTGAACGTCAGTGCAAGTGGGGGGCCGGCGGGCCGGTGCCTTGTCGCGCGGGCCTGCCTCGCGATGCCCGCCTATGTCGTTGTCAGCCGCCCGCACGCCTCGCGATGCCCGCCTGTGTCAACGCCGCCCGCACGCCTCGCGATGCCCGCCTGTGTCAACGCCGCCCGCACGCCTCGCGATGCCCGCCTGTCTCGCACCGCCCACCCGCCTCGCGCCGCCCGCACCCTGGCGCGACGCCGCCCGCACCTCGCCACGACGATACCCGGCGAGCGCGTCGGCCTCGTGCCAGGCACGGTCCTTGCGACCAGGCACCGGGTACCCTTGCCCTACCCGGCGCGTCGACCCCGCTACTGTGGACGAACCGGTCGACCCGGTACGTCGACCTGGAGAGAGGGACCGTGCCGGCCTGGAGAGAAGGACCATGAGCTTCGACCTGTCGAAGGTGCTCGAGGAGCGCCAAGGGGAGAACCTGGCCCTGCATGCCCAGCTCATGAACCCCCAGCTGGCCCGCGTGCTCACCACACTGGGCTTCGATCGCGACTACGTCCGCGGCGAGGGCTGCTATCTCTACGACCGTTCCGGCCAGCGCTACCTCGACATGCTGTCGGGCTTCGGCGTCTTCGCCCTGGGCCGCAGCCACCCGGTGGTGAAGCAGGCACTGCACGACGCCTTGGACCTCGACCTGCCGAACATGGTGCAGATCGACTGCGCGCTCCTGCCGGGACTGCTGGCCGAGGCGCTGGTGGCGCGGGCACACCCGGGGATCGAGCGCGCCGTGTTCGGCAACTCCGGCGCCGAGGCGGTCGAGGCGGCCATCAAGTTCGCCCGGCGCGCCACCGGTCGCGGTGGCATCGTCTACTGCGACCACGCCTTCCACGGGCTCACCACCGGCGCCCTGGCCATGAACGGCGGGGCCGACTTCCGCGACGGCTTCGGCCCCCTGCTCCCGGGCAGCCGGGCGGTGCCCTTCGGCGACATCGACGCCTTGGAGCGAGCGCTCGCTAGCCGGGACGTGGCTGCCTTCGTGGTGGAGCCGATCCAGGGCAAGGGCGTGAACGTGGCGAGCGTCGAGTACTGGCAGGCTGCCGCAGCCGCCTGCCAGCGCACCGGCACCTTGCTGGTGGCCGACGAGGTGCAGACCGGCATGGGCCGGACCGGCCGCTTCTTCGCCTACGAGCACTACGGCATCGAGCCCGACATCGTCACCGTCTCCAAGGCGCTCTCAGGCGGCTACGTGCCCTCGGGGGCCATGCTGTGCTCGGACCGGGTCCTGCGCCGGGTGCACAGCTCCATCGAGCGGGCGCTCGTGCACTCCTCCACCTTCTCGCGCAACCAGCTGGCCATGGTGGCCGGTCTGGCGACCCTGCAGGTGTTCGACGACGAGGGCATCGTGGAGCGGGCCCGAGCGACCGGTGAGGCCCTCATGGGCGAACTGCGCTCCCTGGCGCTACGCCACCCGCTGCTGCGCGACGTGCGTGGCGAAGGCCTCATGATCGGTCTGGAGTTCGCCCGACCACCGGCCGGATCCGCCAGCCGCCGGTTCCGCGCCGTCGAGGCGCTGCGAAGCGGCCTGTTCTCCCAGCTGATCGTGGTGCCGCTGTTCCACCGGCACCGCATCCTCACCCAGGTAGCCGCGGACAACGTGAACGTGGTGAAGCTCCTGCCGCCGCTCATCGCCGGCGACGAGGAGATCCGCCTCTTCGTCGACGCCCTCGACGACGTGCTCACCGATCTGGCCCAAGGCGGGCTCATCTTCGAGGTCGGCCGTACTGTCGCCCGCAGCGCCCTGCGCCGCCGGGCCAGCTGAGCAGGACCGGGAACGGCCGTGGCCCCAGCCGAGCCCGGTGATCCTCGTGCCCAGAGCCCTCATGGCGCCCACCACGTCCCGACGGGTGGTCCTGGCGCCCTGGCGACCACGGCCACGGCCACCGCCGTCGAGCCGTTGGCTGGCCCCGTCGAGGGGACGTTGCGAGTGCCGGGTTCGAAGAGCCTGACCGCCAGGGCTCTCGTGGCCGCTGCCCTGGCCGGCGGGGAGAGCACGCTCACCGGCGCGCTGGTCAGCGAGGACACCGAGCGGATGGTCGACTGCCTTCGGCGCCTGGGTGTGGAGGTGACGGTGGACGGCGATGGCGGCGTGGAGGGCGCGACGGGCGTGACGGCGACGTCCTCCACGGCACGCTCCGCGAGACCCCGGTCCTCCGGAACGCGACCCTCGGGGGCACGGCCCTCGGGGGCGACGATGGTGGTACGCGGCGCTCCAGGTGCGCTCGCCCGCCAGCCAGCCGAGCTGCAGGTGGGACTGGCCGGCACGGTGGCCAGGTTCCTCACCCCGCTGTCGGCGACCGGCGACCGGCCCGTCGTGCTCGACGGCACGCAGCGGATGCGGGAGCGTCCCATGGCGGACCTGGTCCGCTCCTTGCGCCAGCTCGGAGCACGCGTCGAGGCGCTGGGCGAGGCGGACCGGCTGCCGATACGAGTCACCGGACCGCTCGCAGGTGGTGAGGTGGCCATGGCCGGCGACACGAGCAGCCAGTTCCTCTCGGGGCTGCTGCTGGCCGCCCCGGCCATGCCCAGGGGCCTGCAGGTCACGCTCACCACTGCGCTGGTGTCTCGCCCGTACGTCGACATGACCATCGCCACCATGGCCGCCTTCGGCGTCACCGTGGAAGAGGACACCGTGCCGTGGCCGGCTGCGCCTGCCCCGGCCGAGGACGCTGGCCTCGAACCCGCATCTGGCGGTGGTCCGGCGGGCGACCCGGTGCCCGGTGCCCGAACCCGGTTCACCGTGCGCCCTGCACAGCGCTACCGGCCAGCCGCGTTCGACATCGAGCCAGACGCCTCGGCGGCGTCGTACGTCTTCGCAGCGGCGGCCATCACCGGGAGCCGCCTGTGCGTGGCCGGGATGCACCGCCGTAGCGTCCAGGGCGACATCGGCTTCGTGGATCTGCTCGGCGCCATGGGAGCCACCGTCACCGACGAGCCGGCCGGCATCTGTGTAGCCGGGCCCTCCGTCGGCGACGGCAGCAGCCGGCTGCGGGGGATCGGCGCCGACATGGCCGACTGCTCGGACGTGGCCCAGAGCCTTGCCGTCGTGGCGCCGTTCGCTTCGAGTGCCACCACCATCACCGGCATCGGGTTCATCCGGGGCAAGGAGACCGACCGGATCGGAGCCACGGTGGCAGAGCTGCGACGCTGCGGCATCGAAGCCGACGAGCTGCCCGATGGCATGACCATCCGCCCGAGCCGCGCCGCCGGCGCCACCATCGACCCCCACGGGGACCACCGCATGGCCATGAGCTTCGCGGTCCTGGGCCTCGCGATCCCCGGGATCGTCATCGCCGAGCCTCAGGTGGTGGCCAAGACCTTTCCCGCCTTCTTCGAGCTGATCGACCAGCTCCACCGGCTCCCGGCCCGATCCGACCGCTGACCGCGCGCCGACGCCCGCGCACGACACGCCGTCGACCTCGATCCTGAGACGCTGGTGTCGTCACCCACCGCGGATCAACCGCCCCGTGAGGCCATGCCGTCAGGCGGTGGCGGCGTCCGCGGCGGGGCGCTCGGCGGCGGTCTCGGCCACCTTGCGCCGGACCTCGTCCATGTCGAGCGCCCGGATCTGCCCGATCAGATCCTCCAACGCTGCCGCGGGGAGAGCTCCCGGCTGTGCGTACAACAGGATCTGGTCACGGAACGCCATGAGCGTCGGGATGGACATGATCCCGAACCTCGCCGCCAGATCCCGCTCCGCTTCGGTGTCGACCTTGGCGAACACCACATCGGGGTACGTCACCGACGCCTTCTCGAACACCGGCGCGAACATCCGGCACGGCCCGCACCAGCTGGCCCAGAAATCGACCAGCACCACGTCGTGGGTCTCCACGATCTCGTCGAAATTCTCCCGCGTCACTGCCAGCGTCGCCATCTGGGACCTCCTCGTCTCATCCGTCTCCAACCGCTATACCCAGGTGGGTATTCCCGGTCATCGCCGTGGACCGGGCTCACCGTGTCCACGAGCGCCGTGATAGCCCCACGGGAGCCGCGGTGGGCCCGGCACCAGGACCGGCACCCCCCGGACCGGCACCAGACAGCTGTCGGGCAGGAGAGGGGCAGGAGGGAGGTGCCTCCCGAGCTCAGAGGTCGACCAGAGCGCGCGGCAGCGCTGGCACGCACGGTAGAAGGGAGGCATGCGCACACGTCGGATCGGCAGTCAGCTCGTCGTCTCGGCCCAAGGTCTCGGCTGCATGGGGATGAGCGAGTTCTACGGCACCAGCGACGATACCGAGTCCACCGCCACCATCCACCGGGCGCTCGACCTCGGCGTCACCTTCTTGGACACGGCCGACATGTACGGCCCTTTCACCAACGAGCAGCTTGTCGGTCGGGCCATCGCCGGCCGGCGCGACGAGGTCGTCCTGGCCACCAAGTTCGGCAACCAGCGAGCCCCCGACGGCACCCGCCTCGGGATCAACGGCAGGCCCGACTACGTCCGCCGGGCGTGTGACGCCTCACTGCTGCGCCTGGGGGTCGACCACATCGACCTCTACTACCAGCACCGGGTGGATCCCGACACGCCGATCGAGGAGACGGTGGGGGCCATGAGCGAGCTGGTGAGCGCGGGGAAGGTGCTGCACCTAGGACTCTCGGAGGCCGCTCCCGAGACCATCCGCCGCGCGCACGCCGTGCACCCCATCACCGCCTTGCAGACCGAGTGGTCCCTGTGGACCCGCGACCCCGAGACCAACGGGGCCCTCGACACCGTTCGGGAGCTGGGCATCGGGTTCGTGGCCTACTCGCCACTCGGCCGGGGCTTCTTGTCCGGAGCCATCACGAGCCCCGGCGATCTGGCCGGCGACGACTTCCGGCGCCACAACCCCCGCTTCGCCGAAGCCAACCTCCGCCAGAACCGGAAGATGGTGGCGGAGCTCGAGCGCATGGCCCGTGACAAAGGTGTCACCGCCGCCCAGCTGGCACTGGCCTGGGTCCTCGACCGGGGCGACGACGTGGTGCCCATCCCCGGCACCAAGCGTCGCCGCTACTTGGAGGAGAACGTCGCCGCCGACGACGTCCGGCTCACCGACGAAGAGCGCCAGCACCTCGACGAGGTGTTCTCTCCTGGCGCTGCCGCCGGCGACCGGTACGCGGACATGACCAGCGTGCACCGCTGAGCCCGGCGCGGCCGAGCACCGCTAGCCGGGCCTTCTGCCAGGGCATTTGTCACAACGTTTACGTAAACGTATAATCCGAGCCGTGGCCTCTCCCCCTCCTTCACCTGCGGGCAACAGCGGGTCCGACGGACAAGGCGCCATCCCGTCCAACGGTCACGACGCCGTCGGCGCGCCGGCCCCGGCGGTGCTCGCCGGCGGCACACCGACAGCCGGCGCCTCTGGTGGCCCGATCGGCACCATCGGGACCGGCGCGGTGCCTGGCACCCATCCCCACGGAGACCGCTACAAGTGGGTGGCCCTGTCGAACACCACGCTCGGGATCTTGATGGCTGTGCTCAACTCGTCGATCGTCCTGATCGCGCTGCCTGACATCTTCCGAGGCATCGGGCTGGACCCGCTCGCTCCGCAGAACACCAGCTACCTGCTGTGGATGCTCATGGGGTTCATGGTGGTCACCGCCGTGCTGGTGGTGAGCCTGGGGCGCATCGGGGACATGTTCGGCCGGGTGAAGATGTACAACCTGGGCTTCGCCGTGTTCACCGTGTTCTCGATCCTGCTGGCCATCTGCTGGCTGCACGGACCGGCTGCCGCGCTCTACCTGATCCTGCTACGGGTGGGCCAGGGCGTGGGCGGCGCGCTGCTCATGGCCAACTCCAGTGCCATCATCACCGACGCCTTTCCCTCGCACCAGCGTGGGCTGGCCATGGGCATCAACAACGTGGCCATGATCGCCGGCTCCTTCATCGGCCTCATCCTCGGCGGGCTGCTCGCTCCGATCGAGTGGCGCCTGGTGTTCGTGGTGTCGATCCCCTTCGGCCTGTTCGGGACAGTGTGGGCCTACCTGAAGCTACGTGACACCGGGGTCCGGCGCCAGGCCCACATCGACTGGTGGGGCAACCTGACCTTCGCCGTGGGACTGGTGATGGTCCTCGTGGGCATCACCTACGGCCTGCTCCCCTACGGCGGCCACACCATGGGATGGACCAGCCCCTTCGTCCTCGCCATGATCTTCGGCGGGCTGGGGGTGCTGGTGGCTTTCACCTACATCGAGACCAAGGTCCCCGAACCCATGTTCCATCTCGACCTGTTCCGGATCCGCGCCTTTGCCGCCGGCAACGCCGCGAACCTGCTCGCCGCGCTGGCCCGGGGCGGGATGATGTTCATCATCATCATCTGGCTCCAGGGGATCTGGCTCCCCGAGCACGGCTACGCCTTCAGCGTCACACCCCTGTGGGCCGGCATCTACATGCTGCCGCTCACCGCCGGGTTCTTGAGCTCAGGGCCCGCGAGCGGCATCCTGGCCGACCGCTACGGCGCCCGTCCCTTCGCCACCGGCGGGCTGCTCCTTGCCGCAGTGTCCTTCGTCCTGCTCCAGGTGCTGCCCGTGGACTTCACCTATCTCGGCTTCGGCGCCATCATCTTCTTGACCGGGCTCGGCATGGGCATGTTCGGAGCGCCCAACCAGACCGGCATCATGAACAGCCTGCCCCCGGACCAGCGCGGGGCGGGCGCGGGGATGACCATGACCTTCATGTCGTCTGCCCAGGTGCTCTCCATCGGCATCTTCTTCACCCTCATGATCCTCGGCCTCGCCTCCACCTTGCCGGGTGCCTTGCTCCACGGGCTCGTGGCCCAGGGCGTCAGCACCAAGGTGGCGACCAGGATCTCGCACCTGCCACCGGTGGGCAGCCTGTTCGCCGCCTTCTTGGGGTACAACCCCATGGCCCAGCTCCTCGGACCGTCGGCGAGCGCCTTGCCGCACCACACCGTCGTGTACCTGACCGGCCGGTCGTTCTTTCCCCGGCTCATCAGCGGGCCGTTCGGCAAGGGCCTGCACGAGGCCTTCGACTTCGCCTTCGCCGCCTGCTTCGTCGGTGCGATCGCCTCGGTCTTGCGCGGGGGGCGGTACATCCACGGCCAAGATCACCGCCAGGTGCCCATCGAGCCGTCCACGCAGGCAGTAGCCGAGACGACCGCCGGCGCCCTGGTCGACTGAGCGTCCAGGCCTGCCGGGCGGGTTCACAAGACCCGCGCTATTCGTACGGACATTTGCTGGTACCGTCGGAGCGTGGGAGAAGTCGCCGCACCTCCAGGTCGGCACGAGGAGGACGGCTTGGGCCGGCACGACGGCGAGGGCCCGGGTCGCCCCCCCTCGCAGCTGGGCAGCGATCGGGCGCCGGCTGTCATCGGTCGCCCGCCGATCGGCTCGGCCGCCGTGCATCTGGACCGCGACGCCCCGATCCCACTGTGGGCCCAGCTGCTCGAGGACATCCGGCGACGGCTCGACGCCGGCGAGTTCACCGCCCGCCTGCCCACCGAAGCCGACCTGACCTCCGCCTACGGCGTCTCTCGCCAGACCGTGCGCGAAGCGCTGCGCCGGTTGGTGGCCGAAGGTCGCCTGGACCGCCAGCGCGGACGCGGCACGGAGATCCGCCAGCTCGAGTTCGAGCAGCCCATGGGAGGCCTCTCGAGCCTGTTCCGCCTGATCGAGGCCGAGGGTGTGGTCCAGAGCAACGAGGTCGTCGCCCTCGACGAGCGTCGGAACGAGGCAGTGGCCCGCGCGCTCGGGCTGGCCCCCGACGCCCGCCTCGTCTTCTTGGAGCGCCTCCGCCTGGCCGGCGAGCGGCCACTGGCTCTCGACCGGGCGTGGATGCCCGCCGAGCTGGCTCGCCCCCTCTTGGAGGTCGACTTCCGGCGTACCGCGCTCTACGACGAGCTGGCGCGCTGGTGCGGCATACAGCCCGACCGCGGGGTAGAAGAGGTTCGCCCCGTGCTGCCCGGCGCGGAGGATCGCCGGCGCCTGGCTCTCAGCCCCCGGCACGCGGCGCTGGCCGTAGAACGCCGGACATGGGCCGGGAGCCGGCCGGTGGAGCTGCGCCGGATCATCTTGCGCGGCGACCGCATCGGGCTGGTCGCCCACTGGCCGCCCGCCGGGAAAGACGATGGCTCGGGCCTGGCCACCCTCCACCTCGCGCCGCTCCCGCCCGCCGGCGGCCCGCTACCCGAGCACGCGTCGTAGCACGCCACACCCGCCGGCGACGGTGGACTGTCTCGACGCCCGTCGAAGCGCCCCGGCAGCTTCCTGTCGTACCGGCCGATAGGCCCGGCCGATAGGCCCGGCCCGCCCGAGATGCCCATAGCCCCGGTACGCTGCACGCAGAGACCCGGGTCGCTCCGGTTCGTGCACAGTGCACAGTGGGCAGAGCCGAGCCTTGGCGGCCCACTTCGCGGCGGTCGCGTCGCCGGATCCGAGGGGCGAGGAGGACGTACGATGGTACCAGGCGAATTCCCGCGAGCCACTGCGACCGGCACCCGCCGTGAGGAAGACCGGCCGGACAGGGTCGAGGGGCCCACGCTGGGCCAAGGGCCGGTGACCGGTACCTCACGATCGCCCACCCAGGACCACGCCACGGTCGCCAGCGTCCTGCGCCCCTTGCTGGCCGCCATCTTCGGTGGCACGGTGCCGGTGCGCTTCGAGCTCTGGGACGGAAGCACCCTCGGCCCGAGCACCGAGGCGGGTTGCATCCGCATCCGCTCCGCGGACGCCCTGAAGCGCCTGCTGTGGGCGCCAGGCGAGCTCGGCGTGGCCCGGGCCGTGGTCGCCGGGGACATCGAGCTCGACGGCGACGTCTTCACGCTGCTGCGCCTGGCTCACCAGGCTGCACCGAGCGACCTGCGCCGGGTGGGTGCCCGGATCCTGCCGTTGGCACTGCGCGCCACGCGGCAGCTCGGCGTGCTCGGGCTTCCTCTGACCCCGCCCGAGGAGGAGGCAGGGCAGGCGCTGCGCCGGCACACCCCGGCCCGCGACGCCGAGGTCATACGCCACCACTACGACGTCGGCAACGACTTCTACCGCCTGGTGCTCGGCCCTTCGATGACCTACTCCTGCGCCCGCTTCGTCGAGCCCGACAGCTCACTGGAGGAAGCCCAGTGGGCCAAGCACGAGCTGATCTGCCGCAAGCTCGGCCTCCACGAGCACCCCGGCCGGCGGCTGCTCGACGTCGGCTGTGGCTGGGGCTCTTTGGCCATGCACGCGGCTGCCGAGCACGGCGCCAGCGCGGTGGGCATCACCTCGAGCAGCGAGCAAGTGGCGCTAGCCCGTCGACGCGTGGCGGAGGCCGGGCTGGAAGGCCGGGTGGAGATCCGCCTGCAGGACTACCGGGATCTCCATGGCGAGCAGTTCGACGCGATCTCGTCGGTCGGCATGTTCGAGCACGTCGGCGCCGTTCGCATGGCCCGGTACTTCGAGACCCTGCACGGGTTGCTCACCCCCCACGGCCGGCTGTGCAACCACGCCATCTCCACCCCGGGTGGATCCCGGATCGGCAGGCGCACGTTCATCGGCCGCTACGTCTTCCCCGACGGCGAGCTGATCGACGTGGGCGAGGTGGTGCTGGCCATGGAGCGCGCCGGGCTCGAGGTCCGCGACGTGGAGTCGCTGCGCGAGCACTACTCGAAGACCCTGCACGCCTGGGTGGGGAACCTGGAGGAGCACTGGGACGAGGCCGTCGCCATGGTCGGAGCGGGGCGAGCCCGGATCTGGCGGCTGTACCTGGCCGGATCGGCGAACGGGTTCGACGACGGGGGCCTGGCCGTGCACCAGGTGCTCGGGGTGCGCCCCGCCGCGGACGGCTCGAGCGGCATGCCACCGACCCGGCGGGCGTGGGGCTGAGCCGCCTCGCCACAGACGCCACCTCACCGGCGCGCCGGATGTGGGGCTGGGTCGCCACCCCCGTCAGCCAGAGGTCGTTTCGCGCTCGGCCGCCAGGGCAGCCTCCGCTGTGGGTGGCACGTGGGGCGGTGGGGCACGTGGGCGACTGGCCCCTCGTCGCCGGAGATCTGGTTCGGTCCGTCGGCTTCCTCGCGCGCTACAGTGCATCTCGAAGAACCGGATGAAGCTCCGGTGAGCCGCACAGGATCTCGGGCGACCGTCGCCCGGGCGGACGAGGAAGTTGCCTGGCTCCGGCTCGAACTGCCCGACTGGGGCTAATGGCTTCTACGTTCGGAGCAGCGACGCGACGACGTGGAGGCAGGTGTGGCCCAAGGGGTGGTCGGCCAGGGGGTGATGCTCACCCCGGTGGAGATCCAGGTTCTCCAAGACCTCACCATCGTGGTGCTCGCTCCCTTGGTGAGCGGGGCCATTGCCCACGTCGAGGCCCGCTGGCAGGGCCGTCGTGGCCCGCGAATCCTGCAGCCCTACTACGACCTGGCCAAGTGGTTCCGCAAGGAGACCCTCGTCCCCGAGGACGCCAGCTGGGTGTTCGTCGTGGGACCCATGGTGGCGTTCATGTGCTACCTCATCGTGCCGCTGCTCATCCCGGTGCTCACCACCTACCCGCTGCCCCTGGGCTACATGGGCGACATCCTCGCCGGCGGGTTCGTCCTCGCCCTCGGCGGCTTCGCCGTGGCCGCCGCGGCAGCAGAGACAGACGCCCCCTACGCGCAGCTCGGCTCCAGCCGGGCCATGACCTTCGGCGCGCTCATCGAGCCGACCATCTTGTTCATCACTTTCGTCGTGGCCCTGGTCACCTCCACCGACCTCCCCTACTTCGAGGCCGCAGCGGCACGCGCCTCGGTGGCCCAGATCGTCCGACCCGCCCACATCCTGGCCGTGGTGGCCTTCTTCCTGGTCGTGCTGAACGACACCGGCCGTATCCCGGTGGAGACCCACGCGGGCACCTTGGAGCTCGGCATGATCGACGAGGCCCGCACCCTGGAGCACTCCGGCCCGCTGCTGGCCCTGCTCACGTGGGGCTCGGCCATGAAGCAGCTGATCCTCTACGTCCTGCTGGTGAACGTGTTCGCCGCGCCTTGGGGGTTGGCGAGCACCCGGTCGGCCGGCGCGGTGGGCTTGGCCATCTTGGCCCTGCTCGGCAAGGCGCTCGGAGTGGGCGTGCTCTTCACGGTCATCGACAACAGCTTCTCCAAGCTGCGGCTGTTCAAGATCACCGAGTTCATGGCCGCCGCCTTCCTCCTGGCCGTGCTGGCCGTGCTGGTGCTGTTCGTGGGGGGCAGCTGACGTGCTCCTGGCCCACAGCGTGATCCTGAGCAGCGCGGCGACCGTCCCCTCCACCTTCGCCGGGGTGGCCGACGCACTCACCGTGCTCGTGCTGCTGAGCGAATTCGCGATGCTCCACGCCCAGCTGTCGCGCTCACAGATCCGCCTCTATGCATTCCAGTCCCTCGTCGTCACCGCCCTGGCCGTCTACGTGGCCGCCGAGCGCCACATCCCCGGTCTCTACGCCATCGCCGGCATCACCTTGGTGCTGAAGGTGGTCGTCATCCCGGCCATCGTGCTCACCTTGCTGCGCGACGCCCGGGTGGAGCTGGTGGCCAGCCACCGCCTGGGCGTGGCCACCATGGTGTTGATCGCCATCGCGGTGTCGGTGTTCGGGATCTTCACCGCCGGCAGCATCACCGTGCAGTCCCGCTCCCTGCCCAGCGGCGCGCTGGGCCTGGCCATCGCGGCGGTGCTGGTGTCGTTCCTGCTCATCGTCCTGCGCTCCGACGTGGTGTCCCAGGCTGTCGGCTTCTTCTCGCTGGAGAACGCGGTATCGCTCACCAGCCTGGTGGTGGCGGCCGGCCTGCCGCTCATCGTGGAAGTGGCGTTCTTCTTCGACCTGCTGGTGGCGGTGGTGGTCTTCGGCGTGCTCATGCGGGTCCACCACTCCCACCACGACACCTTGTCCACCCGCCAGCTCGACCGGCTGCGGGGCTGACATGGGCTGGGATCTGGTAGTCATCCTGGTGGTGCCGGGGGTGGTGGGGGTGGCGTGCTGGTGGCTGCCACCACGGGTCGGCCGACCGCTGTCGATCGCCAGCGGGCTCCTCACCTTCGTGCTGGCGCTGCTGCTGGTCCCGGCCCGTACACCGAGCGCGTTGCACGGCTGGTTGCGGGCCGACTCGCTGTCGGTAGTGTTCGTCGTGGCCGTCGGCTTCTTGTACCTCGCCACCATGGTCTTCGCCGTCGGCTACCTCCATCCCTCCGGCGGCCCCACCCACCAGGCCCGCTACCTGCGCCGGGCGTTCGCCGGGCTCAACGTCTTCTGCTGGGCCATGGCCGTCGCCCCCCTGGTGAGCAGCCTGGCGCTGCTGTGGGTGGCCATCGAGATCACCACCGTCGTCTCGGCGCTCCTCGTAGCCATCGACGACACCGACGGCGCCACCGAGGCCGCCTGGAAGTACGTCCTCATCGCTTCCATGGGGCTCGGCATCTCCCTGCTGGCCACCATCGTCGTCTACTACGCCGGGGCGGTCACCATCGGCCACGACTACGACCTCTTCTACCCGACGCTGCTCGCCGCGGCCAGCCGGTTCCCGCCCCAGGTGGTGCGCCTGGCCTTCGTGCTGGCCGTGCTCGGGTTCGGGACCAAGGTCGGCCTGGTCCCGGTGCACACCTGGCTGCCCGACGCCCATAGCGAGGCACCGACCCCGGTCTCGGCCCTGCTGTCAGGGGCGCTCCTGGCCGTCAGCTTCTACGCCGTGCTTCGCTACTTCCAGGTCGCGGTGCGCACGCTGGGGCCCACCTTCCCTCGCGACGTGCTCCTGGCCTTCGGGCTGGCCTCGCTGGGCCTGGCCGCGCTCTACCTGGCCAGCCAGCGCGACCTGAAACGGCTGCTCGCCTACTCCAGCATCGAGCACATGGGGATCCTCGCCATCGGCATGAGCTTCGCCGCGCCCATCGCCGTCGTCGGGGTGCTGCTCCAGGTGCTCGCCCACGCAGCAGCCAAGGGCACCGCCTTCTTCGGGGCAGGCAGCGTGGTCCGCAAGTACGGGACGAAAGACATGCGCCACATCCGCGGTGGGATCGGCGCGCTGCCGTGGAGCGGCCCCATGCTGGTCCTCGCCGTGCTGGCCCTGTCGGGCATGCCGCCGTTCGGCATCTTCCGAAGTGAATTCCTCATCGTCGAAGGCGGCCTGTCGGACCCGCACGACGCCGTGGTGGCCGTGCTCGTGGTCTTGGTGGTCCTCGCGTTCCTCGGCCTGTCGTGGTTCAGCACGAAGACCATGCAGACCCCGACCCCCAAGAGCGTGGTGCGCGGTGAGACCAGCAAGTGGATCGTCGGCTCCATGGTCATCGGCGTGGTGGCGCTGACCGTGCTCGGCGTGCACCCCCCCGGCCAGCTCTCGGACCTGCTCACCCGGGCCGCCGCCGAGCTACGGGCACCGCGATGACCACCGCGACCACCCAAGGCGTGGACCCCGACGTCTTGGCCGAGGCGGTAGCGGCACAGATCGCGGACGGCGGGCGGTTCGCGGGTCTCACCGCCAGCGCCCTCGCCGGCGGAGCCACCGCCATCGACGCGCTGGTAGCCGGTCGCGCCGGCCTGGTGCGCCTACGCGCCCAGTTGCCTGCCTCGCACCGGACGTACCCGTCACTGACCCCCCTGGTGCCAGCAGCCGCCTGGTACGAGCGGGAGATCCACGACCTGTTCGGCCTGGTCCCGGTGGGCCATCCCCGTCTCGACCCGCTGGTGCTCCCCCTAGCCGACAGCGGATCGGTCCGACCCCGTCCCGGCTCGCCTGACGACCCCGGGGAGATCCAGCCCGACCACGCCGCCCTCCCGCCCCACGTGCGCGGGCACGGCCTGTTCACCCTCCCCTACGGGCCGGTGCGCTCGGGAGTCTTCGAGACGGTGGAGTACCTCCTCGAGACGTTCGGCGAGGACATCCCCCACCTGCACACCCGGGTGCACCACAAGCACCGGGGGATCGAGCGCCGCTTCGGCGATCTCGCGTTGGCCGACGGGGTGCTGCTCGCCGAACGGGTCGAAGGCACCGTGTCGGTGGCCCACGCGTCGGCGTTGTGCCAGGCGGTGGAAGCGATCGCCGGAGTCGAGCCGCCACAGCCGGCCCAGCTGCTGCGGGTGGCCCACGCCGAGCTGGAGCGCATCGCCCACCACCTCGACTCCATGGTCCGCCACAGCGAAGGGGCAGGGCAGGCGGTGGCGTTCGCCCGGTTGACCACCCACAAGGAGAAGGTCCTGCGCCTGCGGGCCAGGCTGTGCGGCAGTCGGTTCGGGCGGGGCGTGATCGTCCCCGGCGGGGCAAGCGGCCCCCCGCTGTGCCCGGTGGACGACTTCTTGGGCGACCTGGCGCACTTGTCCCGGTCGATCGCCTCCGACGTGGGGGCGCTCATGGCCACCCCGTCGTTCCTCGACCGGCTCCGATCGACCGGCATCGTCTCACCGGAGGTGGCGGCCGCCCACGGAGCGCTCGGGCCGGTCGGGCGCGGCTCGGACCTGGCCGAGGACGTCCGGGTGTCACGCCCCTACGGCGCCTACCGCGTCCTCGACGTCGACCCGGCCCCCGCTTCGGCGACCGGCGACGCGCTCGCCCGCCAGCAAGTGCGGGTGCACGAGATCGAAGCGTCGGTCCACCTGGTCGAACAGGCGCTGCACCAGCTGAAGGGCTCGAAGGGCCCGTGGCGGGTGGAAGGAGCGTGGACCGCAGCCGACGGTTCGGCGCTCGGCTGGGCCGAGGCCCCCCAAGGTGAGCTGCTCTACCTGGTGACCATGGAGGGCGGCCGCCTGGTACGGGTGAAGCCGCGGACTGCCTCGTTCCACAACCTGGCCCTGTTCTCCTCGGCGTTCCGAGGTGACATCTTCACCGACTTCGCCTTCATCGAGGCCAGCTTCGGCCTGTCGATCGCCGGGGTGGCGGGCTGATGCCGTGGATCACCCGGGGGCTTCGCGACGGCATCGTCACCACCCGCTACCCCCGCCGACCCGACGGGTATGGCGACGGGTTCCGGGCCGCGGTCCGCGTGCTTCGCTCTGGCACCACCGACCCGGCGGCCGGCACCAGGGGCGCCGCCGGCGCGTTGGCCAGGCTGTGCCCCACCGGGGCCATCGTCGAGGACACGGACGGCGTGCACCTCGACCGGGGGCGCTGCATCGTCTGCGGCGCGTGTGTCGCCGCCCGGCCCGATCGGTTCGCCTTCGTCTCCGAGGTGGAGACCGCCGCCCTCTCCCGCCACATGCTGGTGGCTCCCGAGAGCGACGACGAGGCACTGGCCCGCCTGCGGGCCGATCTGGCCGACCGGACCCGCGCGCTTCGCCGCTCGATCCACATCCGCCACGTCGACGCCGGCTCCGACGGCGCCGAGGAGTGGGAGGTTGCCGCGCTGACCAACCCGGTCTACGACGTGGCCAGGCTGGGGATCTTCTTCACCGCGAGTCCCCGCCACGCGGACCTGCTCCTGGTCACCGGCGTGGCAACAGCCGGCATGGCCGAACCGTTGCGCCGCACGTACGAGGCGATGCCCGATCCGAAGATCGTCCTCGCCGCCGGCACCGACTCGGTGAGCGGCGGCTTGGTGCACCCCACCTACGCCACCCGGGGCTCGGTCGCCGGGGTGCTCCCGGTCGACGTGTGGGTGCCCGGCTCCCCGCCGAGCCCTTTCAGCCTGCTGCACGGCATCCTCCTCGCCATGGGCCTGCTGCCCGAGCGCTCCGACCGGCTCGACACACGCGTCGTCGGCCAGCCGGCGCAGGACGACCCCCTCACCGGGAGGGACAGGCAGTGACCGGCGGCCTGCTGCTGGCCGGCGTGGTCATCTGGGCGCTCGGTGCGGCGTGGGACCTGACCGTCGGCGCCGAGCGCACCTGGGCCCGAGTGGCGCCCTATGCGGCGGCGGCGGTCGCCGGCGGCCTGGTCACCGCAGCCGGGGTGCAGATGGTGCTCACGACCCCACGCACCGTAGACCTCGGCACGACGCTCGGGCTGGGGGAGACCTCGCTGCGCCTCGACCCGCTGGCCGGGCTGTTCCTCACGCTCACCGCCGGGCTCGGCGCGGCGGTGTCGCTGTGCATGGCCAGCTGGGTCCGCACCGCCGGCCGGGTCCGGGGCCACGGCACAGCAGCCGGCTACCTGCTGCTGCTGGGCTCGGTGACGACGGTGATCGTAGCTGGCGACGCCTTCACCTTCCTCTTCGGCTGGGAGTCCATCACCGTCGCCTTCCTCGTGCTGACCTCGGTCTCACGGCGCCAAGCCGCGGCAGCCACCAGCAGCTGGGTCACCGCCGGACTGGGCAAGATCAGCGGGGCCGCCCTGCTGATCGGGTTCTTGCTGCTCGCGGCCCACAGCCACAGCCTGCAGCTGGCCAGCTGGGCCCGGATCGGCCCCGGCGACCTCCACGACGTCGCCTACGCGCTGGTGGTAGCGGGGTTCGGCGCCAAGGTGGGCCTGGTGCCATTCCAGGTGTGGCTGCCGGTGGGCTATCCGAGCGCGCCGGGCCCCGCCCGGGCAGCCATGGCCGGGGTGGCGGCGAACGCCGGGTTCTACGGGCTGTGGCGGTTCCTCGGTCTTCTCGGCGCGCCGCCGGAGTGGCTGGTGATCGTGGTGCTGCTGCTCGGCGGGATCACCGCCCTGCTCGGGATCGTGTTCGCCGCCGTCCAGACCCGTCTCGACCGTGTCATCGCCTACTCGTCGGTGGAGAACGCGGGTGTCATCGTGGTCGGCTACGGGGTCGCCCTCGCCGGCGCCGCCACCCATCACGTCGACCTGGTGGCGGTGGGCCTGCTGGCTGCCAGCCTGCAGGTCCTGGCCCACGCGGTGGCCAAGTCGGGCCTGTTCGCCTCGGCAGCCTTCTTCGAAGCCGACCGGGGCACCGACGAGATCGAGGAGCTGCGCGGCGTGGGGCGCCAGCACCACACCAGCGCCACGACCTTTGCCGTCGGCTCGCTCACCTTGGCCGGGCTCCCCCCCACCATCGGGTTCGTGTCGGAGTGGATGATCCTGGAGTCGCTCATGCAGGAGTTCCGGATCGAGGGGCTCGCAGTGCGCCTGGCCATGGCGGCAGCCGGCGCGCTGGTGGCGCTCACCGCCGGGGTGGCGGCCCTCTGCTTCGTCCGGCTGGTCGGCCTGGTGGTGCTGAGCCGCGACTACCTGCGCCGTGGCCGGCCGACCACCGTCCACGACGGGGCGATCGCCGGCCGGGCGGCCATGGGGATGCTCGGCGGGCTGTGCCTGGCCCTGGCGGCAGCGGCGCCGTGGGTGGTGCGGTTCATCGCCCATGGCCTAGCACCGGTGGTCCCCAGCTCGGTGGTGTCCGGAGCGCTGAAAGCGCCCTGGGTGCTGCAGCCCGTGTACACCAACTTCTCCATCTTGTCGCCGTCGTGGCTGTACCTGGCCATGCCCATCGGCTTGGTCGCCGTGTTCCTGGCCGCCTGGGGGCTCTCAGGGGGGCGGCTGCTGCGGATCCGGCGGGTGCCGGCGTGGCGATCGGCCAGCAGCGGCGTGATGGGACCCGACCACTACAGCGCCTTCGGCTACGCCAACGTCCTGCGCCACGTGCTCGGCAACGTGCTCGGCGCCTCGCGGACCCTGGTGGCCGTCGACGGCGACAGCGTGACCCCAGAACCCGGCGCCGCGGCGGACAGGCCGCCGCACCTGGAGGTTCGCACCAAGGTGGTCGAACCCGTGGAGACGTACCTCTACCGCCCCGCCCGGGCGCTCTGGCTGGGGTTGGCCTCCTGGGCCCGGCGGCTGCAGTCGGGTCGTCTCGACGCGTACGTGGCCTACATGCTGGTCGCACTGCTCGTCGTGCTCGGTCTGGTGGCGGCACTGCGATGATGGTCGTGACCGACGTCTCTGAAGGGCTGCCCGAGCGCATCGCCGCATCGCCGGCGCTGCGGATCGTGCGCGGTCATGTCTGGCTCGACGGAGCGCCGTTCACCGGAGAACTGCCGGCGTTCTGGTCGCAGATCCGTTCCGGGGCGATCCCGACGACTACCCCGCCGGCGGTCGACGAGCTGGTTGCCGGCTTCACCGGGGACGACACCGTGCTGGCCGTGCACGTTTCGGGCGAGCTGAGCGCCACCGTGCACCACGCCCTCGAAGCGGCCAGGCAGGTCGCGGTCACCGTCACCGTCGTCGACAGCCGATCGATCGACGTCGGTACCGGGCTGGTGGTGGCTGCCGCCCACGAGGCCGCCGTGCACGGCGCCCAGCCCCACGATGCCGAGGCGGTGGCAGACCTGGCTCGGCGTGCCGCCGCCAGGCTCCACACCTTCGCCGTGGTCAACGACGTGGAGTGGCTCTACCGAAGTGGTCGTGCCGGGCTCCTGCCCAGTGCCCGGCTCTCACGGCAGCGCCCGCTGGTGCTGGCGCTGCGCGGCCGAACAGTGCTCCTGGACATGCCCAAACGCCGCGACGACGGCGTTCGCCAGCTGGCGACCCACGCCCAGGCAGTCGCTGGCACCTTCGGGTGCTGCTGGGCCGTCGGCCACGGCGACACCCCGGACATCGACCGTGTCGTCGACCGGGTGGCCGACGCCCTGGGCGGTCCTCCGGCGCGTGTCGGGCTGCTCGGGCCGGCGGCAGGCGCCCACCTGGGCCCCGGCGCCGTGCTGATCGGCGTGCTGGCACTCGACGCACGCGCCCTGTGAGACGGCCGCCGCAGAAGCGCACCGGCAGGTGAGCCGGGTCCCCGGTGGCTCAGCGCGACGCGCCGGCACCGGGAACGCCGAGCCGGCGGATGAACCCGGGTGGCACCACCAGATCCCCGGGGCTGAGCTCGTGGACCGACGAGCGCCCCAGGCCGAGCAGAGCAGCGTCGATGCCACCGCGCAAGATGTCGAGCACGTTCTCCACACCGGCCTGGCCGCTGACAGCGAGACCCCACAGGTACGCCCTCCCGATCATCACCGCCCGAGCGCCGAGCGCAACCGCCTTCACCACGTCGCTGCCCCGGCGGACCCCGCCGTCGAGCAGCACCTCGATCTGGTCGCCGACTGCCTCGGCAATGGCCGGCAGCGCCCGGATGGTGGCCGGGGTCGAGTCCAGGTTGTTGCCGCCGTGGTTCGACACCGAGATGGCGCTCACGCCGGCGTCGACCGCCCGTCTGGCGTCGTCGACACGCATCACCCCTTTCACCATGAACGGGCCTCCCCACTCTGCTCGCAACCAGGCCACGTCCTCCCAGGTAGGAAGGGTCGACCGCATCCACTGGCCGTAGGCGCCGAAGAAGGTGGTCGGCGCCTCGTCGCGACCGGCCAGGTTCGGGACCGACAGGTCCGGCAGGTGGCCGCTGCGGGCGAAGCGCCAGAGCCACTGCGGCCGCACCAGCGCCTCAGGCGCCAGCCTCACCATGGTCTTTACGTCCAACCGCTCGGGGATGTAGGGGCTGCCCCAGTCCCGGCCCTGGGAGAACGACCAGTCCAAGGTGAGGATGAGGCCCACCACGCCGGCCTCTTTGGCCCGGGCGGTCCGGCGCGCCATGTCGTGGCGGCTACCCACCCAGTAGGTCTGGAAGAACGTCCGGGGGTTGGCGGCGACCACTTCTTCCAGCGGCTTGCTCGCAAACGAGCTCAGCCCCATGACCGTGCCGCGCGCCGCCGCGGCCCGAGCCACCGCCACCTCGCCGTCGGGGTGCACGGCTTGGACGCCGGTCGGCGAGATGATGACCGGCAGGGAGACACGCTGGCCCATGACGGTGGTGGCCATGTCCCTGGTGGCAGGCAGGCCGGCGACGTGCGGTGCGAAACCCAGCTCGCCGAAGGCAGCCACGTTGTCGTGCACCGTCAGGCCTTTCTCCGAGCCGGCCACCAGCGCGCCGTAGACGGATCTCGGGAGGCGTGCTCTGGCCCGGCGCTGGGCGACGGCGACGGTCTCGAACCACGGGTTCGTCATGGCAGGTGTCCTTCGAAGCGAGGTGGGTGGGGCGAAACGAGGTCAGCTCGGTGCGACCGAGGAGCCCGGACGATCCGGCGGCGTCAAGGCTCGAGCCCATTCAGGCTCGTCGGGGGGAGCGAGCCCGGCGAGGGGGCTCTCGTCACAGGCGCTCACCGGGCGGTGAGCCCGGCCCCGCGCACGCGCCGGCGCACCGAAGGCCACCGGCACCCGCGTTGCCCCGGCGGCTCGGTGCCGCTCCCGACGGCTGTGGTCGGCTGCCGGGGTCGGGATCTCGGCACCCGGGTCCAAGGCGGCCAGAGCCGCCGCCCCGTGGCCGAGCACACATTCGGGGTCAGGGCCGTCGAGGGGCAGGCCGGTGAAGAACTTGGCAGCCATGCAACCGCCCCGGCAGCCGCCGAAGTGGCCGCAGCTGGCGCAGGCGCCGCTGCTCTGGGGTCGGCGCAGGTCGGTGAAGAGCTCGCTGGTACGCCACACGCCGGCGAACCCGCCGGGATCTCGCACGTTGCCGGCCAGGAACTGGGGGTGGATGGCGAACGGGCAGGCGTACACGTCACCGACCGGGTCGATGAGGCAGACCACCCGGCCCGCGCCGCACAGGTCGAGCCCGGGGAGGCTCGCGCCGTAGCCGGCCAGGTGGAAGAACGAGTCGCCGGTGAGCACCTGCTCACCTCGTGCCACCAGCCAGTCGTACAGGGCACGCTGCTGGCTGGGCAGCACGTGCAGCTCGCCCCACACCGCCGCGCCCCGTCCCGAAGGTCGCAGCCGGGTCAGGCGCAGCTGTGCACCGTGGTGGTCGGCCAGGGCCTCGAGCTGGTCCAACTGGGTGACGTTGTGGCGGGTGACGACCACCGACAGCTTGAACCCGGCAAACCCTGCCGTGGCCAGGTTCTCCATGGCCCGCAGGACCACGGCATACGAGCCCGGGCCGCGCACGGCGTCGTTCACCTCGGCGGTGGCCCCGTCGAGCGACAGCTGGACATCGACGTAGTCGCTCGCAGCCAGGCGCCGGGCCACTGCCAGGGTGATCCGGCTGCCGTTGGTGGAGAACTTCACCCCGACCCGATGGTCGGTGGCGTAGTCGACCAGCTCCCAGAAGTCGCCGCGCACGGTCGGCTCGCCACCGCCGATGTTCACGTAGAACACCCCCATGGCCTGCAGCTCGTCGATCACGGCCCGGGCTTCGGCCGTGGTCAGCTCACGGGGGTCGCGGCGTCCCGAGCTCGACAGGCAGTGCACGCAGGCCAGGTTGCAGGCGTAGGTCAGCTCCCACGTCAGGCATATGGGGGCATCGAGACCCCGCTCGAAGTGCTCGATCAGCCCGCCGCCCGGTGCCCGTTGAGATCCGGACCGACGTACTGGCGCGATGGCGGCCGCAGGCGCCAGGGTCATCGGGGACCACCTGGCACGAGCATGTCGCCCTCGGCCAGACGTGCCAGCGCCACGGTGAACGCCGCCTGCTCCGGCGGTTGCACCCCTGCGGCCCGACAGGCGTCGAGCGCGCTCGGGTGGCAGGCGAGGTGCTCGACCACGTCGAGGAGCCGCCGGTCCTTCAAGAACGACAGTCGTCGTGTCCCGAAGTGGTACAGCAGGGCGCCGAAACGCTCTGCGCGCACCGCCACGCTCGGGTGCAGCTGCCACGGGGCACCGGCGTCGAACGCCGGCTCAGTAGACACCGCACATGCCGTCGATGGAGACCTCCTCCACGAGCAGGTCGGCCTCGACCAGCTGCTCGTCGACATCGCTCTCGACGCGACTCGCGCCGCGATGCGTGGTGCCGGCCGTGTCACGATCCTGCGCTGCCTGCTCACCCGTGCTCATCCTCGGGTCGTCTCCTCTGCTCGACTGCTGCTCTTGGCGTCCCGCCCGCCCTCGGTCCATGCCATGGCTGTCACCGTGTCTCCCGGGGGCGGGAACCGGACCCCGTGTGACGGGCCACGCCGGGCCACCGCGGCTACTTTATGACACCGGGTGCCGATATGAAAGTCCGATCTCCAGCTCCCCCGGCGGCTGCTCATGACCGAGCAGCCGCCGACACCGTCGCGCGATCCGCGGGGCCAGTCCGTCCACCGCTGGGCGGCGCCCCTCGAAGCTCCGCAGCGATCGGACCCCGTGGGCCGCACACCGACGAGAGCGCCGAGCCGCTCCGAGCGCGCCTGGGCCGACGACCGGCCACCACCCGCGCGGCGCTCGAGGCAGCGGCACTGGTGTTGTTCACAGAGCGCGGCTTCGACAACACCAGCGTGGAGGAGATCGCCGCAGCGGCGGGGATCGCGCGGCGCACCGTCTTCCGCTACTGCGGATCCAAGACCGACTTGGTGTGGGGTGATTTCGCCACCGGCCTCGACGCCATGGCCCGCCAGCTCGACGCCACCGATCCGGACGTAGCGGTCACGCAAGCCATCCGCCTCGCCGTCGTCGACTTCAACCGTCTGCCCCCCGAACAGGTCCCTCTGCACCGCCAGCGCATGACCCTGATCCTGCGGGTCCCGACCCTGCTCGCCAATTCGACGTTGCATTTCGCTCAGTGGCGGCAGGTGGTGGCCGAATTCGCCGCTCGCCGCATGGACGTGCCCCCTCATGGCCTCCTGCCTCGCACCATCGCCCACTGCGCGCTCGGTGCCGCCGTCGCCGCCTACGAGTGCTGGCTCGACGACCCGGCAGCCGACCTGGCCGTGCTGCTCGACGAGGCGCTCCGTGAGCTGGCCTCCGGCTTCGCCGAGAGAGGTCAGCTCAGGTGAGGTCGAGACGCCCGCTCGGCGTCGTGCTCTGGGATCGGCGCCCCATCGAAGCTCCTGGGCGGTCGTGGTGGGCCTGCTCATCCGGACCGGGCCTCACACAGGTCGACCACGATGGCGTGTGCTCGCCGAGACCGCCGTCGGGCGGGAGAGAGCGTACCAGCGGCAAGACGAGCACCGAGCCCGTGCTCGCAGATGTCGGCATGGATCTGACTGCCATCCGTGAGGTTGGCCGGGGGACATATGTTCGACGCTGTCGTGCGGTGGCCGGGATCACGAGCCGAGCTGCTCGAAGCGCCTCCGAGCGGTCAGTCGTGATGGCCGGGGGCCCGGACGAGCACCACCGGGCAGTGGACCCG
>JAKAQW010000186.1 GCA_021819525.1 Actinomycetes bacterium
CAGACCTCATGGTCGCGTTAATCGACTCCTGATCACCCTGCCCTACGCAGCCCTACGCACGGGGTCCGGCCGCCACACCGGCCGCACGCTGGGGTTTCGCGGTCGCTCGTGTCGAAGGCGGCTCTCGTGTCCCGGTCTGCCCTACGCAGCCCTACCGCAGCATGGGGCAGTGCCCTACTCGCCGAGATGGGCGAGACGTCGTTCCTTCGAGGGGGGTGGTTCTCGGGTGGGTGATGGGCCCCTCGATGCCGTGGTCCCGCGGCATCCCTCTTCTCATGTGCCGGTTCCTCACCGATCGTCGTCGTCGGTGAGGACGACGATCTCGCTTGACGCGTCGAGGAGCGCCAGAGTGCGCCGGGCGGCACCCTCGACGTGGATCCGCGGCGGCACCGGGAGGTCATCGGGGTAGTAGGTGCCCGGCCCGTAGAGCTGGCCGTAGCGGACGACGACACCACCAGCATCGAGGATGAGGCGCTCGTGCTCGGCCACGGCGTGGCCACTCCCCGGTGGCGTCCAGGCGATGCTCTGTGCGAGGAAGCGACGCGTGCCGGCCGCGGCGCCGGCGGCCAGCAGGTTGCGGGTCCCTTCGGTGTGGATCCGGTTGTTGCGTGACGCGTAGTCGGCGATCTCATCGAGGTTGTCAGGGAGATCAGTGAGCTGGTGCATGACGAGGTCCGGTGCGACGCCGACGACGCCGACGACGGCGTCGACGAGCGCGACGGCGTCGAACACGTCGCAGACGACGGGATGAGCCCCGAGGGCCGCGATCGCAGAAGCCTTGCCGGGTGAGCGGGTCATGCCCGCCACCTCGTGGCCGGCGCCATGGAGCAGCGCCAACAGTCGGGTGCCGATGACCCCGGTTGCTCCGGCCAAGAACACCCGCATCACGACTCGCCCTCGGTGCCGCGCTCATCGGCAGTGTCGAAGTGCCGGTGCCGGAGCTCGCAGCAGACCGAGATCGTGTACTCGAGAGAGAAGTCGCCACGGCCGCGTTGCTGGGCCGAGCGGTGCTCGGGGTCCTCACGCCAGGCTTCGTGGTGGGCGGTCGTGTCGAAGGTGACCAACGACACCCGCTCCCCGTCGGAGGCGACGAAGGTCTTGAAGTCGATGAACCCGGGCATCTGGCGGGCACGGGCTTCCATCGCTGCGGCGAGCTCGCCATAGCCGTTCGCCTCGGCGTCGTAACGCACGCGCGAGCCGAAGACGGTGACGACGGGCTCGGCAGTACCGGGCTCCATGGGGACAGCTTGGCTGATGGCGACGCCGATGCCGCCGTGGAAATGGACGCCGAGGCACCGGGACGAGACTGACGTCCCTGGGACACGCCTCGGCGTCGTCTGGCTTGGAACCGAGCGGTCTGAAGTTCAGAGGTCGGCCCGTGGACCGCTGGCGCGAACCTGGCGCAGGGGTGTGGACGCCCGACCAGAGGCCTGACGCTTCAGCCGGCGTCGGAGATGCGCGCTTCTCGAAGTGTTTCTCGGGGCTTGCTCAGGATCCCCTGTGCCGGCGAATGCAGTGAGTTCGAGAAAGTTCCCCGCAGGTGTGTGCCGTCCGCGCGTCCCGGGCGGGTCGGTCAGCAGTAGACTCAAGTACTCATGAGAGCAGTTGAGGCGGCTGTGGGCTCGGGCGGTCCTGGCACCCGGGAAGCCAAGGTGGCGCTGTTCGACGCGCTGGCTGAGGTGGCGGGGGCGCTGTCGGCGGGGCGCCGGGTGGAGATCGTGGATCTGTTGGCACAAGGCGAGCGCTCCGTCGACGAGGTGGCAGGAGAGATCGGCCAGAGCATGGCCAACGCCTCGCACCACTTGCGTGCCTTGGCCCGCGCCGGGCTGGTTCGCTCACGCCGCGATGGCACGAGGATCTACTACCGCCTCCCCGGGGTGGAGGTCGAAGAGCTGTGGTCGGCGCTACGCAGGGTGGCTGCAGCAGACCGTGACGATCTCGGCCGCTTGGCCGGTGCCTATCTCGGCCCGGTCGAAAACCTCGAGGTCATGGGCCGTGACGAGCTGCTTCGCCGGCTCCGGGCTGGCGCAGTGACCGTGCTCGACGTGCGCCCGGTGAGCGAGTATCGCGCCGGACACATTCCCGGGGCGCGCTCGGTGCCTCTCGACGAGCTTCCGGAGGCGATCGGGCAACTGCCCGCTGACATTGACGTCGTGGCCTACTGCCGTGGACCGTACTGCGTGTTCGCTCCCGCCGCGGTGCGTGCGCTGCGCCGCGCCGGGTTTGTCGCCGAGCGGATGGAGGACGGCTTCCCCGAGTGGCGCCGGGCCGGGCTGCCGGTTGCCGTCGGTGACGACCCGGGCGAGCTTCCTCGCCGGCTGGAACGGTCCAGTCGGCAGAGTGTCGAGCACCGCCGGGGAAGCCCAGGTTGATCCCGGCGGAGAGCCGAAGGGGCTCGACCCGCGATACAATAATCAAATGCTCATATGATGACACGAGTACAAGGAGTCAGCATGGGGATGGAGATCCGCTCGTTTCGTAGCGCCGAGCTCGGCAACGCGGCCCATGTCGTGATCGAACGCGCCTCGGGTGTGGCGGTGGTCGTTGACCCGGTGCGCGACATCGGCCAGTACCTCGATGTCGTCGCTGCCGAGGCGGTCGAGCTCGCGTGGGCACTGGAGACCCATGTGCACAACGACTTCGTCTCGGGTGCCCGCGAGCTCGTAGCGTCCGCGGGCACCCGCCTCGGGGCGAGCGGCGACGCAGGTCTGCGCTATCCCTACGAACGCCTGGGCGACGGCGACGAGATCGAGGTGGGCTCATGGCGGCTGCGGGTCCTCGCCACTCCCGGGCACACTCCCGAGCACGTCGCCTACGTCCTCGTCGACCCCGCCGGAGAGCCTCAGGCACTGTTCTCCGGTGGAGCGCTGATGGTCGGCACTGCGGCACGCACCGACCTGTTCGGCCCGGCGCTCTCCTGGCGCTTCGCCCACGACCTGGAGCGAAGCCTGAAAGAGAAGATCCTCGAGCTCTCCGATCATGTCGTCGTTTACCCGACCCATGGCGGCGGCTCCTTCTGTGCCGCCGGTGCGGGGAGCGAGTTGACGACCACCATCGGCGCCGAGCGCGCCGCCAACCCGCTCGCGACTGCCCGCTCCTCCCGCCAGTTCGTGATCCGGGCGCTCACCGCTGGCACCTATCCCTCCTACTACGCCCGGATGCGCAGCCTCAACCAGGCCGGGGCTCCCTTGCTCGGACCAGTGCTCCCGACCCCACCGCCGCTCGACGTCGATGGGCTGGACACCTGGCTCGCCCAGGGCGCGCTTGTCGTTGACGTGCGTCCGGCCGGCGCGTTCCGGGCCGGGCACATCGAAAAGAGCGTGGCGGCTGGAGCAGATGGCAACGTCTCGGGTTGGGTCGGCTGGCTGGTCGGGCCCGAGCGCCCCCTCGTGCTCGTCGCAGATGCGGACGTCTCGGGTGACGGTGGAGCTGGCAGGGTCCAGGTGGCCGAGGCCACCCGGCAGCTCGCGCGCATCGGCTACGACCGTGTCGTCGGCTTCTTGGAGGGTGGGATCGAGGCTTGGCGGGCAGCAGGGGGCGGGGTCGTGCGCTACGAGACCATCTCGGCCGCGGCGCTCGCGAAGCGCCTCGACGCTGACGAGCTCCTCCCCGTCATCGACGTGCGCGAAGCCGCCGAGTGGCACGCCGGTCACATCCCCGGCAGCGTCAACATCCCCGTCCACGACATCGGAGCCTCGAACGTGGAGCTGCCCCGGGGGATGGCGCTGGCGGTGCACTGCGGGCACGACTACCGCGCCACGCTCGGTGCCAGCCTCTTGGAACGCGCCGGTCACCACCGCCTCGTCGTCGTCGACGACGGCTGGGACGCCTGGGCGGTCCTCGACCACGACCACCCGTGAGCGAGTCGGCGCCCGCCGGGCACCGCCTCGGGCTTCGGGAGAACCTCTGGCAGTTCTCCATCTTCACCGCGATCACCCTGTTGATCGGGATGACCATCGGCGTCGAACGCGTGGCCCTGCCGCCGCTTGCCCGCCACGCCTTCGGGATCACCTCGGTCCTCTACACGGTGAGCTTCATCTCGGCCTTCGGGGCGGTGAAGTCGGTGATGAACCTGGTCGCTGGGCGTCTGTCGGACCGCCGGGGCAGGAAGGGGATCCTGCTCGCCGGCTGGGCGTTCGCTGTGCCCTATGCGCTCATCATTATCTTTGCCACCGCCTGGTGGCAGGTGATCGTGGCCAACCTGTTCTTGGGGGTGAACCAGGCGCTCACCTGGACGATGTCGGTCACCGCCAAGATCGACCTGGTGGGCCCTGTCAACCGGGGGCTGGCGGTCGGGGTCGACGAGTCGGCCGGCTACGTCGGCGTCGGTCTCGGCGGCTTCGCCGCGGGGCTGCTCGTCTCTGCCTACGGGCTGCGCCCCACCCCCTACCTGCTGGCCCTCGGCGTCGTCGTGCTCGGGGTGATCGTCACCCTCGGCCCGGCGAAAGAGACGCTCCCTTTCGCCCGTTCGGAGTCGGCCGCCCAGGCAGGCCACTTAGCACCTGGGCAGGCTGGCAGCGTCGATGCTCGCGAAGGGTCCCACGCCCCGGCGCCGCGCCTGCGTCGTCTCGCTGCCTACATGAGCTGGCACGACCGCTCGATGCTGGCGGTGTGCCAAGCAGGCCTGATCAACAAGTTCGCCGACAGCCTGGTGGCGGCGTTCTTCCCGCTCTACCTGGTTCGCCGGGGGGTGTCGCTCGTCGAGGTCGGCCTCTTGGTCGGCGTCTACGCCTGGGTGTGGGGGCTCGGTCAGGTTGCCGCCGGTGCACTGGCCGACCGCGTCGGGCGCAAGCTTCCCATCACCGCGGGCACCTTCCTCGTCGCCGGCGGTCTCGCCTTGTTCGTGGCCACGCAGGCGCACAGCGCATGGTTCGCCGGCGCGGCGCTCATGGGCGTGGGCATGGCGCTTGCCTATCCCAATCTCATCACCGCTGTGGGTGACACGGCTGACCCGGCCTGGCGGGGCGGCGCCCTTGGCGTCTACCGGCTGTGGCGTGACGGTGGCTACGCCCTCGGCCCGCTGGTGCTCGGCGGGATCGCTGTGGTCGGCGGGATCACCGCGGCCATCTGGGCCGGTGTCGCCCTCGTTGGTGCCTCAGGGGTCCTCCTCCTGGTGTGGCTGCGCGAGACCGACCCCAAGCGTCGCCGGCAGCCTCCTGCCTGGCAGGATCATCCCGAATGGGTGGCACCCTGAGCACTCGTGTCGTGTCGAAACCGTGCTGGGTCCAAGCTTCTCGATGCACTGATTGATCCGCGAACTCTCTTGAGAGAGGCGGTGCGGGGACACCACAGGTGAGCCCCACGACGAGGCGGCAGCCGTCCCTCCTCACCGATCGTCATACCCCGCCTGGCATCGCGTGCAGATCGTCACACCGATCCCACAGGTGCTGTGACCGGGGAGCTTCTGACGGTCCCGGTCATCGGGTTCGATGCGACGAGTCGATCGTCGCTCTGTCGTCACTCGACCGACCGGCGAGGTCGACGTCATTGAGACTGGGCTTCGCGATGTCGGGGCTGCCGAGCGCATGCGCGCCAGTGAGGAGGACGACCAGGATGCCGGTTCAGCTCGTTCGATCGCAGGCGCTCGCGTGAAGGACTCGTCGCAGATCACTTCGTCGCCTGGCTCGAGGTCCAGAGGCAGCGGCGGCGACGAAGCGCGACACTCGCACCTGGTCATCATGGAGAAGCACGCCTACGGGCTGGTCGGGACGCCAAAGAGGTGGTGCCGCGTGACTGCCAACGTCGGAGTTCGGTTTGCTGCGAGGCTTGCTCAGCGTGCCCTGTACAGGGGAATGCAGGGTAGGCGCGACGAGATGGCCCGTGGGCTGCGGTGTCGTCGCTACTCGCGCACCGGTGGCGTGCAGTGAGGCCGTCTGGCCTACGCACCCATAGGGAATGCGGACGCGTTGCACTACTCACGGCTGTCCCCGCTGGCTCGACTGATCTTGGAGCCCGGACGAGATGAGGCGGGCTCGTAGCCGCAGCCCTTGATGATGGCGGCCACGCTGGCGCTGAACATCGGCTCGGGCTCGGCTGCGCACACGGTGATGGCGGCGTCGACAAGTCGGTCGGGGGTCTCGGGGGGCAGTGCCCGGGTGATGCGCCGGATGCGTTGACGCTCGGTCTCGTGGGCAACTGTGGCGCGCGGGGTGAGGCCTGCGGCTTCGGTGACGGCCCAGCCGATGGCAAAGGCGGCGACGGTGGTGATGCCGTTGACGAGCCTCGGGTCGGGCTCGGAGCCGCCGGAGCGGTCGAACTGCTCGGCGATCACCTCGAGCAGCGGCGGGGGGAGCACCCCGCTGACAGCGAGGATGCTGAGCGCGTTGGGATGGCGCCGGCCGGTGTCGCGGATGGCTTTGGCCAGGCTCTCTAGCCATCGGGCTGGGTCGTCGCTGGGGGGTGCGAGGGCGGCGATCTCGGCCCAAAGGTGCTCGCTCACTGCGCCGAGGAGGTCGCCTTTGCTCCTCACGTGGTTGTAGAGCGACATCGTCCCGGCCCCAAGACTGCGGGCGAGGCCTTGCATGGTGAGCGAGTGGAGCCCGTGGGCGTCGATCTCGTCGAGGGCGGCGGCGACGATGCGCTGCCGGGTGAGCCCGGCACGAGCCCGGGTCCGACCGGCCGGTCTCGTCGTGGCGCCCACGGACAAGAGCGTACCTGTTACGTGGGAGCCGGGCTTGCCATGACGTACGAGGTACGTATATACTACGCGTATGACATACGTTACGATGGCTCGTCGCGGCAGGAAGGAGCGTTGAGGTGTCGATCGCTCCGAGGGCAGGTCTTACGGGCGAGGCCCGTGCGATCGAGGTGGCCTCGCTCACCAAGCGCTACGGGAGAGGTGCCGGGGCCTTCACTGCGGTGGACGGAGTGGACCTCGGTGTCTCGGCGGGCGAGGTGCTCGGCCTGCTCGGCCCGAACGGGGCAGGTAAGACGACGAC
>JAKAQW010000187.1 GCA_021819525.1 Actinomycetes bacterium
CGACGATGGCGACGAGGTGGTCATCCGGGCGAGTGCCCCCGGACCGGCGGGATCGGTGGTCACCTTGGGCGAGGTGGCTGGTTCCATCGAGCCGGCGCGCTGGTGACCATGACCTTTTCGACCGGTCCCGCCGAGCGCCAACGCACGGATCTGGCGCACGCCGATCTCACCCAACGCTCGGATCTGCTGCACGCCACCGATCCCACCACCCACATACCGGCTAGGTCGGCGCACGCCACCGATCCCACCGCGTGCGCACCGGCGGTGCTGACGCACGCCCCGTACACAGCGGATCGTCGGAGTCTACGCCGCCGAGCACCCAGCCCCCGCCGTGGAAGTACACGACGATCGGATCCGGTCCCCACGTCGGCGGCCGGAACAGGCGATAGGCCAGATCGCCAACTGGCCCGCCGAGCACGCCGTCGATGCACTCTCCCACCTCCGGACCCGGCGGGCGCTCGGCGTGCGGCGTGGAGCGCGCTCGTGGTGGGCGCGCGGCGCGCGGCGTGGAGCGGGGTCGCGGCGCGAGACCTCGGGCTTCGGGCAGAAGCTCGCAGGCTCCGGAGAAGCAAGCCGCGCCTCAGCGGCGGCGATGCTCCGCTATGCGCTTCGCCGCCCAGGGCACCACCACCGAGCCGGCGGTGGCCGTCGCCGCCGAGCTGGTGGCCATCGCCCAGCCGACCGGGCCGAGCGGGGTGCATCCGAAGAATTGGCTGAGCCCCGGGGTCTGCACCACCACGGCGAGCGCTGCCTGGGACACCATCGCGGAGCCCAGCACCAGTGGGCTGCCCCTTCCCGCCACTGCTGTCTGTCCGAGCTGGGTGCCGACCAGCGCGACGAGCGCCACCGTGCTGGCCCGCCGGGCACTGCCAGTGGGTCGAGCCATGGCCCAGGCTCCACCGGCACCCACCGAGGTGGCAACGGCGCGTATGGCCACTTGGCGACCGAGCGCGGCACCGAGCGAGCGGTCGGGTCCTTCGTCGAGCAGCGTGCCTGGAGCCACCAGCCGTGGCGGTCGCAATGCCACGGTCAACGCCGGGAGCAAGTCGGTGAGCAGGTTCACCAGCAACAGCTGGCGTGCTCCGAGCGGTGATCGACCGGTGACGGCGGTCGCCCCCACGGTGAAGGCGATCTCCCCCAGGTTCCCGCCGAGCAAGATGGCCAGAGCGTCACGTACCGAGACCCACATGGCCCGGCCCTCGACGATGGCGTCGATGATGGTCTCGATCCGGTTGTCGGTGACGACCAAGTCGGCTGCCTGGCGGGCCGCTGAGGCACACCGGTCGCCGAGCGCGATGCCAGTGTGGGCCAGGCGGATCGCCGGTGCGTCGTTCGCCCCGTCGCCGGTCATAGCCACCACCCGGCCGCTGCTCTGCAAGGCTCGGACGATACGGGCCTTGTGAGCCGGCGTGACCCGGGCGAAAACCGAGACCTGGCCCACCATGGCCGCGAGCTCGTCGTCATCGAGCCGGTCGAGCTCGGCGCCCACCGCCAGGCCCTTGCCGTTCACGATCCCCAGCTCGACACCGATGGCCACGGCAGTGCTCGGGTGGTCACCGGTGATCATGGCCACCTCGACCCCGGCCCGGCGCAGGCTCGCCACCGCGGCCGCGGCGGTGGGCCGAACGGTGTCGGCCAGCCCCAGGAAGCCCAGCAGCGCCAGCCCCGCCACCCGGTCGTCGGGGAGCTCGGAGCGGGCCGTCGAGGGCCGCTCTGCCACCGCCAGCACCCGAAGACCCTGGCTGGCGAGGCGCTCGACCTCGGCGTCGAGCTGTCGCCGAGCCCGACGGTCCAGTGCAACTGGACCGTCGGGCGACAGCCAACTGGCGCAGCGGGGCAGAACCACCTCGGGAGCGCCCTTCACCGACATGCGCGGTCCTGCGGGGCCTACCCCCAAAGCGGCGTGGAACCCCCGCGTCGGCTCGAAGGCGAGCTCCGAGACCGGCTGCCACGCCGGTGTCGGTGGCTGAGCCGGTCCACGGCCCCTTCGAGGGGCGCCCCCTCGAGCGATCGCCCCTCCGTCGTGGTGGCGAAGCGCCACGGCACCCGGCTCGTCCACACGAGCACCCGAGCCGCCTCCTGGCATATCGGCACCCACCCTGTCGGCGGCAGCAGCGAGCCTGTCGGCGCGAGCAGCGAGCCGGTCTCCCGACGGGTCGAGCCCGTCGGCCACGGTGACCTGCGCCTGAGCCGCACCGTCGATCACTGCTTGGTCGGTGGCCCGTGGCAGGACCTCGGTGTCCGGCACCGGGCTGGCTCGCAGCGCCGCGGCCAGCACCGCCCGGCGCGGACCCGACAGCTCGCCCAAGGGCTGGTCGACCACGCCGTCGGACACGCGCGACACAGCGATCCTCCCGTTGGTGAGCGTCCCGGTCTTGTCGAAGCACAGCAGATCCACGCGGCCGAGGGCCTCGATCGTCGACGGGTCGCGAACCAGAGCGCCACGCCCCGCCAGGCGGCGCGCCGCTGCCAGCTCGGCCATGGTGGCCAGCAGCGGCAACCCCTCGGGGACAGCCGCCACCATCAGGCTGACCCCGGAATTGAGCGCCTGCGGAAGCGGCCGGCCCCGCAGCAGACCGAGACCGGTGACCGCCGCGCCGCTGGCCAGCGTCACGGGCAAGGTAGCGGCGGTGATGGCTCGCAGGCGGCGCTGCACCCCGCTCCTGGGCGGCTCGGGGGCATCAGCCAGCAGCCGTCCCACCTCGGTGTCTGCTCCGACCGCCACCACCACGGCGAGGACCGTGCCGTTCACCACGGTGGTCCCCTCGTAGAGCATGGCCGACCGATCGCCGAGCGCGGCACCCGGTGTGGCGACAGCGTCCTTGGGCACCGGGAGGGGCTCCCCGGTCAGGATGGACTCGTCGACCTCGCAACCTTCGGCTCCGAGGATCCGGCAGTCGGCTGGCACGACGTCACCCGCCGCGAGCTCGACCACGTCGCCGCGCACCACCTCGTCACGGGCCACGGTGGTCGACTGGCCGGCGCGCCGGACGGTGACCGCCATCACACTGGCCCGCAACAGCCGCTCCAGCTGGACTTCGGTCCGAAGGCGCTGGCCGACGCCGATGACGGTGTTCGCCCCGGTGACGCCGGCCACAAGGACTGCATCGGTGATCGATCCGGTCATCGCCGCCAGGCCGGCTCCAGCGGCGAGCAGGGGGGTGAGCGGATTGTGCAGCTCGTCGAGCACCGCGTGGCAGATGGTGCCGATCGTCGACCGGTGCTCCTCGGGGGCTGGGCGGCGGCGCTGGGCTTCGGCGGGGTCGAGGCCGGCCTCGGTGGCACCGAGCGCGCTCAGCACCGCGTGACCAGGAAGGGCATGCCACGGTGGTGCCTGCGCAGGCTGGGGGACCAGACGGCGCCCGGCGGCGATCCCGGCCATGGCACCATCGACCTCGGCGGCCAAGGCGGCGATGTTGACCGGGACCCCGGCGCGCCGGCACGCAGTGGATGGCAGACCCACCAGGGCCCACGCCAGACCGCCGGCGGAGCCCGCTACCGACAGTGCGGCTGATCGCCGGCTGATGCGCCGAGCGGTCGGAACCGCCTGGACCACCACGATGGCCCCGCCGAGCCCGGGTCCGGTGAAGATGTGTGCCCCCCACGGCGGGTGCACCCGCTCGCCGTGGGGGGCACCTTCCCCCTCCCCCGGATCCGGCCCGCACACCTCGTCGGATCGCGACCCCGACGTGTGCCGGGCCGTAGGCGCCCCGCGCTGCAGCGCACCGGCCCCGTGCGCCTGTGGTGCTCCTGACACTCCCACCGAGCAGTCTGCGGCAGCGAGGGCACCAGGGTGCCCGGGCCCCGCCACCAGCAGCACGGTGTGCCCATCGGCCTGGAGCGTCTGCACCGACGACCGCAGTCGCCGGCCACCGGGCACCGCCCTGTCGACGCCCAACGCACGAGCCACATGGTCATCGCTACCGGCGAGCACCACGTCCAAACCGGCTCGCTGCGCCTGGGCGGCGAGCACAGCGGCGAACGGGTCGAGCTGTGCTTCGACGCCGACCAGGCCCACCAGCACCCCGGCCCGGGCCAGACCGAGCACGTGGGCATGGCGCCGTCGCATTGCCCGCGCGCGAGTGAGGGTCCCGCGCGGCGTCTCGATCTCGAGGGCAGCCAGCTCGCCGAGCGTGCCCAGTGCCCAACGTCCCCGGCGCCGAACCTGGCGAAGCACGCCCGCCGTGAACAGCCCGGCTGCCCGAGTCGCGGCCTGCGAGCCACCAGCGCCGAGCTCCACCACCTCGGTCACCTCCAACGCGCCGGTGCGCAGCGCCGCGGCATCGAGGACGACGGTGTCGACGGTGTCGAGGCGGCGCAGCGCCGTGCGGTCGAGCACGAGCAGGTCCCGCGCGGCCAGGTGCCGGCCCAACTGCGCCCCGAACGCCTCGCGTCCGAGACGGGCTGCCTTCGGGGTGCCGGCGGTGAACGCGCTGGCCGCCCTGCGAGGGCTCGCCGTGGCAGCAAGCACAGCGGCGAAGGCGGCGGTCGACCCGATGGCTGACAGATCCGCCACCCGGGTGCCAGGATCCGACGGTCGCGGCACCGGTCGCGGCTCCACCTCGAGCGGACCGAACATGGCGTTCGTGCCCTTGCCGGACAGCGCCGGCTCCAACCGCTCCCAGGCTCGGCGTCGTGCTGACAGCTCCCCGAGGGTGCCGGCCCGGTGCGCCATGTCGACCACGAGGCCGAGGGGCCCCTGTCCGAGCGCCTGCGCCATCGCGCTGCCGAGCGCCAGGCCGAGATCGGTCGCCTGTGGTCCGACGTGGTGCTCCAAGAACCGACGGGCTCTCGGCTCGTTGTCCACCACCGCCAGCAACGTGGCCAGCTCACCAGGGAGCGGGGCGAAGCGCAGCAGCTGACCGAAGATGCTCCCGCCGAACCCGACGGCGTCGGCCGCCAGGGCAATAGCGTTGCGCCGGATCGGCTCGGCGTCAGCCGGATGCTCGGGGCGGGTATGAGGGAACCGCTCCTCGCCGACGCCGTGCGCCTCCTCTGCCCCCTCGATGGCCTCGACCAGGTCGTCGACGTCGGGAGGGTCGCCGTCGAAGGCCACCACCACTCGAGCCGTGACGGCGTTCACCTCAGCCCACTGCACCCCCTGGAGCCGGCGCAACGCCTGCTCCACCGCCCGGGCCACCGCCTCGCTGCCAGGTCGATGGACGCCGCGAACCTCGATGTGGGCCCGGTCGGCACCGATCCACCAGCGCCGGTGCTGGCGCCCGGCAGTGGCTGCGGCCAGAGCGCCGACCACCTGCCCAGGAAGACGAAGCGGGTTCACGGACGAGACACCCACACAGGCACGGCCCCGGTCAACTTGCCGCGGCGGCCACCGCCTGGGCCACTGCCGGCACCACCTGCGAGTCGAACACGCTGGGGATGATGTAGCCCGGGTTCAGCTGTTCAGCGGTCACGAGCCCGGCCAGTGCCCGGGCTGCCGCGACCTCCATGGCAGTGGTCACCCGATGGCAGCGGACATCGAGGAGCCCCCGGAAGAAGCCCGGGAACACCAGGACGTTGTTGATCTGGTTGATGTCGTCGCTACGCCCCGAGGCCACCACCGTGGCATGGCGGCGAGCCACCTGCAGGTCCACCTCGGGTCGGGGGTTGGCCAGCGCGAACACCACCGATCCCTCCGCCATCGCCGCCACGTCCGCCTCGCCGAGCACGTCCCCGGCGCTCACCCCTACGAGCACGTCCGCCCCCACCAGCAGCTCGGGCAGGGTGCCGGTACGCTGCTCGACGTTGGTGTGCTCCGCCACCCACTGCCAGTCCTCGGACTTTTCCCCTCGTCCCCGGACCACCACGCCGTCCACGTCGGCGGCGACGATGTCACCGGCCCCTTCGGCGATGAGCAGGCGGATGATGGCCGTGCCGGCAGCACCCACGCCCGACACGACGATCCGGGCTTCGGCCAGGGACTTGCCCACTACCCGCAAGGCGTTCGTCAGGGCGGCGAGGACCACGATGGCGGTGCCGTGCTGGTCGTCGTGGAACACCGGGATGTCGAGCAGGCTCCGCAGGCGGCGTTCGATCTCGAAGCACCTCGGCGCCGAGATGTCCTCCAAGTTGATCCCGCCGTACACCGGGGCGATGATCTGCACCGTCCGCACGATCTCGTCGACGTCCTGGGTGTCGAGACACACAGGCCAGGCGTCGATGCCGGCGAACTGCTTGAACAGCACCGCCTTGCCCTCCATCACCGGCAAGGCTGCCACCGGTCCCAGGTTCCCGAGCCCCAGCACGGCCGAGCCGTCGGTCACCACCGCCACCGTGTTGCGCTTGATCGTCAGGTTGTACCCGTCGTCCGGGTTGGCGGCAAGGGCTTCTGCCACCCGAGCCACCCCCGGGGTGTACACCCGGGCCAGGTCGTCGCGATGGCGGATCGGGGCCTTGGCCTCCACCGACAGCTTGCCGCCCAGATGCGAGAGGAAGGTCCGGTCGCTGACGCTACGGACCTCCACGCCAGGAAGCCGGCCGATGTGCGCCACCACCCGGCGCATGTGCTCAGCGTCGAGCGTGTCACAGCTGACGTCGACGGTCATCGTGCCCGACACCGCCTCCACCACGTCGAGGGCGGTGAGCACTGCGCCACTCTCGGCCACCGCGGCGGCCAGCACCCCGGTTGCCGTCACCGACGGCACCGTCACCACACGAATGGTGATCCCATAGCCAGGACCCGGCGGCGCCACGTCACCGAACCTCGCACCTGGCAGCTCCACTGGCACCGAGACGCCTCCTTCGAACCAGACACCCGGACCATCACTCGCCGGTGGTGTCGCCGGCCGATCATCGCACAGCGCTCCAACCGACAGGTGCCAGGTGCCAGGTGCCAGGTGCCAGGTGCCAGGTGCCAGGTGCCAGGTGCCAGGTGCCAGGATGTGCAGATGACGTCGACTGTCGGCAACGACGAGA
>JAKAQW010000188.1 GCA_021819525.1 Actinomycetes bacterium
TCAAGCGGGTCCTGGCAGATACCGACAGCCTCGGCCGCCTGGTGGGGTCCGCGGTGCAGTGGCTCAGGCGGACGAGGTGACGCACCGGGCGCGGGCTCATGACGAGGTCATGACGAGGTCGCGGTGACCCTGGAGCGAGAGCGATCACGGCGAGCGGAGGATGGCGCGCCTGGCAATCCCGAGATCGGCACGTGGCTCGACGCCGGAGGGATCCGCACGAACGTCCACGTCCGGGGCGCGGGTGCCCCGGTGCTGCTGCTGCACGGATCGGGGCCTGGCGTGTCCGCCTGGGCCAACTGGCGCGTGACGATCCCCAAGCTCGAGCAGCATTTTCGTGTCATGGCGCCTGACATCGTCGGGTTCGGGTACACCGAGCGGCCAGCGGGAACCACATACGACGTCGCGACATGGCGCCAGCACCTCGAGGCGGTGGTCGACGCTGCTGGACTCGAGCAGTTCTCGATCGTTGGCAACAGCTTTGGCGGTGCGCTCGCTCTTGCTTACACGATCGCCAACCCTGCGCGGGTGCGCAGGCTCGTGCTCATGGGAAGTGCCGGTGCCGAGTTCACCTTGACCGAGGGCCTCGATGCTGTATGGGGCTACGAGCCCTCTCTCGCGGCCATGCGAGCCCTGCTCGACATATTCGCCTACGACCGCAGCCTCGTGAGCGACGGTCTCGCGAAGCTGCGCTTCGAGGCCTCTGTGCGTCCCGGGGTCCAAGAGGCGTACTCGGCGATGTTCCCCGCGCCGAGGCGGCGTTGGATCGAAGCGCTGCAGGTCCCGCTCGAGGAGCTGAGACGCCTGGCCCAGCCCACTTTGGTCGTCCACGGGCGTGAAGACGCCGTCATACCGCTTCAGGCAAGCCTTGCGCTCTTCGACGCCATCCCCGACGCGCAGCTCCACGTCTTCGGACGCTGCGGCCACTGGATCCAGATCGAGCATGCCGATCGCTTCGCGCGCCTAGTCATCGACTTCCTCCAAGAGGGCGCGCGGTGAACGTCGTCCTCCCGAAGAACCGGCGAAGGCCCGTCAGTCGACGTCAGCTCTTCCTCGGCTGGCTGGCAGTGAGGGGACGGTCTTCGTTCTGCGCCACAGGGGCCAACGCATCTTCCGAGACGGTCGCCTTGTACTTCCCGAAGACGACTTCGCCGACGGTGACGCCGTGGTAGTGCCTCTCGACCGCGCCGTCGGCGTAGCGCTCGAGCAGCTGTGGGCGCTGCACCACCTCGGTCGTCCACGGATACACGACTACGTCCCAGTTGGGCTGATGGAAGAACGCGAGCGATAGTTCACCGCCAGCGTCGGAGGAGCCCACAGGCACGACCCGGTGCAAGGTGGACAGCCAGTGCCCGCCAGTCCAACGCATGAGCAGGTCCCCGACGTTGACGATGAAACCACCGTCGGGAGCTCGCACGGGCACCCACGAGCCGTCGAGCGCCTGAGCTTCGAGGCCCGTGAGCCCCGGCCCCTTGTGCAGGATGGTCCAGGTCCCGTAGTCCGTATGGGGCGACGCCAGGTACTGCCCCTCGCCTACGGTGGCTCCGGGCGGGTAGTGCAAGACCCGCAGCGCCGAGGTTGGTCTGTCGTTCTTGGGGGCGAACCACCCGTCGGGCAGGTCGAAGGCGATGGCGGTCAGGTCCAACAGGTCGGCGGCAAGCTGGCCGAGGGCGCGATAGTAGCGCTGCAGGGCAGGCGAGAATGTCGCGGGTTCATCGGGCCAGACATTGGGGGAAAAAGCGATGCCCGACGGCTCGAAGAGATGGTACGCATCTCGTTCGACGTCGAACGGTCCGATCGAGAAGGACTCCTTCGAGTCTGGCCGAGCGGTGAAGTTCGTCGTGTAGCTGAGCCGCTCACCCTCGATGGGCACGTAGCCACGGCCGCTGGTCCGGTTCGCGGTGCGCATCGCGAGCTTGGCCTCGAGGGGGAGGTCGAAGAAGCCTCTCACCGCTTCCCGAGTCTCGGCGACGAGGCCATGTGGAACCCGATGGCCGACCACGGCGAAGAACCCGAGGTCGCGACAGGCGTGGTCGATGGCAGCCGCGACAAGTCGCCTGCTCCTGGCGCCGCCGGCGTAGTACGGCGCCAGGTCGATGACGGCCAATTCGTCCATGGGCAGGTACCCTCTCAGAGCCGAACTGATCGCACGATGGTACCCCGGTGAGCAGGGTGCGGCAATGTGCGCTCGCGGCGGGCATACGCCCTGCAGGTCAGCGCAGAACGCTGAAGGTGGTCGTCGAAGACCACTGCGTCTTGTCGGGACCGTGATGCGGTGCGCTCATGTCGGCGACGCGGACCCAGTACTCCTTCCCGGCGAGCGACGTGAGCTGCGCTTCGCTGTTCGTCACGGTGACGACGTTGCCGCGTGTGTACCCGCTGAAGTACTCGTTGCCGTCCTGGCATTGCGTGCAGGTCACAGAGGTGGTCGTCGGGTGGACGCCCTCGATCTGCACCCGGTAGCTCGATCCAGGCCTGGCGCCCTTGGGTGGCACGAACCGGATGGTCACACTGCCCTTGTTGACCACAGGCGCGAGCAGCCGCGGGTTGAGAGCCGTCGGCTCTGGCTTCCCCACCGTGCCGATGACGGCTTGGCCCAGGTCGACACCCCCGGACACCACGGTGACCTTCACCGGTCCGACCGGCGTGCCCGCAGGGACGTTCACGAGCAGGCGGCTGATGATCGCGCTCCCCGGAACCGGCCCAGACAGAGGCCCGGTAGGCACGATGACCTCGTGTGGCGTCACCGTCGTCGGACCGTACCGTGGCGTGAAGGCGTGGAAGCCCGGGTTCGGGTCCCGGCTGGTCGCTGCGACGGGGTTCGATCCCGCTGCGAAGGTCACGGCCGAAGCAGACGGGAGCTCCAACCGGATGCGGTGTGGATAGGCCAAAGTCCCCGATGCCGGCGTCACCGTCAGGACGGCAGCTGCCTGGTTGTCGGTCGCCTCGGTGAGATAAGGATCACGGTTCGGGGCGAGGATACCTTTCGCGGAGGAGGAACCGCCGTCCCACGAGCGGATCTTGCTCGTCGTTGCCGTCGCTTTGAACGTCGAGGACGATGCCGGTAGGTTCCTGGAGGAGGGCACCGGCGGCGCGGGAGGTGCGGACTTTCCACCGAAGAACGCGCTCATGGTGTGGACTCCGCTCTGGCCGGCATGGCCCAGATAGGAGAGATGCCAGCCCGCCTCGATCGTCTTCAGGATGGAGTACTCGTTGTACGGCGTCGACGAGACGACGTGGCGGGGCGGGTTCGTGATGACGATGGTCGGTATCCGACCGCCACCGAAGACGCCTCCGGGGAACGGGAAGGTCGCACCGGGAACCTCGCTCGAGCTGTACTCGGGCATGAACCCCGCCGGGACGGTGGCACTCCCTGTCGTCCCACTGCTCGAAAGGAAGAGACCATTTTGCGGCGCGCTGCCGTCGAAGTTCGTCTCGTCGAAGGTGAAGAAGATCGCTGAGGGGCCTGAACGCCAGGCTGCCGAGCTCATGATCGCCGTCACCCACTTGTGCAGGAAGGCGTCGCCGCCACGCTCGATCTCGTGGTCCTTGCGGGTCGCTCCGGTGCCGGCACCCTGGAGACGGAAGCCTCCGTTCATGTTGCCAGTCGAGGTGTCGCCACTGAAGGTCGCGTGCACCCATGAGAACCGCGGCACGGTGTTGTCCTTCAGCGCGGTCGCCAAGTCTCGAAGGGGCTCGAGGTGGCTCAGACGGCTCGGGCTGTCCTCGATGTCCTTGAAGTCCTGGAAGGTCGTGCTGCCCGATTGGAAGCCGTACGTCGGGTGCGCCTCTGTCGAGGGCACCTGCCGCTGGTAGTAGCCGTCCCAGCTCAGCCCGTGCCTTGTCAGCTGGTCGACCAGGTTCGGGTACGTGAGCTCGCCGGTGCTGATGTTGTCGTGGAACACGTGCGAGCCATGGCCGCTCAAGATCGCGATCCTGTTCCCCTCGGTGGGGTTGACAACGCCGTACTCGTGAGTGGCGACGTCGTAGTGTCGCTCTAGGTAGCTGATGAACGGCAAATCGTGCTCGTAGGCGATGTCCTGGTAGCTGTGGTTCTCGAACATGAAGACGAACACATGGCAGAAGTAAGGGATCGTCGAGGTGGAAGCCGGTGAGCTGGTCGGCTTGTTGCCAGCACCCGAGCACTTGCTTGGGCTGTTGGCGGTCGTCACTGGCTTGGTGGATGTTGCCACGACACCACCGATCCCGAATGAGGTGGCTGCAAGCAACGGGACCAGAAGGCTTGCTCCAGCTAGGCGACGGACGCAAGCGCTGTGTCGCCATCCTCGAATCGCGCTGCTGCACCGGTAGGCTGCCCGCGCGAGCGCGTTGGGTGTTCTCTCCATTGTTCCCTCCGTGTCATAGTGCGACAATTCTCGCGATCGTGCTGTTGTCGCCCTCCTTGGGTCCATCGGTCGTCGGCTGAGGGCACGTCTCGGGACTGCTGGCGCGCTGCCCGCTAGCGGGCTGACCACTCCATGAGGGAGCCCGAGCGATCTCACGCGAGCAGTTCGCCGGAGCGGCCCAACTGCCTCTGACCGAGTGTCCGATCACTCTGACTGAGTGTCCGATCACGGCTCTGAGGTCGCAAGGGAGAACATGTCCGCAGTCCTAGGCAAGAGTTGACACAATGTCTACTCTCTTGCCCGAACGCTCACCGCAAGGCAACGTAGAAACAATGGCATGCTGGCCAGTTGCTGGTCAATTGTGTGTTCGACGGCGCCCAACCGGACGCCGAGAAGCGTGCCCGAGCAGTCAGATGCCCATCGGATGCCAGACGGTCTTGGTCTCGACGAACGACAGCATGCGCTTGGGCGTGGGCACCTCGCTCCAGCCCGGGTCGCCGGCCGATGGGCGCAGCACACGGGTGACGTGGTCGGCTGCTGCATGCTCGGCGCTCGTCGCCAGGTCCGGTGGCGCGCCGCAGAGGTCCAGTCCGTCGACGTCACGATGGGCGGCGAGGGTGGGGAGCGTGTCGGTCAGCCGGCCCGTCAGCACGTTCACCACGCCACCGGGCACGTCCGAGGTGGCAAGCGTCTCTGCCAAGGTGACCGCGGGGAGCGGGTGGGCCTCCGACGCCAGGACGACAGCCGTGTTCCCGGTCACCACGACGGCGGCGACGACGCTTACGAAGCCGAGCAGCGACGACTCCTGGGGGGCGACGACACCCACCACGCCGCTGGGCTGGGGCACGCTGAACGTGAAGTAGGGGCCGGCAACCGGGTTCACGGCCCCGGCGACCTGCGCCACCTTGTCGGCCCACCCTGCGTACCACACGAGCCGGTCCACCGTCAGGTCCACGACCCTGCCTGCCGCCTCGGCGGTCGTCGTCTCACCGAGACTCACGAGGTCGACGAACTGGTCACGGCGACCTTCCACCATCTCGGCTGCCCGATAGAGGACTTGGCCTCGGTTGTAGGGCGTCGCCGCCGCCCACCCTGGTTGGGCCCGGCGAGCGGCGACCACGGCGTCGCGGACGTCTTTGCGCGACGCGCAGGCCACGTTGGCGAGGAATTGACCAGAGGTATCGGTGACGACGTAGGTGCGCCCCGACTCCGATCGGGGGAAGGCGCCGCCGATGGCCAGCTTGTAGGTCTTGCGCACACCGATCCGCTCAGCGGACATCGAGGTAGCCTTCCAGGCCGTGACGTCCGCCTTCGCGTCCGAAGCCGGACTCGCGCATCCCTCCGAAGGGGCTGGTGGGGTCGAACCGGTTGAACGTGTTCGCCCACACCACGCCGGCTCGTAGCCGGTCGGCCATCCACAGGATACGGCTTCCCTTCTCCGTCCACACGCCGGCCGAAAGACCGTAACGCGTGTTGTTCGCCTTGGCGACAGCCTCTTCGGGTGTCCGGAACGTGAGGACCGACAGCACGGGGCCGAAGATCTCCTCGCGGGCGATCCGGTGCGACTGCGAGACGCCGGTGAAGATGGTGGGAGGGAACCAGTACCCCCGCTCGGGCAGGGCGCAGCTCGAAGACCATCGCTGCGCCCCCTCGGACTCGCCGGTCGCCGCGAGCTCGGTGATCTTCTCCAGCTGCGCGGGGGAGTTGATGGCCCCGACGTCGGTGTTCTTGTCGAGGGGGTCGCCGAGGCGCAGGGTCGCGAGGCGGGACTGCAACGTCTCCACCACCGCCTCGGCGATCGGCTCCTGCACGAGCAGGCGCGATCCGGCGCAGCATACGTGGCCCTGGTTGAAGTAGATGCCATTGACGATCCCCTCGATCGCCTCGTCGAGCGGAGCGTCCTCGAAGACGATGTTCGCGCCCTTGCCTCCGAGCTCGAGGGTCAGCCGGGTGCCGGTGCCAGCCAGTGCTCTTTGGATCGCTTTGCCCACCTCGGTGGATCCCGTGAAGGCCAGCTTCGTGATCCCGGGGTGGGCGACGAGCGCAGCACCGGTCTCACCGGCACCGGTGAGCACGTTCACGACGCCAGGTGGGATCTCGGCCTGTTGGCAGATCTCCGCCAGCACGAGCGCGCTGAGCGGAGTCGTCTCGGCCGGCTTCAGCACGCAGGTGTTCCCGGTCGCCAGTGCAGGGGCCAGCTTCCAGGCTGCCATGAGCAGCGGGAAGTTCCAGGGGATGATCTGGCCGGCGACGCCGACGGGCTGTGGAGAGGGGCCGAACCCGGCGTAGTCGAGCTTGTCCGCCCATCCTGCGTAGTAGAAGAAGTACGCCGCCGACAAGGGGATGTCGACGTCACGCGACTCCCGGATGGGCTTCCCGTTGTCGAGGCTCTCGAGCACTGCCAGCTCGCGGGAGCGTTCCTGGAGGATCCGCGCGACACGGAACAGGTACTTGGCCCGTTCGGCACCGCTCGAGGGGCCCCAGGTCTCGCTCTGTGCTCGCCGAGCCGCTTTGACGGCACGATCCACGTCCGCCGGGCCGGCGGCTGACACCTGCGCC
>JAKAQW010000189.1 GCA_021819525.1 Actinomycetes bacterium
GGTGAGCCCGAGGTGGCGCATGGAGCGGTAGATCTCGTCGTAGCGGACGCCGAGCTGCTCGGCGAGGTCGGCGAGGCGAGTGACTCCGGCGAGGCGGTCGCGTTGGGCCCAGACTTCGCAGAGCCGGCTGTAGCGCCGGGGCACGCCGTCACCGTCGGGGGCGACGACGCTTGGGATGGTGCCGTCGCGCATCCACCTTCGGGCGGTGGTAGCGACGATGCCGAGCTCACTGGCGACCCGCCCGGCCTCACAGGGCAGGCCGTCGGGGTCGCCGGGGTCGACGAGCCATCCGGCGGCGCCGAGCACGGCGGCGACGTGGTCGGACCGGTAGGAGAGCGGGTTGGTTCGCCCCCAGTGGACGGTGCGGGTGGTGGGCGTGAGGAGGGTGGCGATCTGGGCGGCGATGTGGTCGTCCAAGAGGGCGGCGACCTTTTGGAGGGGGGCGACGTCGGGGTGGTCCAGGGTGTAGATCCGCCCGAAGACGTCGTCGCCGGCACGGTGTCCCATGAAGCGCCGGCGAATGGTCTCCTCGATCCCAGAGGACCAGGCGAGGTCGGTGGCGCAGCTCTTGCGCAACAGGTGGGAGGAGACCCGAAAGCCGAGGTCACAACTACCGAGGGTCTCGTCCCGGGCGGCGTCGGCGAGGGCGGTCTGGTAGCCGATCTGGCCGCCGGTGTTCGCCTGGAGGATGCTGGGGACGAGCCGGGCTGCCGGGTCGATCGCGCCGGTGTCGGGGTCAGTGTGGAACGCCTCGATGCCGACGCGTAGCAGCTCCACCATCTTGGCCGGGACGACGAGCACCCGGGATCCCGCCGCGGTCTTGGCGGTGGGCTTTCTTGCGAGACAGACGATGGCGCCGGTGCCGTCGCGGACTCGGAAGTGCCGCCCGCCCTGTCCTTGGACCGTCAGCATGCCGGTGTCGCCGAGGTCGACGAGATCTCCGACGAGGAGGCCGAAGGCTTCGGAGATCCGAAGGCCCATAATGCGCTGGAGCCAGAAGGCGAGCTGGTGGACCGGGTGCAGGTGGGCGGCGATCCGGGTGCACCCCTGCAGGCTGAGCAGGCTCGGCTGGTTCTGGGGACGGCGAGTGCGGGCTGTCGCGGGGTCGGGCAGCGGTGCGTCGAAACCCTCGGTAGGGTCGAAGCCGGGCGGGAAGAGACCGTTGGCCCGGGCGAGGGCCGTCGTCGAGTACGAGGTGAAGCCTCGCCTCAGCCGGCAGGCGTTGGAGGAACTGGAAGCACTGGCCGAGGAGGTCGCCCATGATCCCGAGGGGCCGTGGCGAGCACCAAGCCCGGTCTGCGACCGTGAACCAGATCCTTGAGGCGAAGTACGGCTTCGTCATGCCCGGCGTCGCAGAGAAGCTCGCGAGTCGGAAGCCATGGGAGCGGAGGGCGTCGGCTACGACTCCTTCCGCTACGCCGACCGGCTGGTCTGCTGGCGATAGCGCTCGAGCGCCCCGGGGGCTATCGCCCGGATGGTCAAGCGCCCATGCTTGACGGGGACCCACTCGAGCAGGCCTCGCTCGCAGAGCCGGCGGACAGTGGTCGCCGAGCACCCGAGCCGTTCGGCGGCGGCGGCGGGGCTGAGGAGCCCGGCGAGCGGCTTCGTGCGCCCCATGTTGGATATCCGGGTCCGGTTCGCACGTAGGCGCTCGACGTCGGTGCGCAGGTACCAGCGGCTCCGACCGGGTCCGGGGACGGTCTTCAGACGCCCGGTCTGGACCCAGCTGTTGATGGTCGACTCGGTCACGCGCAGGACCGCTGCGGCGCCAGCGGTGTCCATGATCCTGGTCTCAAAGGGCACCAGGGCCGTCACGGATGCGGGGACGTCGACGGCCACGCTGCGGGCACCATGGTCGGTCACGACCTGGTCCCAGGGCCGCAGGTACGCGGCCGGCCACTGCCACTGGGCGGACGGCCGTCGTCGGCAGTCGGGGCACAGCAGCGGCAGGTCGCGGGTCTCGGGGGTGTGGACGTAGTGCGATGCCCAGCCGTCGCAGTGGGGGCATCTGATGAGGGTGAGCACCCCGTTCCTGGTCTGGGCCAGCGGCGGTCGGCCCTTGGTCGACTGGGCGACCCCCTTCACCTGCTTGATGCTCAAGCCGGTGGCGGCGGCGAGGTCAGCGAGCGCGGCGTGGCCGCCCGCACCGACCAGCGCTTGGAGGATCTGGCGGCATCGGGTCTGGCCGCCGGCAGCCCACTCGCGTGGGCGGCCGATGAAGGCATGTCGATAGGTGTCGTAGATGTGGCGCGCCCAGGGGTCGTCCGGTGCCGGCTCGAGCGTGGCACGACGGACTTCGACGACCGGACAGGTGGCGAGCACCGATGCCGCCGCCGACGCAAGGTGCTGGGCCTTGAGCTGCCCGATCATGGCCTTGGTGGCGCCTGCAGCGGTGAGGTTCCACCGTGCTGCCAGGTCCTCGACGCTCTGCCCACGCAGCCAGTCCTCGAGGAGCTCGTCGGCGGTGAAAGCGCCGTGTCGGCCGGTGAGTCTGAGCGAGATCGCGATCGGCAGGGTCGTGTCGGTGCCGTCGAGGAGGGGGATGCGGGCTTCGGCCGTCAGGTGCATCCTGGTGCCGTCGACCCTGCCTCGGAGGCTCTGGTGGATCCCGAGCCGGTCGAGGGCGTCGACCAACGGCTCGTCCTCTTCGCCAGACCACCCTTGCATGCGTCCGGCGATCTCGGCGGGAACGCCGAGGTTCGCCTCGCCGGTGGTCGTGACCGCCGTCTCGGCAATGTGGCGGTCGAGGCCGGTGATCTCCTCGGCGAGCCGAGCTGCCCGGCGGCGTGTGTGGGCGGCCTGGGTCCGGTGGTGCTCCGCGTCGTCGTAGTCGTCGGCGAGCACGGCAGCACGGGCCAGCTTGCCCTCGGCGTCGGCTTCGAGGAGGAGCTGCGCACCGTGAGCGGCCATCGCTGTGCGCTCGAGGCGGAGCTCGACAATGCCGGCAGGCAGGCCGCCGAGGCGCAACGCGGTCTGCTCAGCAGCAACCGCCTCGAGCATGGCGGCCAGCTGCTCGCCGAACCGGCGTACGGCCACGACCCGGATCACCGCTCCGACCGTGCTGGCCCGGTCCCGGTGCCACCGCTCTGCCGCCGGGTACGCCTGGAGGACGAGCCGGCTGCGGTCGGGTCGGAAGTGGAACCGGCTGGCGCCGTCGACCCACTTGGGGACGCCGGAGAGCGGCAGGCGGCGGTAGGCTGCACCGCCGGCATGACTGCCGAACTCGAGACGGCGAAGGACGGCCTCCCAGTGCCCGTCGGGCACGCCCCACCCCGCTTCGGACGCCCCGGGCAGAGTCGGCAGGCCCCAGGCGACTTCGAAGCGTTCGTAACGGTGGTCGCCGCCATCCTTGAGCTCGTGGCCGATGACGCGTGCAGCCTTGGTCCGGCGCACGGTGGCGTAGACACCGGTGCGGTAGAGGGCGACCTTGGCCTGCGTGAACAACCTCCTTGACCAGTTGATGAAGCTCATCGAGTCGACGTCGTCGCCGGTGCGTCGGTTCGAACGTGCGCCTCCGAGGCCGTAGATCCCGAGGGCCATGCCGAGGCGTCCGACGTCGATCCACGTGCGGCCGTCGGCGACCGCCGCGGCGAGCTGCTGGATCGCCCCGGCGTGTTCGGGCAGGACCTGGACCGAACCCTGCTTCGGGACCGTCGTGCCGGGTATGGGGCCGGGGACGAGCACCGGGCCGTAACCCAGCGGCATGCTCAGGAAGGAGAAGTCGCGCTCGCCGGCTTGCAGCATCGCCGATCGTCCGTTGAACCACGCGGCGCGCATGTCTTCGAGCTTCGCGTCGGAGACCGCCATGTCCACGCTGGCGAGGATCATGCCGCCCACGTCCTGCAGGTCCTTCTCGACGCCGTCCCAGACGACACGCACGCCGTGGGCCTTGGCGACCCCGAGCATCTTGTGGCCGAAGGCCCAGTCGCGGGTGGTCCGGTCGGCCCGGATCGAGTGCCAGACGTCGGGGCGACCCAGTGCCAGCGCCTCGCACGTGAGCTCGCAGTAGCCGTTGCGGGCGGTGGCCAGCCTGTCCCCGGGCAGCGGGGGCAGGTCGGGGGTGTCGGCGGAGGCGGTGACGAGGACCAGGAGATGGCCGGCAGCTTCCCAGGCCCAGCCAACGATGACGTTGGGGCGCAAACAGGCTTCCGCGAGGTCACCTCGGCAGACGGGGACGCCGCCTGCTGCCAGCCACATCACCGAGGGGTCGCGGTCGTGGGTGCCAGGCTTGGGCACCTCGTTGAGGATCTGTCCCAGCGGTGTGCCGGCCAGGACACCGGCGGCCTGGGTCATGATGGTGCGGATGTCGCCAGCGTCGGTGGAGATGCGCACGCTGGCGAAGGTGCAGAGGCGGGGGCTGGAGACGGGGAAGACGTCCCAGAGGGTGACCGGCGAGGTGGTCATGGCTGGGACCGTGGGCGCCCCTCTGGTTCTCGCAATCCCCCACGCCCACCTGTCGCCGTCCGAGATCGGGCACAGGTCGGCGGAACGTCGACCCATGATGGCCGTTACCACGCGTCGCCGCTGGTGGGAACGTCGCACCGCAGACGTGCCAGCACCACGAGCCCAGAGGTGTCCGGTGCTTCACGGCGTCGCCCGCGTGCCAACCCGGCTGCCACGCGATCGGCGACGGTTCGGACGGCGGCCACCGTGCCGTCCGGCGCGGCGGCAGCGTTGGCGGCGGGGCAGGTGTCAGCAGCAGGGCGTCGTTCCATGGCGCCTGACCGTCGGCGCGCTCTGCCGCAAGGGAAGAGCGACAGGGCGAAGGGCCGGTCCTCGAGGACCGGCCCTTCGTCTGGCGTTCAGGCCGCCAACTGGTCGATCTCGGCCTGCAGGATCGCCAGCGCGACGTCGACCATCGTGAACGCTGTCTTCGCACTGGTAGAGAGGAGCAGCGTCTCCTCGCAGAGATCCTCCAGCGCCTGCATCGCCCGGACGGTCTGCTGGGCATCGCGCAGGGCGGCGACCGCCCCTGCGACCTTCGTGGCTGTCTGTGCGGTGCACTCCGGCACCGCCTCGACGAGCGGGGGGCAACCGGCGAGGGCCGCCCGGATGCGCGCGATGTCTTGGTCGAGAACGTGACGTAGCTGCATCTCGCGTTCGCTGGCCATGACCACGGGTTTCTCCTTCCGTTGTACGTCCGGCACCGCCGGACGCCGTCAACCCCTTGGGGCGACTGGCAAAAACCCAAGCAATCCGGGAATGCGAACCGGGCCGCCCGCGTTGGACACCCCCGCCGGGTGGGACACCAAACGAAGGGGGCGCCATGGGAGCTGGCATCCAGCCGTGGGACGGGAAAGCCATGGGCGAGCGGCTCAAGGACCTCGTCGTGGCCCTGCCGAGGACCCGGTTCGATCTCATGGACCCGCCCGACGACCCCGGGATCTACCTGCACTTCCTCGCCCACCGTGACCTGCCCCTGCTCGGCCCGCTGAGCGCAGGGGTGTACCCCCTGTACGTTGGCTCCGCGACTTCGTCCCTGCGCGAACGACAGGCGAGGTACGCCGTCACCCTCAAAGGCGTCGAGGCCTTCGAGCTCAGCGACCTCTACGTCGCCCTGCTTCCCGTCGACCGTACGAGCTCGGCACTCTTCGCCGAGCAGGAGCTACTGGCATGGCTTCGGCCGCTTCTCAACGGCTGGGGCTTCGGCAGCAAGGACCAGGGCGCCCGGCGAAGCACGCAGCGCTGCAGCGCCTTCGACGCGCTCTTCCCCGGCCGGACGTGGGCGCCGTCCGCGACGGCCGCCCAGCGAGCGAGCGCGGCGCTCGCGGTCACCTCCTACCTCGCTGGACTGGACCCTGAAGGGCCGCGCTGGCCCCCGCTTCGTGGGCGCGCGTCGTGGGGAGGCGACCCGTCACGGCCCCGGAGCTCCCCGAGGCCCGATGTGCACCCTGGCCGCGGCGGGCGGCTCCGGAGCAGCACCTAACGGAGGCCCGTTGAACTATCCGCGCGAGTAAGCGGTCGATGGGCTGAGGACGATGCGCGCCCGCGTCGCCATCGCTTCGGCTCTCCTGCGCCGGTTGGTCAAGCGTTTGAGCGTCAGGCGTTCCCTGGTGCTCAGCACCGGCTCGGCCTGCGGTCGTCCTCCGTGTCCCATCGCTGCCTCCCATCGTGGCTGATGATGGGCAGAACGCGCCCGGCGACTGACAAATCCCCGCTTCCAGAGAATTTCTCCCCAATCTCTGGATCAGGGCGATAGGTCCAATGACCCATTGCGTGAAAACTCTGCCGGGATAGTCTCCGTGATGCACTGCGTCGGTTGTGCGGTGCAGCGGGACAGAGATGGTGTGGGACATGTGGCATCGCAGTATCGGGGAGGCGTTCGACAGTCGGTCCAAGGCACTCAACTTCCTGCGTCTCGTCTTCGCGGCTCTCGTCCTCGTCGACCACGTCCACATCGGTGGGGGCTACTGCACGGGGATCGCGGCTGCTTGACCAGGCGCAGGCAGCGCTCCGAGCGCCGGTTGCGCCTGGGACGCCCGAGGGTTGCGCCCGCGCACGCCCGATGCTCTCCCAAGGGCCGCCCGGAGGCTGCCGGGCGGGCCCCGCACGTCCGGCAGCGAGCCGGAAAAGCCGAACGGCGGTGCAGAGCGGCTACGCGCTCGCCGCTCCCACTGGGATGATGACCGCGTAGCCGGCGCCGGTCACCAGCTCGTCGACGAGGCGGGCAACGAAGCGCAGGTCTCTCTCATCGAGCTCCGTTCGGTCCCGGGCTGCACGTACCCCGAGCGGGGCCACGCCGGCGTAGGCCATCACCGCGATGCGCTGGTCGGGTCCCCACGCCGCTGCGAGCAGCGCGTTGAGCGCGAGCGGAAGCAGCTGGTGGAGCTGCAGGTGACGGGCGACAACGGGGTCACCGGCGACATCCCGGGCCGCCTCGAGCGCGTTCGAG
>JAKAQW010000190.1 GCA_021819525.1 Actinomycetes bacterium
AAGGGACGCCGTCCAGCTGACCCGCACCGGCAGGACGGACAGGACCACCCGCACCGGCAGGACCGGCAGGACCGGCAGGACCACCCGCACCGGCAGGACCGGCAGGACCACCCGCACCGGCAGGACCGGCAGGACCACCCGCGACCTCGGATCCCCTCGCAGCCCCGGGGGCAGCTCTGCGCATCTCCCCGGCAGCCAAACCGGCCAAGGCCACCGCCGACCCGGCGATGAGGCCACCGCCACCCACCGGCAGGACGGCCAGGTCCGGTAGGTGCCCCAGCTGCTCGACGGCTTCCATCATGGCGGTACCCTGCCCCGCCACTGTGAGCCGGTGATCGAAGGCGGGCACGATCACCGCTCCGGTCGACTGGGCGTAGGCAGCCGCCGCCGCGGCTGCCTCGTCGAAGGTCTCTCCGGCAAAGTGCAGCTCGACGAGATCGCCGCCGACGGCACCGATGCGCGCCACCTTCTGGCGCGGCGTGCGCTCGGGGAGGAAGACTGCCCCGCGCACCTGCAGCCTTCGACAGGCGAACGCGACGCCTTGGGCGTGGTTCCCGGCGCTGGCACACGCGACCCCGGCGGCAAGCTCGTCTGCGGTCAGGCTGGCCACGAAGGTGAAAGCACCTCGGATCTTGTAGGAGCGGACCTCTTGGAGGTCCTCGCGTTTCAGGTACACCTCGGCACCGGTGCTACGCGACAGGCGCTCGTTGCGCTGCAGCGGCGTGGTGGCCACCACCCCGCGCAGCAGCCGGGCAGCAGCTCGCACGTCCTCGAAGCCGATCTGGTCTGTCCAGGGGACCGCTGGGCTCGTCGAGGACGACACGGAAGCCGGGGCCAGAGGTGCAGGGACCGATGGGGAGTGGCGAGCGGTCATCGTCGGGGGCTTGGAGATCGCTTCGCTGCACCGGGCAGGATCTCGACAGGTGACGGGCGCATGGTCGGCCCGTTCGCGCTCGAGCGGCGGGTATCCGCCGCCGCCCGCCGGATCTCGTGCAGAGGCCGGGCCGGGAACGCTCCGGGTCCGGGTCGCCAGCCGAGTGCAAGCTTCTGCTCACCGATCCCGCCCTCTGCCCACACATGGCAGCTGTCGCGCATCCACGGCGTCCCCGACGACGACACCACCTCCTCGGTGGCGAGCCCCCTCGCCTGCGCCCGCGCCCGGCTGGAAGCGACGGCTTGGACCACGGCCGGGCCGAGCATCCGGGCCAGCAGCGCGACGTGGGTGCACCCAGCCACCCCGCCGAAGCGCCGCTGCACCTCGGCGGTGTAGCCCCGCGCCACGGACAACCCGACCAGGGCACCGAACGCCGGGGCGATCGCCGGGCATTCGGCGTGGGGGAACCGGTGCATCTCCACGACCGCTTCGCTGATGGTCATGTCGTCGGTGCCGAGCGTGCACCGCAGCACCATGTGGTGCAGCACCTCGGGGTCCGCACCCGTCTCCGTTCCCGCGCCGGCATCCGCACCGGCCTCGGGGTCCGCACCCGTCTCCGTTCCCGCGCCGGCATCCGCACCGGCCTCGGGGTCCGCACCCGTCTCCGTGCCCGCGCCGGCATCCGCACCGGCCTCGGGGTCCGCACCCGTCTCCGTGCCCGCGCCTGGTGCACCGGAGCGCACCGCTACCCAAGGACGCTCGTCGCGCAGCTCGGCGGTCACCTGGAGGACACCGCCCTCCTCGTAGGCCTCGAAGACCATGGTGCGGCGGTGGACCGGTTCGTCGTGCACGTCAGCGAGGGTAGGTCGCAGCGCCCCGGCACGCCATGCGAGGGCCCGTCGGAGCATCCCGCCGCCGACGTGGCGGCAGCCGCGCTGGCGTCACGGCACTATCGGAGGCTCGTCGAGCACGACGTTCACCAACAGCGGCTCGGCGCGCGTCGACAAGCCGGGCACCACCTCGTCCAGCAGCGCCGACAGCTCGGCCTTTGTGGACACGGTGAGAGCCGGGCATCCCAACGCCCGGGCCAGGCCGTCGACGTGGACGCCGCCGAGATCGGGCCATGGCGCTTTGCCCTGGCGGGCCACCAGGCGGTTCATGGTTCGGTAGCTGGCGTTGTCCAGCACGATGAACAGCACCCCGACGCCGTAGTGCGCCGCGCTCCACAGGGCTTGGATGCCGTAGACAGCGGATCCGTCGCCGAGGACGGCCAGGACCGGTCGTCGAGGATCGGCCAGGCGGATGCCGGTAGCCGCACCCAGGGCGAAACCCAGTCCTCCCATGGCCGCGCTGAGAAACCCGAGCGGATGCCGTGCTGGCACCATGGCCTGCAACGCATCACGGCTCGAGGGGCTCTCCTCCACCACCACCGTGTCCGGGTGGAGGCGCGCCCCCAGCGCGGCGAAGACGTCCTCGGGCCGGATGCCCTCTGGCGCGGCGCCACGAGGGACCGGCGGCGACGGGCCGGTGGCTGGGCTCGGCTCGGAGGCGACCGACGGCCACGGGCCGGTGGCTGGCGACAGCGACGACGCTGTGCCCGGTGGTGACGGTGGTGGACGGCGTGGGGCGACCCGGTCGGCCAGACCAGCGCACGCAGCGGCGATCGGCGCCACCAAGGCCAGGCGTGCCGGGCTCCGCACCGCTTCGCCAGGGTCGTCGGTCACCACGGCAGCGACAGTCCCCTCGACGAACAGCGGACCGGGCTCGAAGTGGAACTGCTTCAAGATGCCGGCCCCGATGACCAGCACCATGTCGTGCCCGGCCAGCGTCTGGCGCACGCCGGCGCGGCCGGCTGGCAGGAAGCCGGCAAAACGCGGATGGTCCTGAGGGAACCCGGCGCGGGCGCTGAACGGCTCTTGCCAGACGGGGCATGCCAGCCGATCAGCCAGGGACACCACGGCGTCCCACGCTGCATCACTGTCGGATCCGGCCCCGGTCACCAGGACCGGGGCACGTGCCGAGTCGATCAAGGCCACGAGCGGCTCCAGCTGCCGCGCCGCCACAGCGGTGGCCGCGTCCAGCGTCTGCGGGGCAGCCAGCTCGGTGTCGTCCATCTCCTGCGCCCAATCGCCCATCGGGACGATGACCAACGCCGGTCCACGATGGTACGCCGCCTCGTGCCGGGCCCGGGCAACCGCGCCCGGCACGTCCTGGGCTCGCAACGGCATGTGGACCGACACGGGGTAGTCGCCAGCCAGTCCCTGCAGCCGGCCGGTCAGGAACGGCTCGAAGGCCAGGTGGCGCCGGTCCTGCTGGCCGACCAGTACGACCAGTGGCGCCCGGTTGAGCCGGGCGGTGGCCAGGGCCGAGACAGCGTTGCCGAGCCCGGCGGTGGTGTGGAGGTTGACCAGTACCGGGCGACCGGTGGCCAGGGCGTGGCCGGCGGCCATGGTGACCGCCGAGTGCTCGTGCAGCGCGAGAACGTAGCGCAAGTGATCTGGCAGGTCCGCCAGCAGGGGGATCTCGGTGGAGCCCGGGTTGCCGTACCAGGTGGTCAGGCCCAGTGCCGTGGCCGAGGCCAAGGTGGCGTCACGAACCGTCGGCACCAGGCACCCCAGGGCACGTCCACTTCATCAGCATGTCGACCTCACCGAGCCATGCGATATGCGCGCACACGAGCGCATATCGGGCGATGGCACCGTAGCGCCCCTGGTGGTCCGGCGCCAGCCACTGGGGATGGCGTGTGCCGAACGGATCGGCAGACCCTCTCCCGGCGAGCGAGGCCAGGAACGTCCTCTCGAGACGACCCCCTCCTCTCGAGACGCCCACCCCTCGAGACGCCCACCGAGTGCAGGCAGATCAGTGACCGGCGATCCCCACGTAGTTCTCGGCGAGCGAGCGCGCCGCTGCTTCCGACGAGCAGACGTAGGCCAGCCGAGCCCGCTGGAGCTCGGCCAGGTACCCATCGGTGTCGCCGGGGGCCCGGTGCAGCATGGTGGTCATCGTGTAGGAAAAGTCCTGGGCTCGCCACACCCGCCGCAGGCAAGTACCGGCGTAGGCATCGAGACCGGCACTTTGACCGGTCGTGAAGTGCTCGACCAGCGCGGCGCCGAGCACGGCGACGTCACCGGCCGCGAGGTTCAGGCCCTTGGCGCCGGTGGGCGGCACGATGTGGGCAGCGTCGCCGGCAAGGAACAGGCTGCCGTGGCGCATGGGGCTCGCCACGAAGCTGCGCATGGGGGTGATCGCCTTGTCGAGCACGGGCCCGGTCCGAAGGCTCCACCCGTCCATTGCCAGCCGCGTAGCCAGCTCGTCCCACACCCGATCGTCGGACCACTGGTCGAGCTGCTCGTCGACATCTACCTGGAGGTACAGGCGGCTGACCGTCGTGGACCGCATGGAGTGCAAGGCGAACCCCCGGTCGTGGTGACAGTAGATCAGCTCGTCGCACGACGGTGCCACGTCGGCCAAGATGCCGAGCCAGGCATAGGGATAGCTCTGCTGGCGGACGGTGATGGCACGGTCACCGACCACTTGGCGACCGATGCCATGGAAGCCGTCGGCAGCCACCACGACGTCGGCTCGGAGCACCAGCGGCGGGCCGTCGGCGGGCTCGGCGCGCACCACAGGCCGCCCGCCGCCGGTGAAGTCCTCCACAGCCACGGCCGGGGTGTCGAAGTACAGGGGGCTGCCCGCTTCTCGCCGGAGGGCGATCAGATCTTTCACCACCTCGGTCTGCCCGTAGACGGTGACCGAGCATCCCGTCAGCTCGTCCATGGCAATCCGATGGCCCGCACCGCCGAAGCGCAGCTCGATGCCGCCGTGCACCAGGCCCTCGGCGTCCAGCCGCTGACCTGCCCCGAGATCGCGCAGCAAGGTGCTGGTGGCGTGCTCGAGGATGCCAGCCCGCAGCCGCTGTTCGCAGTGCCGGCGGCTCCGGGCCTCGACGAGGACGTTGTCGATGCCAGCCAGGTCCAGGATGCGCCCGAGCAGCAGGCCGGCGGGGCCGGCACCGATCACCACGACCTGAGTGCGCTGGACGTCGTTCACGACAGTAGAGTGTATGCTCGTCCCCATGTCGCACAGTCGTGCGCCTACCGCACAAGGCGGCAGGGCCGCCCGGTGAGCGCCGCCATCACCAGCCTGCAGGAGGCAGTCGCCGACCTGGTGTCGGACGGGGACTGCGTGGCGCTCGAGGGCTTCACCCACCTGATCCCCATGGCTGCCGGGCACGAGATCATCCGCCAGCAGCGACGCGACCTGGCTCTGGTGCGCCTCACCCCCGACCTCGTCTACGACCAGATGATCGGCATGGGCTGTGCCAGTCGTCTCGTCTTCTCGTGGGGAGGGAACCCCGGGGTTGGGTCTCTGCACCGATTTCGCGACGCCATCGAGCACGGCTGGCCCGCGCCACTGGCAGTGGAGGAGCACAGCCATGCCGGGCTTGCCAACCGCTACGTGGCGGGGGCCTCAGGGCTTCCCTTCGCCGTGCTGCGGGCCTACCGAGGCACGGACCTGGTGGGGCGAACCGCCTCGATCGCTACGGTCACCTGCCCGTTCACTGGCGAAGAGCTGGCAGCGGTCCCAGCCATCCGGCCCGATGTGGCCGTGATCCACGCCCAGCAGGCGGACCGCCAGGGCAACGTCCAGATGTGGGGCATCACCGGAGTGCAGAAAGAAGCGGTGCTGGCGGCGCAGCGCTCGCTGGTCACGGTGGAGGAAGTGGTCGACACGCTCGAACTGCGTCCGGGAGGGGTGGTGCTGCCGTCTTGGGTGGTGAACCGGGTGGCCGTCGTCCCCGGTGGGGCGCGCCCCTCCTACGCCTCGGGGTACTACCACCGCGACAACGACTTCTACGAGACGTGGGACACCATCAGCCGGGACCGGGACCGGTTCACGCAGTGGATGGCCGACCACGTGCTCGCTGCGAGCCCCGTGGCAAGCACGCCATGACCACCCACACCGACCAGGCCGCAGCCACGGCCACAGCCACAGCCACAGCCATGGACCAGGGCACCGTCGCACGCACCGACCAGGCCACAGCCACAGCCACAGCCGCAGCCGCAGCCGCAGCCATGGACCAGACTGCTCTTGGCGGCGCCGGCTACACCCCCGACGAGATGATGACCGTGGCCGCAGCGCGGGCGCTGCGCGACGGCACGGTCTGCTTCGTCGGCATCGGCGCTCCCAGCGTGGCTGCCAACCTTGCCCGCCACAGCCACGCGCCCACCATGGTCCTCGTGTACGAATCGGGGACGATCGGTGCCAAGCCGACCGCGCTGCCGCTCTCCATCGGCGACGGGGAGCTGGCCGACACCGCCGACTCCGTGGTGTCGGTCCCCGAGATCTTCGCCTACTGGCTGCAGGCCGGCCGCATCGACGTCGGCTTCCTCGGAGCCGCCCAGATCGACCGCCACGCCAACCTGAACACCACGGTCATCGGCGACTACGACCGTCCAAGCACCCGACTACCCGGCGCCGGCGGCGCCCCCGAGATCGCAGCCTCGTGCCGGCAGGTGATCATCCTCGTCCGCCAGACACCCCGGACCTTCGTGCAGCAGCTCGCCTTTCGCACCTCGGTAGGCTTCGGCGACGGGCCGGGGGACCGGGAGCGCTTCGGACTGCGCGGTCGCGGTCCGACCCTCGTCATCACCGATCTCGGGATCTTGCGGCCCGATCCTGCCACCTGCGAGCTGGTGCTGACCGAGCTGCACCCGGGGGTGACACTGGCGGCAGCTCGCGATGCCACTGGCTGGGAGCTGCAGGTGGCAGACCAGGTCACCACCACCCCAGCACCGACGCCGGACGAGCTGCGCACCCTGCGCGCCTTGAAGGCGGCACCTCGGCGGCCGAGCACCACGAGCACGGCACCCGCTGCTCCACGAGCGGCTCGGCACATCACGACCGGCCAGGTACCACGAGGCACCGTTCCCGACCGTCGCAGGCCATGACCACGCCCCGAACGACGAGCGCCGGCCACCGCACGAGATCGG
>JAKAQW010000030.1 GCA_021819525.1 Actinomycetes bacterium
CGCCAGCACGGCGTCGGCGCCCCGGCCCTGTGAGCCTTGCAGCCCCCCGGCCACCAGCTCGGCGTTCTCCACCAACATGAGCGCCAGGACCTCTCGGTCCACGTCGACAAGGTCAGCGACTACCGGTGGCGCCACAGCTGTAAAGATAGATTTACGGCGACCAGGCGTCAAGCCAGGTTTACGAGCGTCCGCCCCGGTCCCGCAGGATCGCCATCCGCGGCCGCAACGGCGCTGTCACGACATGGCTGGTCGGACGGGAGCGAGGAACCGCCGCACGTGAGACGGGGTTCGCAGGGGTCTGGCAGCGTGGAACTGCTCTCCTGTGGGAGCGGGGTGGTTGAGCTGCCGAAGGGAGAGTGCAGTGACCGACACGGCTTCGCCAACTCCGTCTGGCTTCAGCGGGTCGGTCGCGGCGGGTGGATGGTCTCACCGCGGGCGAGCATGGCAACGAGCTGCTCGATGCGTCGCGTGCGGGTCTCGGGCCGTTTTGCGGTGGTGACCCGATAGAGCACGGCATAGCGGTTCGCTCGATCGAGCCGAGCGAAGGCCTCCTGGGCGCGTGGTTCGCCGTCCAGCGCCGCCGCGAAGTCGTCGGGCACCTCGATGGTCGCGGCGCCGGGGTACGCCGCCTCCCAGGTGCCGTCGGTTTTGGCCCGTTCGACGGCAGCGAGCCCCGCCGGGCGCATCCGGCCCTCGACGACGAGCCGCTCGGCCAGCGTCGTGTTCCGCTTCGACCAGGCGCTCCCTGCCCGCCGAGGCGTGAACCGCCGCCGGAAGGTGCCCGCGCCGGCCCGGGCGAGCTGCCCGTCGACCCAGCCGTGGCAGAGAGCCTCTTCGAGGGCCTGGTCGTAGGTGAGCGAGGTCGGCCGGGTGGTCCCCTTCTTGGCGAGGACCAACCAGACACCCTTCGAGCCCGACGCGTGCTCCTCCAGCCATCGCCGCCAGCCGGCGAGGTCGGCAACGATGAGCTCAGCTGGGTCGGTAGTCATCGGATGTGATCTCGTAGCTCAGGTGGCAGTCCGTGCGCGAGACCCCAGGCGATGGTCGCAAACGGCGGCGGGTCGGGCTCGGGGAGCTCGAAGCCAACCGTCATCTCCCGGCCCCTGGCCGCCGTTGGGCTCCGGGCTTGGGCGTGTCGCCGGATGCTCCAGCAGCCGGAGACTGCCTCGAAGTGGTGCTCGTCGTCGGAGAGGCTTTCCAGGCGGGCCCGGAGATGGCTTTCGCACTGGTCGGTGAGCCGGGCCAACCCAGGCGGCCGAAGCGGCGCGCATCACCGGGCCCGGCGGGTCGCGCCGCGGTCGTTCCGGGCTGGATGGTCACTGGGTGATGGGTGATCATTGGGGGATGAGGGTGGTCAGGCAGAACGGGTGGCCGGCCGGGTCGATCATGACCCGCCAGCGATCGGGGCTCGGCTGGGTGGCGGCTGTGGTCGCCCCGGCGTCGAGCGCGACCTGCTCCGCGGCCTCGAGGTCAGCCACGGCGAGGTCGAGGTGGGATTGTTGGGGGACCTCGGGGTCGGGCCAGGTGGGCGGGCGGTAGTCCTCGGCCTTCTGCATCGACAGCCAGGTGCCATCGAGGTCGAGGGCGGCGAAGCTGTCGGTGTCGTAGGCGACCTCGACGCCGAGCAGCGTCGCGTAGAAGCGGGCGAGGGCGGAGGGATCGGGGCAGTCGAGCGACACCGAGCCGAGCCGGATGCGACGCCTCGACTACCCGGTCGAGGCCGACCCCGGCCCGGGCGGCGGCTACCGCCTTGGTCGGGGAGGGAGGCTCCCGCCGCTGCTTTTCGACGAGGACGAGACCGTCGCGGTCGCCCTCGGCCTCCAAGCTGCAGCCGACGGCAGCGTGGCCGGCATCGAGGTCGCCGTGTCTTCCGCTCTCACCAAGCTCGAGCGGTTCCTCCCCGCCCATCTCGCCGCCCGGGTCCGAGACCTCGACGAGGCGAGCGAGACCCTCTGGGGCCGGGACCCCGACCCGGTGGACCGCGACCTGCTCGTCACGCTTGCCGGCGCCTGCCGTCGGGGCGAGCAGGTCCGTCTCGACTACTGCGACCGCGCGGGCAACGCCACGAGCCGGCTGGTGGACCCCCACCGCCTGGTGCGCGCCGGGCGGCGCCGGTACCTCGTGGCCCGTGACACCAAGCGAGGGGCGTGGCGCACCTTCCGGGTGGACCGTGCCGAGGCAGTCACCCTGAGCGGTATCCGCGTCGAGCTCGGCGATCCACCCGACGCGCTTCGCCTGGTGAGCGAAGCGATGGGGCTCGCCCCTCATGCCGTGAAGGCCCGGGTTCGCCTCGCCCTGCCGGTGGAGGAGGCAGCCGAGGTGGTGCCACGCACCGTCGGGGTGCTGAGCGCCGACGGCGAAGCGGCCACGATCGTCGAGCTCGCCGGGCCGCACCTGGCGGGCATGGTCGGCTACCTCGCCGCGCTCTCGGTCCCCTGTGAGGTCCTCGCTCCCGACGAGCTGCGGGCCGCACTGCGCGCGCCCACGGCGAGCACCTGGCGCAAGTGAACCGCTGACGACGGCCGGCCGTCGCCTCGCGAATCGCGCAGCATCCGACGAGAACATCTCACCAGAAGATCGTGACCCTCACGTCGGGTCACGGACCACCGTTGTGGACATGGGGGAGCACACGGTAGGAGAGGTGGCACGGCCCTCGCACACCTCGGTGCGCACGCTGCACCACGACGACGCCATCGGCCTGGTCGTGCCGAGCGGGCGGAGCACCGCGGAGGTCGGGTCGCGACACTCGCCCACCAGATGGCGGCTACGCGCTCACAGATGGCGGCTACGCGCTCACAGATGGCGGCTACGCGCTCACAGATGGCGTGTGCCCGGGGTGCCCGGGCAGCGGGCCGTCCGCCGCTGTGGGTAGAGGGCGACCACCGGGATCTTGCGGTCGGTGGTGGCTTGGTAGCTGAATGCCACAGGTCATTTCGGACGGTCGTTGACGAGGTCGGGGTGGTCGGCGGTGGTGGAGGTGTAGCCCGAAACTACGACCGATCGGCGGTGAATTGTCAGGTCTGACCTGCAGAGACATGCGATGACCGTCACACAAATGTAGCCACTAATGACTTGCCCTTCGAATGAAAGTGGTGTAAGATGTGGCTGTGCCCAGGCGTGGTGGAGCGATGCACATCTCGACGACGCGTCGCCACTACGTCGCTGCCGACGGCGTCGAGCGTGTCTATGAGACCCATCTGCTGCGGCGCTCGGTCCGGGTCGGAAAGACCGTCCGCAACGAGACCCTGGCCAATCTCTCGCACCTGCCGGCCGAGCTGATCGAGGCGCTGCGCGCCGGGCTCTCGGGCAAGACGCTGCTCGTCGCTGGTGAGGGTCTCGAGCTGGTGCGCTCGCTTCCCCACGGCCATGTCGCGGCCCTCTGTGTCCAGGCGCGGGCGCTCGGGCTTCCCGACCTGCTCGGTCCGCCCTGCAAGGAGCGCGACATCGCCTACGCGCTGGTGCTCGCCCGGGCGCTTCGTCCGGCATCGAAGCGGGCGACGGTGTCGTGGTGGTCGGACACGACCCTCGTAGAGGACCTCGGCCTGAAAGACGTCGGGACCGACGAGGCCTACGGCGCGATGGACTGGCTGCTCTCGCGCCAAGACGCGATCGAACAGAAGCTCGCCGAGCGCCACCTCTTCGAGGCGGCCAACCCGACTCGTCGTGCGTACTTCGATCTCTCGCCTTCGTGGATGGAGGGAAGGTGCTGCCCGCTGGCGGCCTTCGGCCACTCCCGAGACGCGAAACGCGGCAAGCTCCAGATCGAGTACGGCCTGTTGACCGACCCGAAGGGCTGTCCAGTCGCGATCCGGGTCTTCCCCGGCAACATCTCTGATCCCACCTCGTTCAAAGAGATCGTGACCGTCGTGCGCGACCGCTTCGGTCTCACCCACCTCGTCATGGTCGGCGACCGGGGGATGATCACCTCGGCCCGCATCGAAAAGCTGCGCGAGCTCGAAGGGATGGGATGGCTGACCGCGCTTCGAGCACCATCGATCAAGAAGCTCGCAGAAGATGGCGGCCCCTTGCAGATGAGCCTGTTCGACGAGGTGAGCTCCTGCGAGATCACCCACCCCGCCTACCCCGGTGAACGCCTCGTGTGCTGCCGCAACCCTCTGCTTGCCCAAGAACGCGCCGCCAAGCGCGAGGCGCTGCTCGTCGCGACGGAGGCCGAGCTCGAGGTCGTCGCCGCCGCATGCCGGCGCGAGCACCGTCCACTGCGAGGCAAGGACGCGATCGCCCTCCGGGTCGGCAAGGTCCTGAACCACCACAAGATGGCGAAGCACTTCGTCATCGACATCGAAGAGTCCTCGTTCAGCTTCTCCCGCAACGAGGCGTCGATCGCCGGCGAGGCCGCGCTCGACGGCATCTACGTGCTGCGCACGACGATCGCAGAAGCCGAGCTCGACACCACAGGCGTCATCTTGGCCTACAAGGAGCTTTCGGGCGTGGAGCGGGACTTCCGATCGATGAAGGCGATCGACGTCGACATGCGCCCCGTGCACCACCGCCTCTCTGACCGGGTCCGTGCACACGCCTTCCTCTGCTTCTTGGCCACCTATCTGACCTTCCACCTGCGGGCCACGCTCTCACCGCTCACCTTCACCGACACCGAGCCACCGCTCCGACCCGACCCGGTCGCCCCAGCCCCCAGGTCGGCGTCGGCGAGGAAGAAGGACGCCACGAAGACGAACGCCGAGAACACCGAGGTGCGCGGCTTTCGTGAGCTCCTCGAGCACCTCGGCACCCTCACCCGCAACACCATGCGAGTCGCCACCGGCAGCGGCGTCACCTTCGAGCTCCTCGCCACACCGACCCCTACCCAGCGCCGTGCCTTCGAACTGCTCGGCGCTGCGGTCCCAAGGACCCTCCTGTAGCCAGAACCATCCGCTCGAAACGCACGAATCTCCTGGTCAGCCGGCGAGAGCCTACATTCGAAGAGGTAAGTTCGGGCTAGTCGCGGAGCTGAAGTCCGGCCCGTTCACCCGTCACACCGAGCAGAGCATCCGTCAGATCCTGGAGCGACTGCGGACGGTCAGGATCGCCCGCGTCGACGAGGTACGCATCGTCCTCGGCGGAGAGGAGATCGTCCCACCGGCACAGACGACCAGCCTTCCGATCGATGACCTGTCCGATCGTAGGGTCCGAGAACTCGGTCACGGCGGTGACCAGGGAGTTCCCGCCCACGACGGATCCGACTACGGTGCGGCATCGCCATGAGCCAATTTGACCGTTTCCGCTCCGAGCTGTGGTCGTTCACCTACCTTGCCGTTCGCCGCTCGCTCTCGCTCGTGGTGCTGGCCCTCCGGCGCAGTGGGTCCAAGGAGATCGAGATCCTGGTGCTGCGCCACGAGCTCGAGATCCTGCGCCGCAACCAGCCGCGGCCCTGCCTCCAACCGGCCGATCGGGCCTGGCTCGCAACGCTGAGCCGGCTCTTGGCGCGCGAGCGCTGGTCAGCGTTCGGCGTACGACCCGAGACCCTCCTTCGCTGGCACCGTCGCCTCGTCGCCCGACACTGGACGTACCCCCAACGTCAGCTCGGCCGGCCGCCGATCGCCGACGAGCTCGCCGCGCTGATCGTGCGGATGGCGACCGACAATCCAGCGTGGGGGTACCAGCGCATCCGAGGTGAGCTGCTTCACCTCGGGCATCGGGTGGCGGCAAGCACGATCGCAAGAGTGCTCAAGACCCACGGCATCAAGCCCGCGCCGAGGCGCACCTCTGCCACCTGGCGCCAGTTCCTCCGCCAGCAGGCGGCGGGCATCGTGGCCTGCGACTTCTTCTCGGTCGACACGATCTCGCTGCGCCGGCTCTACGTCTTGTTCTTCATCCATCACGGGTCGCGCCGGGTCTTCTTCGCCGGCATCACGACCAGCCCCACCAGGGACTGGGTTACCCAGGTGGCCCGCAACGTGACCGCCGAGCTTCGTGACGCTGGCATCGCTGTCAAGTACCTGCTCCGTGACCGCGACGACAAGTTCGGTCCGGGCTTCGACGCGGTGTGGGAGGGCGAGGGTGCGAGCATTGTGCGCAGCCCCGTTCGAGCACCCAACGCGAACGCGGTCGCCGAACGCTGGATCCGCACCGTGCGATCGGAGTGTACCGACCGCCTTCTCATCTTGAACGAGCGGCACCTCGGCCGAGTACTCGTCCGCTACGTCCGTCACTATGACGGGCATCGCCCGCACCGTGCCCTAGGGTTGCGTCCACCAGATCCGCTTATAGCGAGGATCCCGTCGGCGCCCGCTGAGCTCGCGAGCATCTGCCGACGCGAAATCCTGGGCGCCCTCATCAACGAGTATCACGCCGCGTGACCAGCCCGGCCGAGTTTTCGGACCCTACGGGGTTGTCGGTACGCACACGCGTTGCTTGACTGCCAGCACGTTCTGAGAACCGAAGGTCCACGCCGGCCCCAGCCTCCATAGTGTGCTACAATAATCTCGTGGATCGAAGCGTCCGGTGGTTCCGCTCGGCTCGGCGCCACCGGATCGGGAAAGCCCACGCGATGCACGTGATCTCGACGACGGACCCGGTCCGTGTGCCAGCGACGGCCGACCTCGACGCAAGGCTGGTCTGGATCGGGGCCGACGATCGTGGGATCGAGCTGGAGATCGTCGCGCTGGACCTTCCCGACGCCATCGTGGTCATTCATGTGATGCCGACGGCCCTACGGAGGTGACGGAGATGAACGAGCAGTCCCAGTACCGACTCGGACCGGATGTCAAAGACGAGGAGATGTTACGGGATCGGCGAGGTCGTGTGATCGACGACGGCTACGTGGAGGAGGCGGTGGACGACGCGCTCCGAAAGGTGCGAGGACGTGGTCGGCCCTCGCTGTCGGAGACGGGGGAGTCTCCGCTGCTTCGAGTCCGGATCTCGCGCGACCTCGACAATGCGGTCCGCAAGGCAGCCGACCGTACCGGCAAGTCCCGCGCGGAGTGGGTCCGCGAGGTGCTTGCCAAGGCGAGCCGGCGAGTGGGGTAGAGGGAGGGCGGATCCTGCACGTTCCGCGCAGAATGCGGGGATTTCTCGGGACCTGGTTACCGTCCCCGTCCGCGCTGAGTAGGCGCGTGCGTATGCAGCTGCATATGCACGACCCGCCTACCAGTAGTTTCGCCGAGATGTCACCCGCCACCAGCGCACCACTCCCAACCTGCGGCGTTCCCGTAGGGGGTTCGTCTATCGGCGACTGGTGCGAACGACGCGGTGCCTGTCGCTGTCAGCGGTCCAGTAGACGGCGGATGTCGCACGCCAGTTGGTCGGCGGCACGGGCACAGGCGGGGGAGGCCTGGTCGTACATCAAGAAGTTGTGTACCAGCCCGTCTTCCCGGCGAAGATTCACGGTCACGCCAGCCGCACGCAGCCGGTCGGCGTAGGCCTCGCCTTGGTCGCGCAGCGGGTCGTGCTCGGCGGTGACTACCAGTGCCGGTGGTAGGCGGCGCAGGTCTGGGGCTCGCAGCGGGCTGAGGGCAGGATCGGCCCACCGCTGCGCGTCGGGCACCCACTGCCGGTTGAAGAACTCGACTCCCGAGACGTCCAGACCCCAACCGCTGGCCTTCTTGCGCATCGACGCGCCCGGGCCGGTGAGATCCGTATTGGCGTAGACCAGGACGCACAGGTCCGGCAGCGCCACTGGGCGAGCATCACGCAGGCGTAGGCATGCCAGCGCCGCCAGCGTGCCGCCGGCGCTGTCCCCAGCGACCGCCACCGCGCTCGGCGCCGGGGACAGCTCGTCCGGGGTGGTCGCGACCCACACCAGCGTGTGGACGACGTCATCGACGGCCGCGGGCGCCGGGTGTTCGGGGGCCAGGCGGTAAGCCACCGAGAGCACCGCTGCCCCCGAAGTGTGGGCCAAGCGGCGGCAGATGCGGTCGTGAGTGTCGAGGTCACCGATGGTCCACCCACCGCCGTGGCAGTAGACCACCAACGGCGCGGGGCCCGGCTGTGGTCGGTACAGGCGTGCCGGGACTGCCGGAGCGCTTGGTGCCGCCGGTACGAGGATGTCCCGGACCGCGGCCATGTCCGGGCCCTTGGCGCGGGCTCGGGCGCGCTGGGTGGCGCCTTGGCGCATGGCCGCGACGTCCGTCTCGGCCGGACGGCTGCTCACCTGGGCGATCAGGTCAGCCAGCTCCGGGTCGGCGAACCGGAACGGCTCAGGGGCCTCGGCGATGTTCACGACGACAGTCTCCTCGACCTCTGCCCCCCTCTGGAACCAGTGGTGGATCCGCTTGCGGATGCCGACACACCTCCGGGTCAGCCGCGCTCGTGGCGCGTGATGCCCTTGTCGGCGCTCCACCTTTCGATGACAAGTTGGTGGCCATCCAAGTACGTGATCACGACGTCCGTCAGCTCTACGCAGAACTGCCCACCGGGCTCTCTGAACCTCCCCGGCTGACCGGACACTCAAGACCAGCGCTGGCTGGGATTCGAGGGGGCCTGAATGCGAACCTTCGAGGTGGACACACGCACGAGCACCGACTCTACAAGCCCCGAGGTTGGTGGACGATTGACGGCCCGACGAGCGGTTCTTCGAAGCTTGGCCGGGTGGGCCGGCCCTTCCCGTGCGCCTCGACATGAAGCGTCATCTCACGTGCTTGTCACCCCGGCTGGGGGCTCGCGATGACGGGGTGAAGCCCGGCGGAGTGCGCTGGGGGGTGTCGGACCCATCCAGCCAGGCGAGCACAGCGCGCCGGGAGAAGCGCCAGTGGTCCCCGAAGCGCCGGCCGGGAAGCTCGCCGGCGTCGACGCGCACCATGACCGTGTCGGGGTCGAGCTTGAGGAAACCGGCCAGCTCGTCGAGGGTGAGCACGTCGTCGGGAGTGCCCGGCGGCGACTGGTCGACCTGCGGGGGGAGCGGGGGGAGCAGCGAGGTGGCGAGCAGGTCTGCGACGAGGTCCTGTTTGGTCCGTCCAAGAGCGCGCGCCCTCGAGTCGAGCTGGCGAGCCTGGGCGGCGGGGATGCGGACGAACAGAGCGGCACGCGGCTCGGACACGATCGAAGCCTAGCGCACGTGCTATCTGGATAGCAGCCGAATAGCTCGAGCGGGGTGCGACCGTTCCGTTTCGGCTACCAGATCCGGACCGACGACCCCGTGCAGCTTCGCCGCGAGGTGCAGGCAGCCGAGGCGGCCGGCTTCGACGTGGTGTGCAGCTTCGACCACCTCGGCCGCTGCCTCTCGGCGCTCGAGCTGCTCGCGTTCGCGGCCGCCTGGATGAAGCGGCTCCGGCTCTGCCCGCTGGTGTTGAACAACGACTTCCACCATCCCGGTCTCTTGGCGCAGCGTCTCGCCACGCTGGACCGGCTCTCGGGCGGACGCCTCGAAGTCGGGATCGGGGCCGGGCACGCCTTCCCCGAGCACGAAGCGGCGGACATCGCTTTCGACCCCCCGGCGCTGCGCAAGGCCCGCCTCGCCGAGTCGTCCGAGATCCTGCGCCGCCTACTCGACGGCGAGCGGGTCGACCATCAAGGCGAGCACTACAAGCTCGCCGGACTCGCCACGATCGCGCCAGCCCAGCGTCACGTCCCGATCCTGGTAGGAGTGAACGGCCGGGCAGCGCTCGCCCACGCGGCGCGCCACGCCGACATCATCGGGCTCACCATGCTCGGGGTGACCCTCCCCGACGGCAACGCCCACGCGGTGCGCTGGGCACCCGAGCGCCTCGATGCCAGCGTCACCTTCATCGCCGAGCAGGCCGGCGAGCGGGGCGAACACCTCGAGCTGAATGCTCTCGTCCAAGCCGTGGTCGTCACCGACGACCGCCGCCAGGCCGCCGAGAAGCTCCCCGCCGAGGTTCCCGGCCTCGAGGTCGGCCATGCGCTGTCGACCCCGTTCCTCGCGCTCGGCACCCACGACCAGATCGCAGAGCACCTGCTCGCCTGCCGGAGGCGCTGGGGGATCTCCTACTACGTGGTGCGCGACATCGAGGCCTTCGCTCCGGTCATCGACGCGCTCCGCCGGGAGGACCGGTTGCCATGACCAGGCTGGCCCGCATCGACGACGTCCACCGGCTCGACCTCGGCTTCTTCGTGCGACCGGCTGCCGAGACCGGCACCGGCCAGCCCCGGGTCGAGACCGGCACCGGCCAGCCCCGGGTCGAGACCGTCTACGGCTAGCTCGTCACCCACCCCGAGCTCGCCGTCATCTTCGACACGGGGATCGGCGCTGCAGACCCCGACATCGAGGCGCGCTACCAGCCGCAACGGCGCCCCCTCGATCTCGCCTGTAGGGACGCGGGATGCGGCATCGACGCGATCGACGTCGTCGTCAACAGCCACCTGCACTTCGACCACTGCGGCGCGAACGCCGCACTCGCCGGGCGGCGCATCGTCGTGCAGTCGACCGAGCTCGAAGCGGCACGCGGAGCCAACTACACCTTCCCCGAGCTCGTCGACTTCGACGGGGCGATCTACGACCGTATCGACGGGGAAGCCGAGATCGCCGACGGCCTCGTCGTGCTTCCCACCCCCGGGCACAGCCCGTGACATCACTCCCTCGTCGTGCGCGCCCAAGACGGCACGCTGCTGGTGGCCGGGCAGGCGATGGACTTCTCACCACGACTCCGGGGGCGGCGCGCGGCTGCGCGGCTGCGCGTCTGCGTACGCGAGCGCACACTTCGCGCGCCGGGCAACCCGGCGCGTTGGCCGACCCCTCGCCGCCTGGCCCGACTGGCTCGATCGCATCGAGCAGTTCGATCCAGCCCGAGTGGTTCTTGCCCGCGACGGCGCGACCGTTGCGCCAAAGATCGCGACCGACCGCTGATGGCGCCCGCCGGAGGATCGGCCATCGAAACATCGATGGAGCCGCCTTCGGCCGTGTCAGCACTGTTCGAGGGCCGGAGCTTGTCGGGTTTGCGTACGGCCCAAATGTGGTTGACCCGGCCACGCGCGGGGTCCAACGCGAAGACCGTCACGATGACACCTCTTGTTGACCCACCAGGCCGGGCTGACCGTTCACCGTATGCTCTGAAGAGCGTCACGCCGCCGGCCCCGGCCAGCCCACCAGGTAGCGCGCGACCTGCTCGGTGTCTTCGATGGGGCGAAGCGCTGCGCTGACATAGCCGCCGGCGTTGGCGGTCAGCGTGGCGCCGGAGTCGAGGAGACCGACTAGACCCCAAAGCGCAGTTCACGGTCCACGGATGGCATTCTCGGCACCGACAGGGTCGTCGTGCCGCTCTCGGCGATCAACGACAGCGAGTTGCGAGAGAACCCTCGAACCGCCTTGCTGCCGGGGTGGGCACGGTCAAGGGAGAGCCTTCCGCGTGCGTTTGTGCCCGGTGTTCACACGTGGCCTCGCGACGATGCGACAGGGGATCTCGGCGTCCTCGTCGAGGTGGTAGCTGGCGCAGATCCGGTGGTAGCCGTCGGCGACCCATAGCGGGTCGCCTCGCACGAGCAAGACCGGGGAGAGCTTCGTGCCGGCCTTCACCTTCGCCAGGTCCTTTGCCACCTCGGGGTCATCGAACGGCAGGAGAGGGAGGCGAGCCGCGCGGAGGATGTCCTTGGCCTTGTAGCGCGCAGCGTCAGGCTCGTCTCCCAGCTCCTTGGCGGTCCTCTTTGCCTCGCCGGGGTCGACCAGGAGGGATAGGTAGCTGCGGGCTGCCGGGAAGTCCTGCTTCTCGGGCTCGTCCTTCCAGTGCTCACTGGTCATGGCTGCTGCCTCCTGCTCGTGGTGCCCGGCTCTCGGGGAGGTTGTCGTCGGGGATCTCCCCCTGGGCCGCGACGTTGGCGGCCAGGCTCGGAGGTCCGCGCAGGATCCAGGCGATGCCGACCGCGAGCAGGCCACCGGCGATCGGGCCGGCGACGTAGGCCCACCAGCTCGTCCAGTCGCCGGCGAGGAGCTCTGGGCCGAAGGAGCGGGCCGGGTTCATCGACGCCCCGCTGATGGGGGCCGCCCACAGCCCGGCGAGGGCGATGTAGCCGCCGACTGCGAGCGCGGCGTTGGTGCCCACGTTGCGCGCCCCGGAAGCGGTTCCGAGGATGACGCTGACGAGGCCGAGGGTGAGGAGCGTCTCGACGACGAGCGCCGTGCCCGAGGAGATCCCCGGGCCGGGCAGCGTCGCCCCGAGATGGCCGACGGTGCCGAAGAGCGCCCGCAGGAGGAGCGATGCAGCGGTGGCTCCGGTCAGCTGGGCGAGGATGTAGCCCGGTACCCGGCTCCAAGGGAAGTTGCCCCGGGCGGCGAAGGACAGGGTTACCGCCGGGTTCAGGTGGGCGCCGCTCACCATGCCCATGAAATAGATGATCGCCATCACCATGAGACCCGGCGCGACGACCTGGGCGTCGAGGGGGACCTGGCCGTGGGAGACGGCGTCGACGACCGGGGCACCGGCGGCCACCACGACGAGCAGGAAGGTGCCGAGCACCTCGGAGAAGAGGCGCCGCCACTCGTGGCGCTCGGCGCGCGGGTCGCGCACCCAGGGCGGCTCGGCCTCGTTCGGCCCCCGACCGAGGAGGGTCCCTCGCTCGAGGCTCACCTCTCCTCCATCGACCATGCCAAGACGCTACGCCCTCGTCTCTCGTTGCGGGGCGAGAGCGCCCCTCTCCCGAGCAGCGCGCGGCGTGACTGTTGCAAGAGGAGCTGCGCCTTGCGATTCGGATGAAGGGCGCGGAAGGCATAGCGCTGATTGCTCTGGGGGTGCAGAGAAGCCCGTCCGTCCCGTTCAGGCGACCATCTGGTCCTCCTGGATGAGACCAGGCGCGCAGAGACGTCGGTGATGAGCGCCGGAGTCGCATCGGGAAGCTCCACGCAAGTGGCATAGTTTTTATACCATGACGTCTTGGAGCTCGAGTTCGAGCCGGAGAAGAGCGCAGCGAGCACGACCAAGCACGGGATCGGCTTCGTGCAGGCGCAGGCGCAGGGGCTGTGGGACGACCCGCACCGCGTCGAGGTGCCAGCTCGTACGGTCGGCGAGCCGCGGTGGCTGGTGGTGGGTCGGATCGCCGAGCTGCATTGGTCGGCCGTTGCCACATACGGGGAGCAGCGTGTCCGGATCATCTCGGTCCGACGCTCACGGCCAGAGGAGGTGAGCCTCTATGGGGGAGATGACGACAGAGGAGCTCGACGAGCGCTTCGACGCGGGAGCCGACGTGAGCAGCGCGCTCGAGAGTGCCGCTGTCCGACGGCCTGGTCTGGAGCAAAGACGGGTGAACGTCGACTTCCCGACGTGGATGATCGAGGCACTCGACCTGGAGGCCAAGCGCATCGGGGTGACGCGCCAGTCGATCATCAAGGTGTGGATCGCCGAGAGAAGCGAGCAGCGACGAAAGGGCGCGGCGTGACTGCCGTCCACGGCCCTCTTCCAGCCCTGAAGGTAGTTTCTCGGGGAATGATCATCATCGTCGGCTACGCCGCATCGGAGTAGGGCAACCGCCTAGGCGGGTGCATAGGGCTGCATAGGGCACCGTCCTGACCAGCGGCTTCGTCGGGTTTGAGGCCCACCCCCGCCACTAGTTGAACCCTCGGTCGCGCCGTTACGAACGTGATGACGATGCGATCGGGGAACGTTCCGGCAGCTTCGGCTGGCCTCTCACGGGGCGGTCGGGCGCCGATGCGCGTGCGACCAGGCCTTTTGTAAGCCTTGTCGCATGGTCAACGCATACGGGTGGACCGGAACCCTCAATCCGGATTTCGGTCGTCCAGCGACTCCAGAGCGAGAGCTCAGGGTCGACGTGGCTTCGGTCGCCCGAATGTGGGTGGATGCTGCCTACGACGATCTTCGCCGGGCGGGCCCGGATCGGGCGGAGCAGATGCGCCGGATTCTCGACAGCTACGTCATCCCCTGGTTCGGCCCGCAGACGACTACGGTCGGCGACATCAGCTACTTCATGGTGCACGAGTGGCTGCTCAACCTCGTTGGCCGGGGAGAGGGCATGCCCGACGGCTCTCGTCGGGCGCCAGCGACCTGGTCCAAGAACAGCTCGCACGTACCTTCTACGGCACCCGCTTCGAGATGGCAAGCGATGCCGAGCAGCGCTATCTGGCCGCTATGGCCTCATCGGACGGGCCGCCCTACGCCACGGCTGAGGTGGCCCGGGCGTGGGGGGCGGAGAACCAGCGCCAGACCTCACCGCATAGCGACAGCCTCATCCAGAAGGGCCTCATCTGGTCCCCGCGGCGGGGTCAGGTCGACTTCACCGTCCCGCCGTTCGCCGAGTTCCTCCTCGAGCACCACCCGATTGCGGGCTTCCATGACGACTGACCGGCGCAGACCCGAACGCAGGAATTGCCGCACCGAAGCGACGACTGCCATCTCGGGCGCCGAGGCGCTCGATGCACTGCCTCCCCCCATCGATCTGAGCTTCAGCGGCGCCGGCAATCTCCATGCCCCCCACGCCCTTCACGATGGCGACCGGAGCGCCTGCCGCCGCGGCAGGCCCGGTCGCAGGGGGCCTGCTCGTCGGAGCGTCATGGCGCTGGGTATTCCTCGTCAACCTGCCCGTAGGGGTGATCGCCCTGGTGGCGGCGGCACGCCTGGTGCCCGACTCGTCCGATCCGGCGGTCGCCGACATGCCCGACCTTGTTGGCGCAGGGATCTTGACCGGGTCGCTCGGCCTGCTCGCGCTGGGCCTCATGGAGCTCAACACCTGGTCGGCTGTCCGGCTCGCTCTCGTGCTCGCAGCAGAGAGGGCATCGAGATCCGTCCGGTCGGGCCCGGACCGTGCTCGGGAGCCGAGGAGCCGGAGCTCACCGCTTGGGTCCGCCTGCGCGTGCCACAGCGCTACGACGCGGCTGTCGGCGCCATCTTGCTCGACGCGATCGCACCCTCGCTGTACGCGATCATGGACGCACCGGTGCCGATCCCGACGATCGAGCTGAGCGCGCACTTCGTCCCAGATGCGCCCGGGACCGCCTGGACGCTCTTGTCCGAGAGGACCGTGTGGGCGACCGAGCGCCTCTGCGTGGACGAGGCGCACCTCTGGTCCTCCGAGGGCGCGCTGCTCGCCCAGGCACGCCAGCTTCGCCGTATCCGCCGGGGTGTCCCCACGTGAGGGGTCATGCCTGCTTTCTCGCTCTCCTCGACCGAGATTGATCACCTGAGGTTCGGTCGTGCCAGCATGACGACTCGTCGCGATGGAGGTCGCCGAGCCTGGCTCGTTCGAGCGAGCTCACCGGGGATGAGGAGCGTCTGGCAGCTCGAAGGATCCAAGAACTCTCGCGGCTCCTGTCGCTCTGGCCAGAGCCGGGCCACCGGCGCGGCCTATCGCCGACAGGCGCTGGCCCGCCTAGCACCTCGGACCGGTCCTCGTCTCCTGCGGCCTTCTCGGGGCGGGCTACATGGTCTTCATGACCTTCATCGTTGCATTCTTGAAGGGCCACGGTACGGGTCCCGGGGGGACCACCGCCTCGCGGGTCGTGCTCGGCGCGGCCTCGATCACCGGTGCCTTTGCCTGGGCGCGGCCGATCGTCAGGCTCCACAACCCTCGGCACTGACACGGTCTCGGCACAGATTGTGGCCCCCCGGCGGGTTCGCAACCACAACGGCGACATGAGGCAATCGCAAGGATGCCACCAGAACGCCCCGCCTTTCTGAGCAGACCATGGTAGCAGTGCTGCTACCATCCTCACCGTACGCGACATCGCACAGAAGGAGCTGCGTAACCACATCGGCGAGGTGCTCCGTCGGGCCGAGGCCGGCGAGACCCTTGCCGTGACGGTCGCCGGTCGTCCAGTGGCCGAGCTCGGCCCGACGCATCGCCGCCGCTGGGTCGGCGGTGCCACACAGGCCGGCATCTGGCGCGGAAAGGCGCCGCGGGGTCTGGATGCCGACCTCCAGCGACTGCCGGCAGGCGTCGTGGACCCGTTCGCTTCATGAGGGCCCTGCTCGACACGTCGGTGCTCATAGGGGAGCTCCCGCCCCCTGACGACGTCGAGGCCACCATCAGCGTCGCCTCGATCACCGAGCTGCACTTCGGTGTCCTTGTTGCCGACGACGATGACGAGCGGGCGCGGCGCACCACCCGACTCTCGGCGGTCGAGGCAACGTTCGACCCCCTGCCTGTACGCGTCGAAGTCGCCCGGGTCTGGGGTCAACTCGCCGCCGCGGTGGCCCGCCGTGGTGGCAACCCAAGGCGGCGCCAGATCGACCTCGCCATCGCGGCGACCGCCCAGGTGGAAGGAGGACCCCTTCTGACCGAGAACATCGGTGACTTCCAGATCATCGATGACCTGGTAGACGTTCGGCGACCGTTCGACCAATAGCTGGCGGCGAGCTCCCGTGCTGAAAGCGGGACCGGTGCCCCGATTGGGTAAGACCTTCGGGTGGCGAACGGAAGATCGAAGCGCTGACGCAGCGGCTCGGGGTTGCTTGGGACCAAGCCCGAGCTCGGCGACATTTCGGAGGGCAACCACCCAGGCGGTTGCATATGCACACTCCGCCTACCAGCGCCTTCGTCGGACCCTGAACCGATGGTCGCTCGATGGTCGTGAACCCCCGCCACCACGACCGCTGGTCAGGCGCGCACCTCGTGCAGGGGTGCCCGCGCCTGACCAACCAGCGGCTTCCCGTTCTTGCGCTCGGCGGAGATGCGGGTTTCGCGGGCGGTTTTCTCGGGGCCTTGTCAACGCTGCGTAGGGCACGCCATGGCAGGGTGGCGCGGCGCGTGCGGCCGGGAGCAGCGGGTTCGCGGACGGCTGCCCGTTGGAGCCGCTGGTGCACAGGGCCGCACAGGGCATGCGTACACAGTGCCCTGATCAACCGAACCTCGGGCGTTTGCGCGAGGTCCAGCTCCAAGAGCGGGTGCGGCGCCCACGAGCCGGCGATCGGTCGCGCGAGAAGTGCGCCACGGTCTCGTTGACAGGGGACGCCCCTGAAGGTGCACACCTCTTGGGGGTCGTAGCAGCCGTTCTCCGTTTGCGTCCCGGTCGGGCTCTCGGAGGAGTGTTTCGGCCCTCGGGAAAATTGCCCTCCGGCGCCTCGGCGTCGTCCAAGCCTCGTATTGCACGTAGCCGGTCACCAAGACCGATGCCAGCCCCGCGACCATGAGGGCTCGGCGCCATTTGGCCGACCACGACCGAGTGCCACGGCCAGGCCGGCGCTTGTGTGACACCCTCGCATCGGCGTGAGCCGTCTATGAACCGTCGACCCGCGCTGGTCGGACTTGGCCTAGTCAGCGACGGTGAACGACAGCGCAAGAACGGGTGGTCTGGGTCGGCGCCCGTCGATGTCAGGAAGACCTCGGTCGGCGCTCTCGCTTCGATCCGGGCTGCTGTTCGGGTGCCGGCAGGATGACGCCAGCGACGACACGCCGGCGCCGGGTCTTGGCGGGCGGGTTGGCGAGGCGCGGCCCGATGATGCGGGCGAGGTCCCGGAGGAGCTCGGTGAGCTCGGCATCAGTGAGCCACAGCGCTGCCATGCGGTAGCCGGCACCGTCTCGGGCTGGGTCGGGTCTGCCTGTCGCCAGGTAGCGGTCGGCTTCGGCGAGGAGGCCGGCGACGAAGGCCATGAAGGCGTGTCGATGATCGTCTGGGGTCATGGCGGCGATCTCGTCGGGGTCGAGCTGGGCGGCGGCGGTGCGCAGGATGTAGGTGCGCTCGACGGCGCCTCTGACGCGTTGCTCGGCGGCGACGTGGAGGACACCGGCTCTGGCGAGCAGGCCGACGTGGCGGTACAGGCTGCCGACGGGAACGTCGTCGAGCTCGGCGGCGAGCTGGCTGGTGGTGAGCGAGCGGTCCCCGAGGAACGCCTGGACGATGCGCAGGCGGACCGGGTGCAACAGCAGGTCGGCGCTCGCCATGGCAGCAACTCTAGCCGCCGTTCATGTTACTGCTACCATTCGCATCAGTGGTAGCAATAGACCTGAGAAGAAGAGACCTGTGAAGAAGGGAGCCACGATGGCAGAGCTGAGCAGGGACGGCGAGGAGCTGGTGCTGACGCTTACCACCGCGGAGAAGGCCGAGTCGCTCCACGGTGACATCCGGATGCCGTTCTCCTCGGTGCAGGAAGTGGCAGTCGTCGAGGACATCATCCACGCGGTGCACGGGATGAAGCTCCCCGGCAGCCGCTGGCCGGGGCGGTTCGCGATCGGCACCTTCGTCCACGACGGCGGGAAGAAGACCTTTGCCGTGGTCCATCACGACACCGCCAGAGGTGTACGGGTCCGCCTCGCAGACGGCGCGTTCAGCGAGCTCCTGGTCGGCTGCGCCGATCCCGAGGCGATCGCCGCGTCGATCACCAAGGAGAGCTGAGCGTCATGAACCCCGCGGCGCTCGGACTGATCGGCGGCCGCCGGCCTCGCACTCGACGCCCGCCCTGCGCTCGCCGCCTTCTACCGCACCAGGGCACGGTCCAAGTCGCGGCTGCTGCTTCCCCGCTACGTGACGACCGCCGCCGCGGCGGTGGTCTGCTTCGGGCTCGGGATCCTCGCAGCCTGGTACGAGACCTCGGTGCTCATCGGGCCGCTCGACGCAGGGACGCTGGCGGGCGGGTTCGGGATCGAGACCGCTTGGATCTGCTCTTGCCTGAGCGTCGTCGCTCTGTGGGCAGCGGTCGTCCGCGCCGTGCCCGCCATCGCCGGTCTGAGCCTCGCCAGCCTGCTGGCGCTGGTGTTCCTCTCCGGAGTCCCCGGCATTTCTTCGGGTCGTCCGACTCGACGAACTAGTCGGACAGGCGGTTCACCAACGCCGACATTCGGCTACGCGCGATCCAATTCGACCCGCCGTGAGCACCTGAACAAGTATGATCAACCTTGACTATCCGGGGGTGACGTCTCGAGCTTGACCCCATGGCAACGATCGGGGGCGTGATGACGGCGCCGGTGATCACCGGGCTGGCCGACGAGCTACTCGTAGAGGCCGTCCGACGCATGCACGAGCACCGCGTCGGTTCGGTGGTGGTCGTAAAGGACCGGGTCCCCACAGGCATCGTGACGGAGCGCGACGTGCTCGGGGTGGCCGATTCGGGACGGCTCGACGAGCTGCAGGCGGGCGACGTGATGACCACGCCTGCGGAGACGGATGACACCGGGTGGGGCCCAGCCATCAGGTCAGACCCACATGGCCCGTGACAGGGGCCGCCACGGCAGATGATGATCTTGCCAAGCGCCGGCGGGAATCATCACATCAGAAGCCATGTCGTCGCACCGAATGCGACCGGCAAGGTCCTTGGGCTTGCGCCGCCTGGCGGGAAGGACGACGGAGGTGGTCCCGTGCCGCTGGCAAGACCCGCTCCGTTCGAGTGCTCCCATGCCGCTGGCAAACGACAACAGGGCCACCGGTCCTGCGTCAGTGCCGTGCGCTCGGAGCGACCTGCTGATCGGCGGCGGCGACCAGGGCGGCGACGATGTCGGGGTAGAGCTGGGCGAGCTTGCGTCGCACCAGGCTGCCCATGAGCGTCTTGTCCCAGGATGCTGCCCAGCGGATCGAGGTGCCACCGGAAGACGTCGGCGTGAAGGTCACTTCCGCCCGGTAGTTCTTCACCGGGATGCCGCTCACCACCGTGTAGGCGACGCGTCGGAGCTCGTCGACCTCGAGGATCTGCTCCACGCTGGTCGTGCGCCGGCCGTAGCGGAGCCACTGGACCGAGCCCTCGTGCGACGGGCCAGTGGAAGGCGGGCGGTAGCCCCCGTCGTTCCAAGGGCCCCACTGGGGATAGGTGTTCGCGTTGGCCACGAGCGACCACACGACCTCGGGTCCGGCTCGGGTCGTCCCTTCGGCTTCTACCGACAGCTGGCGCATCTGGCGTGCCTCCTCCATGTACCATATGGTACGTGTACCAGATGGTACGGTCTGCTGTGGCCAGCTCGCAAGCCAGGGACCGCTTGCTCGACGCCGCGGTCGAGCACGCCTTGGAACAGGGGATCGTGGACCTGAGCCTCCGTGAGATCGCCGCGACGATCGGCACGAGCCATCGGATGCTCATCTACCACTTCGGGTCGCGGGAGGGTCTGCTCGTGGCCGTCGTGCGCGAGGTGGAGCGGCGCGAACGTGAGCGTCTCGGCGCTGCTCCCGTGTCGGTCGCAGACGCTCGCCGACGGTGGGACCGGCTGGCCGATCCGTCCCTACGGGCACAGGAGCGTCTGTTCTTCGAGATCTACGCCCATGCGCTCTTGGGTCGCCCGGGTACCGAGGGCTTCTTGGACGAGGCGGTCGACGGATGGATCTCCCCCGTGCGGGCGTTGCTGATCGACGCAGGGATCGACGAGGAAGATGCCGAGGGGCTCGCCCGCCTCGGGTTGGCAGTGACCAGGGGTCTGCTGCTCGACCTGTTGGCGACTGGCGACACTGCCGGAACCACCCGCGCGTTCGATCTGTTCACCGAGCTTTTCGATCAGCCGTCGGCGCACGACATTCGCCACGAATGAGGCTCGGGGCGCTAAAGGGACCGGCGGCGACGTTGTCCTCGAAGTTGTTGGAGTGGGGCGGTGGTCTCCCGCCTGAGAGCTGCCAGACGGTAGGAATCGGGCACGACCGAGCACCCTTCAGGAAGGGGACCACCGCGAAGAAGAAGGTAGCTGTTGTGACCGCCGCCGAGGCGGAGGAGGCGGCTGGCGGCCGAGCTCCCCCTCGAGGCCGGTAGTAAGTGCTCGGGGCCGGCTACATGAAGCCGCCGACGCCGGCCGAACAGAGGGATTCATCCACGCGTACCTTGGCATGGCCGACGCACGGTCGCCGGTCCCGGTAACCGACCTCGTGCCGCCCACCGCTGTGCGGCATTATCCGACGAACTTCCAAAAGATGGCCGACGCCCGACTCGATCAGCATGCGTGGCGAGCAGTCGACCAGGACGCTGCCGGCTCACTATTGCCCGGATCTCTGACTGCGGATGTGCGTGGCCATTCACAGCCGTCGAGATTAATGTTGGGCCTCCTTGAAGCTGGCTGCAGCAGAGGTGGCGACGTCCTTGTCGATCAGCGCGTGGGAGTAGATGTCGAGTAGCGTCAGCGCAACGAGCCGCTCCCCATCGGGGCCGAACATGTCCGTGCCGAGCGCTCGGGACACGTGTTCGTGGAGGAGTGGGATGCCGATCTTCATGGCGGTGACGAGTGCGGCGCGGACCCTCCGGTCGATGGTGGGCGTGTCCGTGCGGGAGTCGTCGGCCCGTGCGAGCCAGGCTTCGGTCATCGTCACCAGTTCGTCGGAGATCAGTCCCACGGTCGGTGAATCGTCGGCCAAGGAACGAGCCACATACCGACCGAAGGGCTTAGATGTCTCCTGGACTTCGGCCGCCGCGCGAGGGTCAGAGAGGATCTCGGCGTTGGCGCGGTGGATCATCTCGAACACGTAGTGGTCACACGCCTCTCGCAGGTCCTCCTTCGATCCGTAGTGGTGCCGGAGCAGTCCGGGAGAGACGCCGGCCGTCTCGGGGATCGCCCGGATCGTCGTCCGGTCGTATCCGTCACGGGCGAAGTGCTCGAGGGCCGCCTCGCGGATCCGTGCCCGTGCGGTCAAATCCTCGAAGGCAACCGACCGCTCCTTGATGGACCGGCCCGCAGGAGTTGGCGGGGGTGTCCGCTTCGCCGTCATGATCCTTGGAAGTCCCGGCGCATGAAAGCCAGCCCCCCGACGAGAGCAGCGGCCACACCGATGCCGATCATGATGCCGTTCGTCTCCCAGTTCGGCGGCACGCCGGGCGCAGAGGCCATGTGGTGGAACACCGACGTGTCGAGGACCCAGTGGCTCACGGTCCCGAAGCCACCGACGATGACGATGAGCAGCGACCAGCCCAACACCGTGTACACGATGATCGACGTGGCACGAGGGAGGATGCCGAAGGCCAGCACCCCAAACCCCAAGATCACGATCGCTGGTGGCACGAGGTTGACCCCAGCCCCGAGCAGGCTCGTGAAGCTCAGTCCGGTGTGCCGGCTCGCCGCTCCGAGCCAGTCCAACACGCCGGCCGCGACGCCGCTCAGCACTAACCCGACGAGTGCGACCACGAGCCTGCCGCCGAGCCACGTGCTCCGAGAGACCGGGCGGACCATGAAGTTGTCCAGCGTGCCCTCGGACTCCTCGGCACGTGCCGCCGTGACCTGTCCGGCGGCGACGAAGCCGATGAGGATCGCCTCGATGAGGAAGCACACGCCGAGCACCTCGGCGGCGCCCGTGCCGCTCACCCCCGGCTCGGAGAACACCTGCTCGACCGACCCCGAGATCGTCGCCGCGGCTGACTTGGCGATGAGCCCGTAGAGGAAGGCGGAGACGCCGATGGCGATCCACCAGCCGATGACCGTCGCCCGCAGCAAGCGGACCGCCAGACCGCTGGGGCCGTAGAGCAGCCCGAGGTGGGCGTCGCTGTGGTCCCGGTCTGCCACGATGCTCGCCCCCGCGTCACGAGCTCCGGCGAGGCGTGCCGCGACAACGGCGAGGACTGCCGTGAACGCGACGAACGGGAGCAAGGCCAGGGGCCTGGGGTGAGGTGAGCGGTTGGAGCTCCTTGACCCATCCAAGCGGGGAGGCCCAGATCAGTCCGTGGAGACCAACGCCGGCGTCGGCGATCAGTCGCACGCCGTAGCTGACTCCGAGGAACACGGCCGCGAACGAGGCAGCCTGGTGTCGGGTGGCGCCCAGTTGGCTGGTCACCGCCCCGACGGCGAGGAACATGGCCGCGGTGGCCACCATGGCCACGGAGAAGTAGGGCCAGGGACCGACGCCGATTCCAACGCTCGACGGCAGCCCCGAGAGCACGGTGATGATGGCGGTGATCGCCCACAAGGTCACCAAGCCGGCACCCAAGCCGGCGATCGCCTGGGCCGTCGCACCCCGCCGCGTGGTTTGGCCGCACAGGAGGAGATCCCAGCGCCCACTGTCCTCCTCGCCGCGAAGCAACCTGGTGCTCGTGAGCAGCCCCCAGATGGCGCCGAGGATCATGAGCGTCATGGAGATCTTGAAGACGGTGAACCCGCTGACGGTCTGGAGCTGGGGCGCGGGTCCGAAGAGGGCGCTCATCGCCTTGCTCGTGGCGTAGGTGGCAGCCAGAGCATGACGTTGCGCTGCCGTCTTGTAGATCCGCCCGTAGGTGATCTCCGAGGAGGCGATGGCGATGCCGAAGATGTAGCCCCACAGGATCCCTGAGCGCACGGCTTTGCGGGTGCGGAAGGCAGCGATGACGGTGGACGGGGACCCACCGGCACGCACCGGCGCGGTGATCCGGGCCCGGATACCGAGGTCAGCCTGCACGGCCGTCTTCTCCGCATCGGGCGAGGAACAGCTCTTCAAGGGACGGTGCTCGGCTCAACAACTCGGTCACGCCCGCGGCTGCCATGGCCTTTACCAGCGGCTCGACGGATCCACGGACCTGGCAACGCACCAGCGGACCGTCGGCTTGCACCGCGCTCACCCCGGGGACCACCGACAGGTCGGGCACCTGACCGTCGAACCGGGCCTCGACGCTCAGCGCGCGCAGGTGGCGCATCTCGGCCAGCGTGCCCATCTCGAGGAGTCTCTCGTCGCGCAAGATGCCCACCCGGTCACAGAGAGCCTCCACTTCGCTCATCATGTGCGACGAGAGGAAGACGGTCTGGCCGCGATCTCTGGCCTCGTGGACGCAGTGGCGGAAGGCCTGTTCCCCTCTCTGACAAGCTCTCGGTGCTCGAAGGCGGGAAGGAGGCCGGTGGAGCCATCCAGGCCTTTCTCGAGAAGTGCGGCACGCGCTGCGTCGGTGAGATCGACATCACGAGGCCGCGCTGGAGCGAGCGACCGACGCTGCTGGTGCCCCTCATCCTCGCCAACGTCAAGAAAGCGGAGCCAGGGGCGGGAGCACGACGATTCGAACAAGGCCGTCAGGAGGCGTGGAAGAAAGAGCAGGAGCTCCTCGCACGGCTCCGGGAGCTGCCCGGCGGCGACGCCAGGGCCGAGGAGACCAAGCGCAAGATCGACCGGGTCCGGACCTTCATCGGGTACCGCGAGCACCCGAAGTACGCCATGATCCGCCGGTACTTCGTCTACAAGCAAGCCCTGCTCGAAGAGGCCGAGCGCCTCGTGCGGGCCGGCGTCCTCGCGTGTGCAGTACGGGCGGCAACCTCCATACTGACAGACAGGGGGCAACGTTCGACGGCCTTGTAGCTCCGGGCGCAGGTCCGAGGTAGCAGTCCATGACCGGGGTCCGTCGGCTGCTCCGATGCTGGTTGCCAGACGTGCGAGCGACATTATACTAGACATCGACCTGTCGAGTTACACGACTGTAAGGAGAGTGATGGCAGTACTGGGCGGCGTCCTCGACGAGCTGATCGACACCCACGTCGTTGACGCGGGGGATCTGGTTCAGATCACGGGTGCCACTCCGCGCAGCGTGAGCCGCTGGACGACGGCCAAGGCGATGCCCCGGCGTGAGGCAGAGGACCGGCTCTTGGAGCTCAAGGCGGTGGTGGACCAGCTCCGATCTGTGCTCCGTGACGAGCCGGCGCGGCTGTGGTTGCGCAGCCCGAACCCCGACCTCGACTGGCGAAAGCCGCTGGAGGTGATCGCAGAGGGCGAGTACCGCAGGGTGATCGGCGCGGTGCTGGCCATGGCCGAGGGCGTGACGGCATAAGAGGGTGGTCGTCGACGCCGGCCGAGTGGCCGCCGCGCCGCTCACGCCGTTCAGCGGTCAAGGCTTTCGGCACGTCGGACCCCGCTACGACCCACTCAGCGGCGACGGGGCTCGTCTTCACGGCGGGCGGTTCAACCCGCCGGGGAGCTTCCCCGCGCTCTACATCTGCCAGAGCCGCCCGTGCGCTGTCGCCGAGCTGAAGAGGCTCGGCGAACGCCAGGCGATCGGGGTGGAGGGGCTGCTCCCGCGGGTCCTCTACCGCTACGAGATCGAGCTCGACCGAGTCCTCGACCTCACCGACGGCGACGTCCGCGCCCAGGTCGGCCTGGGCACGGACGTCCTGACCGGCCCGGACTGGACCGCATGCCAGGATCTCGGCGTCGCCGCGCATGCCCTCGGCGCGAACGGCGTCAGCTCGCCCTCGGCCACCGGTGTGGGGGACGTCCTCGCCGTCTTCGTCCAGCACATCGGCCTTGGCCGCCTGGAGCCGCACCTCGTCGAGGAATGGCACTCGCTGGACCTGCTCGATGGCTGAGCCCCACGTTCTCCACGCATCTCGACCTTCGGGTCAAGAACCCGAAGGTCCCGGGGATCCGTAGGAATGGAGCGGTTTCTGGGGACTCTCGACGAGGAGCGGCGACATTGAGTAGTGCAGCGCCCAGGCGGCTGCATAGGCACAGCCCGTCTACGACCACCTTCGCACATACGGAGATCCGGGCAGCTCGACAACCGACAGAACCCCCGCCACCACGACCGCTGGTCGGGCGCGCACCTCGTGCAGGGGTGCAGGCGCCTGACCAGCGGTTTCTCGTTCGGGCGCTTCTCGGAGATGCGAGTTTCTCGGGCGGATTTCTCGGGGCCTCATCAACGCTGCGTAGGGCACGCGATGGCAGGGTGGCGCGGCGCGTGCGGCGGTTGAGCTGCGGGTTCGCGACGGGCTTCGCGTCGGGGCTGCTGGTGCACAGGGCTGCACAGGGCATGCGTACGCACTGCCGTGATCAACTGGATCTCGAGGGGACCGCCCGAAGTGGTCCTCGGGGTTGCAGCCGTGGCATCGCGTCGGGCGATCTGGGCGCGCGTTCGGCGTTCCTGGTGTCGCTCACTGCTCGGGACGTTGCAGTCCTGTCACCCGCCACGCTCGAGCCCCAGGAGGCCATCGCGCGAAGTCGGGACTTGAACGGTCTCCTTCGAAGTCGTTCTGTTCGTGATGACTGAGACGATTTTGAGAGACGACACCACTTGCAGCGGGCCGGTCCTCCTGCCCGCTGCCTGCCACCCGCTGGCAGAGATGGCCACCTCCGAGAGAAGTCCCTGGTCACCGAGGTGTGAGTAGTGTCCCAGCATCTCCGTTGGGAAGTGTCCCTTGGGGCCGTGCCTGGGAGGGCTGGACGCCGTCTTGCTCGCGGCGAGAGTCACGCTCCGTTCGCGAGGATGTGAGCGCCGACGCTCTCGGCCAGGGACGGCCCGAACAGCCTGCCGGGGGTGTGCGCGCCCGGCCTGCGGTCACCGGTGGCCAAGCGCAGCGCGACCTCACACGCGACCCGGGAGGTCATCGCGTAACCCCCGTCCGTCTGTAGCCACCGTGCTTCGATCAAGCCGCCTGACAACCCGGGGGCCAGGACGTCGATCGCGCTCGCGAGCACGGCAACGAGCTGCCCGATCTGTGAATGGCCACGCACAGGTACCCCTGATCACCCGATCGACAGCGATGGTCGTCCATCGCTCGCCGTCTTCGCCACTCAGGTGGATCAGCGGCGAAGGCCACCGCGCCGACGACGTTGGGCGAGCCGGCCTCCTCGCGCTCGGGGGGCGCGTTCCACAGCACCTCGTCGAGCGACACCGGCTCGACTGCCCCGCCGCCTGCGAGGAACGGGTCGCCGACCGCGAAGGTCGCCCTCGGGCCGACAAGGGCACCGGCGCCGAACGGGGCGTACATCTTGTGCCCGCTCCAGGCCAGGTAGTCCGCTGCAGCGGGCAGTGGCCGGTGCGGGGCGAGCTGGGCGGCGTCCACCGGCACCGGTACGCCCGCCTCGTGGGACAGCTCGACGAGGGTGCCGACCGTCGGGAGCCAGCCGCTCACCTTCGATGCAGGCGGGCGAGGCCGCTGCGACGGACATTTGCATCGGTGGTTTCACGCATCGCTTGATCCTTCTCTTCCTGGCGATGATCTCGCCGCACTGCTCGTGTCGCGGGCTCGGTGCGGGCGACGGGCCAGCTCGCTCGTTTCGGGTTCTGGTGTCAACGGACGACGAGCTTTGCCCACATGCCCTTTTGGGCGTGGCCGGGCACGGGGCAGATGACGTAGTAGGTGCCGGCTGCCGGGGCGTGGAAGCTGATGGTCACCGCATACCACAGGTTCCCTTCGGGAGGCGGGACGGGCATGATGAACGCCCCCGCCGCCGCGATCCGTCCTGCCATCATCGCCATGCGCGGGTAAGGCGGTGCGGCTGTCGTGAGCTCGAGGCCGTGGGGGTGGCCCGGGTCGCCGTCGGCGAAGTCCACGGTGACGATGGCGCCGGCCGGTACGCTGACGGTCGGTCCACGTGGGCCGTCGACGCCGTCGAGCTGCCAGTACATCCCGGGCCGGCTGCCGGGTGCTCCGAGGGCGACGAGGGTCACGTGCTGGCTGCGGTAGGTGAGGGTCGAACCCCTCTGGTCGACGGTGCGCCGCGCCTTGGTAGCGAGGGCTTCCATTCGGCTGGCGGGGACCAGCCCGCCTGGGGCGCCGTTGGCGATCTTGGACCCGCCGCCCGTCATGCCCCCGCCACCCATCATGCCTACGCCGCCGCCCATCATGCCCCCGCCGACGTGGGCGCCTGCGCCGGCCGAGGGTTGCTCGGAGCCGACAGAAGGCTGCTCGGAGCCGACAGAGGACGAAGGCGAGCCACTGGCCCCGTGGCTGTCGGTCAAGGCGACGCCATACGCGCCGGCGCCGGCGCCGACGACGAGCGCCAACGCGGGAACGAGGATCTTGGTCCAGCTCACCGTGGTTCCTCCTCGATCTCTCTGCCGATTTCGCGGCGACGACACGAGCGGCCGGATATGTGCAGGGGCCTTGCGCGCTCGCAGCCGGTGGCCTTCACCGGGCAAGCCGATGATCTCAGCCGAGTGTTGTCGGGCGCCACGATGGTCAGCTCCACCTGACCGTGACGGCCTCGGCGACGTAGCCGCCGACGGCGACGAGGAACCCGACGGCCATGAGATACGAGGCGCCGGTGCTCTGGCCGCCCATCAGAAGCTCACCACCTTGTCGGCCCAGATCGTCCACTCGGTGGCCTCTTCCAAGGTGGAGCGCCGGGCGCCGTCGACGAGCAGCTCGTCTGCGAGCCCCCGGGCGTCCATGCAGGTGCCGCAGCAGCCGATCTCCCCGCTATGGCGCAGAACCGCGCTCGCCATGCGATCGAGGTGGTAGTAGCCGTCGGGGACCTTCTGGTCCCTGATCGCGCAGCCGACCGCGTCGCCGAAGAGGAACACCCGCACCTCGACGCCCTCACGCTTGGAGAGCGCGCCGGCGAGACGCAGGCCGTTGTAGGAGCGCTCGGTGCCATAGGGCGGGTCGTTCAACACGACGAGGATCTTCATCGGGGCCTTCCTTTGTGTGTGTCGGGACTGGTCATCGGCGCTGTGGTGGCGACAGTCACCGACGCCGTGGTGCTCACAAGGGCCCCGTGACAGCCGGCGAGGAGCTCGATGCGCTTGGGGTGCACGACCACCTTGCCGATGCGCGCCAGCTGGGCGTAGCGATCGGCACGCAGCCTGTCGCGCAATGTGCCCCGAGCGGACAGCGACCGGGTCTTTTGGCCACAAAATGGGCCGCTCCGAGCCGATGCGCGACAGCCTGCACGGTGCCCTGAAACGTGATCCATAGATCCATAGAATACCAAGTACGACAGGTCGAGTGCGTCGGGGGGACAGGACCACGAGGAGGACCGACGTGGGGGCTAGAGCCAACCGGGTCGCGCAGGGCTTCGAGGACCTCGCCGAGCGCTACGACGCCTGGTACGACACGGCGCCAGGACAGGTGCTGTTCGACCTCGAGCTCGGTGCCCTGCGGCCACTGCTCGCCGGCACGGGCGGCCCACGCCTCGAGGTCGGGGTCGGCTCGGGGCGCTTCGCCGCCGCGCTCGGCATCGAGGTCGGCCTCGATCCTGCGCAGGCGCCACTGCGACTTGCCAGGGCGCGAGGCGTGCGCGTGCTGCTCGGTGTCGGCAGCGAGCTGCCGTTCGGCGACAACACCTTCGGTGCGGTCGCCCTCGTCGTCACGCTCTGCTTCGTCGAGAACCCCGCAGCCGTGCTCGGCGAAGTGGCCCGCGTCCTTCGGCCCGGCGGCCGGCTCGTGGTCGGCCTCGTCCCACTCGACAGCGCCTGGGGCCGCTCGTACGAAGAGAAGGGCCGCGCGGGCCACCCCTTCTACGGTCATGCTCGCTTCGAGACCCTGGCCGAGCACCGCCTCATGCTCGCTGTGGCTGGCTTCCGGCTTGTCGGGGCTCGCTCGACTCTGTTCCAGGCGCCTAGTGACGAGCCTGTCGCCGAGCCGGTGCACTCCGGTGCGGCCGCCGGTGCCGGCTTCGTCGCCCTCGCCGCCGAGGGGGAGAGCGCTGGCGCTGACTGACCACGCGGCTCGACGTCGTCCCGTGGCGACGGTTCAACGACGTCCGAGGCAGTCGGTCCGGGGCGCGCGGGCGAGCCCGGTTCGGTCGCGAGGCCTGTCAATGGCCGGCAGTCGCCCTCGAAGGGTAGGTCCGCGTGTGCGATCACCCCGGTGCCTCGGGACGGCCCAGGCCACCGTCTCGTGCGGTTGACCTTCGGGTCGCGTCCCGAAGGCGCGACCCGGCGCCGAACTTACCCGCGCTCTGGCTGCGGCCAGAGCCGATCGACGATCTCTCCCACTGGGCGATCGGCCGCTTGCTCGAACCCGCTGCCCGCCACGGGCTCATCCGATGCACGTCTCCGGCTCTCGCGGCGGCAGCTCGTAGCGGCCGGGCGGCGTTGTTGATCTCGGGGTACCCGGCAGCCCTCTCTGTCACCGCTCAGGCGCACCAGGTCCGACCCCGAGAGCTCGAGTGACCGGTCCCTCCGCCCGCTCCCACAGAGCACCCGGCGGCTCCGGGCCACTCCGAGGCCGGCGAGGACCGGCCCAGCGCACATCTGCGCACCGGTAGTGGCGACGAGCGAGCTGGCGAGGCGCAGGTGAGCTTGGAGCACGGGGTGATCGGTCGAGATCCACTCGAGCTCGTCGACGACGAGGAGGCCTCCGACATTCAGCT
>JAKAQW010000031.1 GCA_021819525.1 Actinomycetes bacterium
ACCTGCACATGCACGTCGTGCCCCGCTGGAGCGGAGACACGAACTTCATGACCACAGTCGGCGGCACCCGGGTGATGCCCGAGACCTTGCTGGCCTCGTGGCGGCGGCTGGTGGCGGCCTGGCCGGCGCACTGAGCCGGTGACGGCTGCCGCGCCGATGTCGTCGAAGGTGCGGGCGTGCCCGGCGCGGAGATCGGCGGAGGCGGTCCGAAGGCAGCGCAGCGTCGAGCCCCAGGAGTAGAGGTCGAGCCCCAGGAGTAGAGGTCGAGCCCGAGCGCCCATCGCTCGCACCCAACCGCGCCTGCGGAACCGGGCTCGAGCGGTGCGCCTGGCGTACCGCCAGCTGCGCGAGGCGATCGTCGCGATCCGTCGCGAGCTGGGCGACGCTGGTGACGCCACCGAGGTCGCCGGGGTGGCTGGCGCGGCCGACCCGGTCCGAGCGTCGGAGGTGGCTGGCGGCTCGAGCGAGCCTGCGACAGCCGACGCGTTCGACGTTGCCGACGTGCGGCACCGGTTGGCCTGGATCCTTTCGGGCCTGCGCCAGCAGCGTGCGCGGGAGTCCGACCTCATCTACGAGGCCTACTTCGATGCCTTCCGGGCCGATCTCACAGCTGAGCACGACCCAGGAAGCGGATCCTGATCCGGCGAACAAGCGCTGCCCAGGTGCTGCGCTCGCAGTACCGCCTGGCTGACGAGCAGGTGAACGGCGTCGTACCCTAGAGCCGTGTCGAAGCCGGTCATCGAGTACCGCGATGCCTTCCATCTCGACGCACCACCTGGCGCAGTGTGGGTCGCCATCGAGCGGTTCGACCAGTACGAAAAGTGGTGGCACTGGCTGTCGGAGCTCTCGGTGGAGGGGGATGGTCTGCAAGCCGGTTCGGTCCTTCACGGAGTTGTGTCCCCGCCGGTTCCCTACCGGATGTGCATCGACGTGACCATCGTGGCCAGCGCCCGACCGCGGTCGATCGAGGCCGTCGTAAGCGGTGACCTGGTGGGGCCCGCGAGCCTCCGACTGCGCCGCAGTGGCTCGGGGACGGCCGCGGAGGTGGCGTGGACGATCGAGATGATGCAGCTGCCGATGCGCATGGCCAGCCGGGTGGCCCACCCACTCCTGCAGTGGGGTCACGATCGGGTGGTGCAGTGGACCATCGCCGGCTTTGCCCGCCGGACGGGACAGCCCTAGCGGTCGGGCTCAGGCGATGCGGGCGACGGCGAGGGCGGTTGCCAGCAGCACGATCGCCCACGAGGTGGCTCGCAACGCCTGCTCCAAGGGAGCGAGGAGCGCCTGCTGGTCCATCACCACGGTGCGACCGTCGTCTAGGTGCACGGTAGTGCTCGCCGACACCGTGTGGCGGCGCAGCCGCCGGGCGGGGGTGCTGAGGCGGCGCTGGGCCAATGACAGGGCAAAGGCACCTGCAGCGGCCAGCAGCGGGGCGATGGCCACGGTCCGTGTCTCGGCGACGTACGCAGTGAGCACGGGGAACGAGCCCCAGGCGAGAGCGAACCCGACGTCGCTGTGGATCGCTCCACCGAAGAGCTCGGCGTTATAGGCGACGACCAGGATCACGCCGGCCACGATGCACGGCACCAGCACCCAACCAACCCTGCTGACGCCGTAGGCGCCGAGCGCGGTGGCGCCGGCCAGGCCGACACCGACGGCCACGAGCAGCTGCCTGGCAGGGATCGAGGTCCGTAACGGGCGACCGTGGAGCTCGTCGAGAGCATGGGCGGCCAAGCCCACCGCGAGGAAGAAGGCGACCACAGTGGCGACCAGCGTGGTCACATCTACGTGCGGGGCGAGCGCCGCGCCGAGGACTACGTAGGCCAGGTGCCATGCCGTGTAGGGAGGGTGCAAGACAGTGCGCCACTGCCGCCAGCCTCCGCCGTTGGCGGCGTAGTAGGCCGGCCGGATGGTGGTCCCCTGCGGTGCCCGTCCGTCGTGGCCTGGCGTGGGACGTCGCGTTCGTCGAAGAGGCCGGCGGGCGTCATGGCACGAGCCCGCTGCTTCTCGCTGTGGGTCGCGTGGAGGCTCAGGGGGCGATGGCCGTTCAGTCACCGGCGCGCCGTCCCCACATGACGACCCCGCCGCCAAGGCTCATGGCTCGCACGCCGATGTGCTCGAAGCCCGCCGCCTGCCACTCGGCCACCAGTGACGACACCGGATGACACCGGTAGAACCGCGAGATGTTCGGGCCGAGGAACCGCCCCACCTCGTACCAGTGCCGACCACCTGTGAGCGCGCCGGCGACGGGCAGCACCAGGCGGGTGTAGCCCCACCACCACAGTCGCCAGAAGGCCTTGCCCGGCACGGCGAAGTCCAAGCTGGCGACCGGCGCTCCGGGACGTACCACACGGGCCAGCTCGCGCAAGGTGGCACCTACGTCACCGACGTAGCGCAGGAGGTAGGTGAACGCGAGCGCATCGAAGCTCTGATCGGGGAACGGGAGCCGCTCGGCTCGACCGACGGTCAAGGTGACGTCGCCGCTTGCAAGCGGCGGGTGCTCTGGGGCCGAGCGCGCCGCATACCCCCCGGCCGGGCTCGTCAGTGCAGCCACGTTGTCGGCGCCTCGACCGAGCATCTCCACGCTGAGGTCGACACCTACCACTCCAGCACCCGAGCGTCGCGCCAGCTGGATGGCCACCCCTGCAGTGCCCGTCGCCACGTCGAGGATCCGTGCCCGACGCGGAGCGCTGTTCGCAGCAGGGGTAGCGGCCCGTGACGGCGGTTCGCTGCCCTTGGGGTCCACGGTGACCGGAGATGCCATGCCGAGCAGGATGTGGTCCACCATCTCCTGGCGCCAGCGCCGGTTCTGTCCCAACGACAGAAGCTCGACAAGCCGGTCGTAGCGGGCGGGCAACCCGGCGAACAGATCTCTGGCGAACCGGTTGGGGTTCGAGGCAGTGGTCGGCCCCATGGCGTCTCCAGTGGTGGGCGATGGCCAACAGGTGCGGATGGTCCGAGGCGGGTGCAGGCGGTCGGCGGTGCGGATGGTCCGAGGCGGGTGCGAGCGGTCGGCGGTGCGGATGGTCCGAGGCGGGTGCGAGCGGTCGGAGGTGGGCGATGGCGAGCGGGTTGCGTTGAGTGCGATGGGGTGCTGTTCCCCCGGTGACCCGGCCCGAACGAGCCGCGATCAGCCGGTCGGAGCGGGAACCGACCCGGCTACCTTGTCCACCAGATGGGCTGGCAGGACGTCGTAGTGGTCGTGCTCGGCGCGGAACCGTCCCCGACCGCCTGTCAGAGCCCGCAGGTCCACGGCGTAGCGCTGGATCTCGGCGGTGGGCACCAAGGCCGTGATCACCTGGTGGTTGGGGCTCGCCGCGTCGGTCCCCTGGACTCGGCCGCGCCGGGCGTTCAGGTCGCCGAGGACGTCGCCTTGGGTCGTGGCGGGCACGGTCACCTCGAGCCGGCTGATGGGCTCGAGGACCACTGTGCCCGCTTGGCTGAGCGCCTCGCGCAGGGCGAGGCTCCCCGCCATCTTGAAGCTCATCTCCGACGAGTCCACCGGATGGTGCTTGCCGTCGAGGCAGGTGACCGCCAGGTCCACGACGGGGAACCCGTGCGGTCCACCGGCGGACATGGCTTCGACCACCCCCTTTTCGACGGCGGGGATGAACTGCTTGGGGATGGCCCCGCCGACCACCGCGTCGACGAACTCGAACCCCTCGCCCCGAGAGCGAGGCTCGACGCGGATGGTGGCCACGCCGAATTGGCCGTGGCCCCCGGTCTGCTTCTTGTACTTGCCCTCGGCTGCGGCGCTCCGGGTGATGGTCTCGCGATAGGGGACCCGAACCTCCTCGGTCTCGACCTCCACCCCGAACTTCCGCTGCAACCGGTCGCACACCACGGCCAGGTGGGTATCACCGAGCCCACGCAGCACGGTCTGGTGGGTCTCGTCGATGCGCTCCACCACCAGCGAGGGGTCTTCCTCCTGCAGCCGGTGGAGCCCGGTCATGAGCTTGTCCTCGTCGCCTTTCGACTTGGGTCGGATGGCCACGGCGAGCGTCGCCAGCTCGGGCTCGGCTACTCCCAGCACCGTGACCGGGGTGCCCTTGGGGGCCAAGGTGTCGCCGGTGGCCACGTCGGTCAGCTTGGGCACGGCGAACAGGTCGCCGGCCTGCACCTCGGGCAGGGGATCCGCCTCCTTGCCCCGCAGCTGGTGCAGCAGGTGGAGCCGGACCTCGCCGTGGGTGCGGGGATTGGTGAGCACCACGTCAGGACGCAGGATCCCCGACACCGCCCGGAGCAGGGAGATCCGACCCACGTAGGGGTCCGACAGCGTCTTGAACACGACGGCCAGCGGTGGCCCGGCGGGGTCGCAGCTCACCGCCTGCTCGTTCCCCCCGGCGACCACCCGGTACGGGGCGCGGCGACCCGGGCTGGGACCGATCTCGGCGATGAGCGAGGCCAGACGGTCCACGCCGACGCCGGTGATGGCCGAGCCGCATACCACCGGGAACACCAGCCCGTCGCTCATCCCGGTGGCCAAGGTGGCCTCCAGCTCCTCGGGGGTGGGCATATCCCCGTCGAGGTAGCGTTCCATGAGAGCGTCGTCGCCCACGACGATGCCCTCCACCAGCTGCTCGCGAACCTGATGCTCGATGTCGGCCAGCTCCGCGGGGATGGGTTGGCGGTGACGTTCGGCACCCTCGTAGACGATGGCCTCGTCGGTGAGCAGGTCGGCCACCCCCCGAAACGCTTGCTCCTCGCCCACGGGGAGCTCGAGGGGGGCGATGCCCGCGCCGAAGCGCTCGCGGAGCTGGTCGAGCGTGCGGTCGAAGCTGGCTCGTTCCCGGTCGAGCTTGTTCACGAAGACCATGCGAGCCAACCCGAGCTCTGCGGCCAGATCCCAGACCGCCTCGCTCTGGGCTTCGATGCCCTCGACGGCGCTTACCACCACGACAGCGAGATCCGCCACCGACAGCGCCGCACGGACCTCGCTGAAGAAATCGGCGAAACCCGGTGTGTCGATGATGTTCACCTTCACGTCGCCGACGGTGAAGGGCGCCAGGGCGAGCTTCACCGACATCTGGCGTTTGGCTTCTTCGGGCTCGAAGTCGCAGACGGTGCTCCCGTCCTCGACCCGCCCCCGACGCCCCAGCACACCGGCGCATACCAGCAGCGCTTCGGCCAACGTGGTCTTCCCCGATCCGTTGTGGCCGACCAGGGCCACGTTGCGGATCCGAGATGGTGGGTAGCTCGGCATTCGATGCTCTCCCTCCCCAGGCAGACGCCAATGGGGCCAGCCTACCGACCGCGGCGGGTTGCGTCTGGAAAGTTTCGACGGCGACAGCCAAGGCGACAGCCAAGGCGACAGCCAAGGCGACAGCCAAGGCGACAGCCAAGGCGACAGCCAAGGCGACAGCCAAGGCGACGGCGACAGCGACGGCGGCCAGTCCCCCGGCGCCTGGAGCAGGACGCGTCCACGGCGATGACGGGGCGAGGGGTGCGGCCGAAAGTGCAGGCCTCGGATCCCGGCCAGCCGGTATCCCGGCCCGGAGACCCAGCTCACGGTAGTATCGTCGAGACGAGCCACATCGAGGAGCATCTGTATGTTCGACGGCCGGTTCCGGCACGCGGTGGACAGGAGCACGACGCCGGTAGGCAGGGCCTTGGTCGCCGCCGGGATGACAGCGGACTTCCTCACCGCGATGGGGCTGGCCATGTCAGTGGCCGCTGCGGTGGTGATCGCGCGTGGCGACTTCGTGATCGGGGTGGTCCTGCTGGCGGCGACCGGGCTGCCCGACCTCTTCGACGGGCCGGTGGCGAAGGCAGCCGGGACCACTTCGGTGCGTGGCGCGTTCTTCGACTCGGTGTCGGACCGGGTTGCCGACGCCTTCTTGTACGGCGGGGTGGCCTGGTACCTGGCGGCGCACGGGCACGGCGCCTGGGCCGTGCTGCCTTTCGCCATCATGGCGGCTACCGGGCTCATCTCTTACGAGCGAGCCAAGGCGGAGCTGCTCGGCCTGACCGCCAAAGGCGGCCTGATGGAGCGTGCCGAACGGTTCATCGCCCTGGGGTTGTGCCTGATCGCCGCGGCGGTCGCTGGAAGTGCGCTCGTTCCCGGCCTGCTCATCTTCCTGGTCCTGGTGCTCGCCACCGCGGTCGGGCGGTTCGCCAGGGTGTGGCGAGCAGCGACGGCAGCTGGCGCGCCCTCGGGGACTGTGATGGCGTCGGGTGCTGGCCTTCGTGCTCGCACTGGTCGTGCGCAGGCAGCGGGTGGTCGTGCGCACGTGGCTGCCGGCGGCGCAGCAGAAGCTGGTGCGGGTGCAGAAGTGGTCGGTACCGGGGCAGCGCTGGCTGGTCCAGCCCGGCGGAGAACTGCAACGAGTGCCGGCGTGCCTGCCAGCTCGGGCGCCGACCGAGAGCGTGCGCCACTGGCCGGCGAAACTGCTGCAGCGCTGCGGTGGCGTCGGGGGCCGGTGGACTCGCGGTGGCGGGCATGGCGAGCAGAGCGGACGCGTGCGCTGCGGGGGGAGGCTCGGCTTGGCGGTGGAGGCGCCGGGCCACGGCGACGGGCAAGTGGTGTCGGCCTACGGCGCACCGGCGAGCTTTCGGGGCGGTGGCGGGCGCGACGTGCGGCGGTTCCCGGTAGTCGGGTCGGCCACCTCTGGCGCCAGCGAGGAGGCGGTCGGGCCCGTCCGCGTGCCGGCCGACGCTCGGGCACCGGCACCCGCTGATCCGGACGCCGCACGGTGGTATCGGATGCAGGTGGGGCGCGCACGGCATGGCCGTGGTGCCCCCGCTATGGAAGCGCCAGCCAGCTCCTCACCTACGTCGTCTATCGTGCCGCGGGGACTGCCTTGCAGCGGATGCCGGAGCCGGCCGGCGCAGCTGTGGCGTTCGCCGCCAGCCAGGTCCTGGCGGTGCACGACGCAGCCGAGCGCCAGATGTACCTCCGACACCTGGAGAAGGTCCTGGGCAGGCCGCTCGGGCGGGATGAAGCTCGGCAGTGGGCCCGGCGGGTCTTTGCCAGCTACGCCCGCTACTGGCACGAGGGTGCTCGGCTGCCGACGGTGCCCGGCACGGTGATCGACGAGCGGTTCGAGGTGGAGTCCGGACTGCACCACCTCCGCGAGGCGGTGGGGCGCGGCCGGGGGGTGGTGATGGCGTTGCCCCACCTCGGCTCGTGGGAGTGGGGTGGTGCCTGGATGGCCCGCCACGGCATGCCAGTCACGGCGGTGGCCGAGGTCCTCCGACCCCCGGCGCTGTTCGAGTGGTTCGTGCACCAGCGCCGCGCCATGGGCCTCGACGTGGTGCCGCTCGGAGCGGGAGCCAGCGGGCCGCTGCTGCGGGTGCTGAAGGCCGGCGGGCTGGTCGGGCTGGTGGCCGACCGCGACCTCTCCGGGGCAGGAGTCCCGGTCCAGTTCTTCGGCGAGACGACCACGTTACCGGCTGGACCCGCCACCCTGGCTCTGCGAAGCGGGGCTGCCCTGCTGCCGGTGGCGATCTACCAAGGGCCGGGGCCATCGCATCGCGCTCTCGTCCTGCCGCCGGTGGATCTGGCACGCACGGCCAGCTTGCGTGCCGACGTGGGTCGGGTCACCCAGGCGCTGGCCGGCGTCTTCGAGATCCTGGTGCGCCGGGCGCCGGACCAGTGGTACTGCTTCCAGCCCATGTGGCCGAGCGACCAGGTGGCGTTGGCCGGCGTCGGTGCTGACGAGGCGCTAGCGGACCGCTGCGCTGCTCCGCGTCACACCCAGTGAGCACTCTGGGCCCTCAGGCCCGGTGCTTCGAGCTCGGCGCTCCCAGGGCTCGGCGCCGTGGAGGAGCGATCCGCCACGTCGGGCGTGGTGGCAGAGGTGTCCACCAGGAGCGGCACGCTGTCGCTGTCGCTGTCGCTGTCGCCGGCCCGCCGACGAGGTTGGGCTGCCCGGCCCCCTGGCGGATCTGAGGAGGCCTTGGTGCGGGTGGCGCTGGTTTGTCCTTACGCCTTGGTCCGCCCCGGCGGGGTGCAGGGCCAGGTGCTCGGTCTGGCCCGAGCCTTCGACCGATGCGGGGTCGACACCATGGTGCTGGCCCCGGGCCCCCTCGGGGACGTCGACGCCCCGAGGGTGACCGCCGTCGGGCGCAGCGTGGGCGTCCCGGCAAACGGGTCGGTGGCGCCGCTGGCGCTCGGTCCCGGCGCCTGGTTCCGGACGCTCGTCGCGCTCCGGCGCTGGCGACCCGACGTCGTGCACCTCCACGAGCCCCTGGCGCCAGGTCCGACCTGGGCCGCGCTGGCAGCGCCGACGAGCGACGCGCTGCGGGTGGGGACCTTGCACCGGGCAGGAGGTGAGGCGCTGTACCGCTGGGCCGGTCCGGCCGCCCGGCTGGCCTTCGCCCGGCTCGATGCCCTGTTCGCCGTGTCCGAATCGGCTCGGCTGACCGCCGCCCCGGCGCTTGGTGCCCGAGCTTGCCCTGTGGTGGGCAACGGGGTCGAGCTGCGACTGGACCGACCGGTGGAACCCGAGCCGAGCACCGGGCCGACTGTGCTCTTCGTCGGCCGTCACGAGCCGCGCAAGGGGCTCGGTGTGCTGCTGGAATCGGTGGAGACGCTGGGACCTGGGTGGCCCGGCCGGGTGTGGGTCGTCGGGTCTGGGCCCGAGAGCGCTTCGCTGATGGCTCGCTACAGGTCGCTGGAGAACGTCCAGTGGTGGGGCGCGGTGGACGACGCGACGCTGGCCAGGCTGTTCGCCGGGAGCCACGTGCTGTGTGCGCCCTCACTGGGGGGTGAGTCGTTCGGCGTGGTGTTGTTGGAGGCGATGGTGGCCCGGTCGGTGGTGGTCTGTTCGGATATCGCGGGCTACAGCGCGGTGGTCGGCTCTCACGGTCTGCAGGTGCCACCGGGCGACAGTGCGATGTTGGCCGGGGCGCTCGAGCGCGCCGTCGCTGCTGTCGTGCACCAGACGGGGCTGGCGGCACCCTCAGCGCTCGACGCGGCGGCAGGGTACGCCGCGGGTTTTTCGATGGAGGCATTGGCGACGCGATATCTGCGCTACTACGAGCAGCTCACGGCGCGGCCTGGGGCCAGCTAGGGCGACGGCTGGGAACCCGGCGAGCGCCACCGGTCTGTCGGTCGCCGAGGTGCACGTAGACTGCCGGGTCGTGAGCGAACCTGCTGCTCGACGAGCCGGTGCCGGAGCCAGCGCTCCGACTGGCGGCCCAGCTCGGCGCAGCGGCCGGCGCCGCGGAGGTGGCGGGAGCCGCGGGGCCTCCGCCGGCGCTCAGGGTGCTGGAGCATCGGGCACTGGTCGCGGCGGTGCCGAAAGCGCTCACGCCGGGCTCCCAGGTGGTAGCCGGCGTGCTGCAACCCAGGGCCAGGCGGGTGGCCGGGGCGATAGCCGGTCTGCTGCACATGGTGGAAGGCGCCGGGGCGCTCCGGGCTCACGCTCCGGGGGCGCTCCGGGCTCACGGTCCGAGGGCGTTCCGGGCTCACGCTCCGGGGTCGCTCCGGGCTCACGGTCCGGCGGGGGGGCCGCTGGAGGTGGCCCTCGGAGCCACCACCTCCGAGCGAGAAGTGCCGGCCGCGGACCGGTGGCAGCTCGGGATCCCTCCGCAGCGGGCTCGCCGGGGGCTGGTGCCGAGCAGTGGGACCGGCGACGAGCTTCGGCGCGTCGCAGGGGAGCTGCACTTGCCGGTGCACCAGGACTCTTGGTCGCGGTGGTGCTGACGGCTGCCCTTGCCGTCCCCCTCGGCGCAGTGCTGGCGGTGGTGGTGGGTGTCGTCGTGGGGGTGGGGGTGTCCTTGGCGCTGTGGCGCAGGGCGCCGGCCATGCTGCTGCGGGCCTTGGGGGCAGAGCCAGCAGCGGAGGAGCAGTGGCCCCGCCCCTTCGGGCTGGTCGACGGACTTTGCGCCAGCATGGGGCTGGCCGGCCCGGCGCTGTGGGTGCTCGACGATCCGAGCGCGAACGCGCTGGTGGTCGGCACCTGGTGCGGTTCTGCAGTTCTGGTGGTGACCTCGGGGCTGTTGACCCGCCTGGATCCGGTCCAGCTCGAAGGCGTCTTGGCCCACGAGCTGGTGCACCTGAAGCGCGGCGACGTCGTGGTCGGGACCATGGCAGCTGTGCTGGTCCTGCCCTTCGCCGGGGTGCTCGACGTGGGCCGGCTCGTCCATCGGCTCCGTGGGCGGGGCAACGAGCTGGCCACCGACCAGCTGGCCGTGGCGGTGACCCGCTACCCACCGGGGCTGCGCCACGGGCTCGAGACCATGGTCGCCATGTGCGATGCCGGCGGTCCCGCCCCGGCCGCCAGGCCGACGCTTCAGGCTACGGCGGTGGGCCGGTCCACCCGGTGGCTGTGGACGGTGGCGCTCGGGCCGGCGCCAAGAGGAGCCACCGCGGTCGGCGAGCTCGACGCGCCCGATGTGCGCATGGCGGCGCTCGACGAGCTGTAGGTCGCGCCGCGGGCGCCGCCGAAGACCGTCCGGCTCGTGCCGGCGTCGGCGCGGCCGGATGCCACGGACGTCACCGGGAGCTGCCCGGCTCGTGCCGCGATGGGCGGGATCGTCGTACAGCGGCCCAGTCGAGCTGCTGGACGGCACGGTCTCGGCCCGCCGGTACACTCGAGACCATGGCCCATGCCCCTAGTCCCGCCGACCCGGCTGGTTCGGCACCGTCGAGCTCCGCTGTGCCCGCTGGAGGGCACCGGACCGCGACGTTCACCGTCAAACGCGGCCTGGCCGACATGCTGCGCGGCGGGGTGATCATGGATGTGGTCACCGCCGACCAGGCCAAGGTGGCCGAGGACGCCGGTGCCGTGGCGGTCATGGCCCTGGAGCGTGTCCCGGCAGACATCCGGGCCCAGGGCGGGGTTGCGCGGATGAGCGACCCAGCGCTGATCGAGGCCATCCAGAAGGCGGTCACCGTGCCGGTCATGGCCAAGGCGCGCATCGGGCACTTTGCCGAAGCACAGGTGCTCGCCGCGCTCCAGGTCGACTATGTCGACGAGAGCGAGGTGCTGACGCCGGCCGACGAGGCGCACCACATCGACAAGTGGGCGTTCGACGTGCCGTTCGTGTGCGGTGCCACGAACTTGGGTGAGGCGCTTCGTCGTATCGCCGAGGGGGCTGCCCTCATCCGCTCCAAGGGAGAAGCCGGCACCGGCAACATCGTCGAGGCGGTTCGGCACCTGCGGTCGATCCGCAGTGACCTCCGGGCGCTGTCGCAGTCGGACCGCGCCGAGCGCTACGCCTGGGCCAAGCAGCTGGCTGCTCCGGTGGAGCTGGTGCAAGAGGTGGCGACCGCCGGGCGGCTCCCGGTGCCGCTGTTCTGCGCCGGCGGCATCGCCACCCCGGCGGACGCGGCGCTGGTCATGCAGCTCGGCGCCGAGGCCGTGTTCGTGGGATCCGGCATCTTCAAGAGCGAGGATCCTGCCCGCCGGGCCCGAGCCATCGTAGAAGCCACCACCCACTTCGATGACGCTGCCGTGGTGGCCAAGGTGAGCAGAGGGTTGGGCGACGCCATGGTGGGGCTGGAGGCCTCCGCGTTCGACCAGCGGCTCGCCGATCGCGGCTGGTAGGCGGGCCCCCGGGTGCCCCCAGGTGCGGATCGGGGTCCTGGCCCTCCAAGGCGATGTCACCGAGCACTGGCGCGCCCTTGGTGACGTGGGCGTAGAGCCGAGCGCGGTCCGGCGTCCCGAGGATCTCCGTCATCTGGACGGGATCGTGCTACCCGGCGGCGAGTCCACCACCATGTCGATGCTGCTCGACTCCTCAGCCTTGCGCGAGCCGCTGGCCGAGGCGCTCCACGGGGGCCTACCGGCCTTCGGGACGTGCGCAGGCCTGATCCTGCTGGCCCGCACCGTGATCGACGGCCGCCCCGACCAGCGGTCCTTCGGCCTGGTGGACATGGTCGTGCGGCGCAACGGCTACGGGCGCCAGGCGCAGTCCTTCGAGTGCGACGTGCCCGTGGAGATGCTGCCTGGCGCTCCGGTCCACGCCGTCTTCATCCGGGCCCCGGTGGTGGAGTCTGTCGGTCCGCTGGTGCGGGTCCTGGGATCGGCCGGTTCGGTCTTCGGCGCCGCGTCGGCGACGGGCTCGGCGACCGCGGACCGAAGCGGCAGGGTGCCGGCACAGGGGCACGAGGCCACCCCCGTGGTCTGCCTCCAGGGATCTGTCTTGGTGACGGCCTTTCATCCCGAGCTCACCGGTGATCGCCGGCTGCACCGCCTCTTCGTGGCCATGGTCGCCGAGCACGCTTCGGCCGGCTCCGGACCTGGTCCTGTGGGTGGCCAGGACCAGCCCGTGGTCGAAGCGCCGGGGGGGCGGTGCACGGCCCTGGGCGCGTGAGGGGGCGCACGGCTTGTCACCTGGGGCACCAACGGCACATGCGGCACCGATATGTGGGCCATGTCCTCCGACAGCACGAGCAGGGCGCAGGTCGAACGGCAGCGGCGCCGTACGGTAGGGGTCGAGCGGCAGCGGCGCCGTACGGTAAGTGCAGAGCGACAGCGGCGCCGTACGGTAGGGGCAGAGCGGCAGCGGCGCCGTACGGTAGGGGCAGAGTGGGCGGTTCGAGCAGGTTGCGCAGATCCGACCACAGGCAGTTCGAGCAAGGAGCGCCACGACATGTCAGGTCATTCGAAGTGGGCTACGACCAAGCACCGCAAGGCAGCCGTCGACAAGGTCCGGGCCAAGGTCTTCGCCAAGGTGCTGCGCCAGGTCGAGGTTGCGGCCCGTGAAGGCGGGGGCGACCCCGACACCAATCCCACCTTGCGCACCATGTTCGAGAAGGCGCGTGCGTCGTCGATCCCCATGGACACCATCGAGAGGGCCATCAAGCGTGGCACAGGCGAGCTCGAAGGGGTCCGCTACGAGCAGATCGCCTACGAAGGCTACGCGCCCGACGGGGTGGCCGTCATGGTGGAGTGCCTGACCGACAACCGGAACCGTACCGGCGCGGAGGTGCGGAACGTCTTCTCGAAGAACGGTGGCTCGATGGCCGAGCCGGGAGCCGTGTCCTGGCAGTTCGAGCGCAAGGGGATCGTCACCTTGGACCGGACGCTGGAGGAGGAGCGGATCATTGAGGTGGCCATGGAGGCTGGTGCCGAGGATCTACGCGACGACGGGGACCACTGGACGCTCACGACCGAGGCCACGGACCTCGCCGTGGTGCGCGATGCCCTGAGAGAGGCCGGCATGGTGCCCGAGGATGCCGAGCTGCAGATGGTCGCCACCACGACCGTGCTGGTCACCGACGAGGGCGAGGCGAAGCGGGTGCTCCGTCTCATCGAGGCCCTCGACGACCACGACGACGTGCAGAACGTGTGGTCCAACTTCGACGTCCCCGACGAGGTCCTCGCCGCGGTGCTCGGCTGATCCACCCCCGTCTGGCACCGCTGCGATAGGATCGAACGGGTGTTCGTCCTAGGGATCGATCCTGGACTGTCTCGGTGCGGCTACGGTGCCGTGCGCCGCCAGCGCGGGCAGTCTCTGGTGGTCGCAGGAGGTGTGGTGGTCACCAACCCGGCCACCGCGCTTCCCGAGCGGCTCCGGGCGTTGCACGCTGAGCTCCGGGCGCTGGTGGGGGAGCTGCACCCCGACGTGGTAGTGGTGGAACGGGTGTTCTTCCAGACCAACGCCCGCACCGCTATGGCCACAGGCCAGGCCAGCGGATTGGCGTTGATGGTAGCGGCCGACAGTGGATGTGAGGTGGTGCAGTACACGGCGAACGAGGTGAAGATGGCAGTGTGCGGCTACGGGGCGGCCAGCAAGGCGCAGGTGCAGCGTATGGTGACCCAGCTGCTCCAACTGGCCGAGGTGCCGCGGCCGCCTGACGTCGCCGACGCGTTGGCGCTGGCCGTGTGCCACCTCACGGCCGCGCCGTTTCACCAGGCGGTGGCGGCTGCCATGTCTCGGCGTCCGGCGCCGGCGACGGGCGCGGGCGAGGTGGTGCGATGATCGGGTGGCTGCGAGGCAGGCTGTTGCTCGCCGATGTCGACGGGGAGGTCCTCCTCGACGTGGGTGGCGTAGGGTACCGGGTCACCCTGCCGAGCTCGGTCCTTGCTGTCGTAGGCGACGCCGGTGCCGAGGTGGAGCTCTACGTGCACACCCATGTCCGGGAGGATGCCCTGGTGCTCTATGGATTTCGCACTCTGGCCGAGCGGCGGTGCTTCGAGGTGCTGCTGGGAGCGCACGGCGTCGGGCCGTCGCTGGCGTTGGCAGTGCTCGGTGTGCTCGGGCCCGACGGGCTGGCGCGCGCGCTGGCCGAAGACGATCTCGATGCGCTGTGCGCCGTCTCGGGGGTGGGCCGCAAGACCGCCGCTCGCCTGCTGCTCGATCTCAAGTCGAAGGTGACGCCTCGCTCCGGCAGGGTGTCGGAGCATCTCGAGCCAGACGCCACGCCCGGCGAGGACCGCCGTCAGGCTCGGGCCGCGCTCGCCGAGCTCGGCTACGGCCCCGAGGAGGTTCGAGAGGCCCTCGAAGACGTCGATCCGGCTGCGGCGGTGGAGGAACAGTTACGTCACGCGCTTCGTGAGCTGGCCGGCTCGGTCCGGCGCGGCGAGGCTCGCCCTCGGCGCGTGGGAGCCCGATGAGCTCCGGCGCGCAACGCCGAGAAGTGCTCGCCGGGCCTGCTCGCGACCCGGCTGCCGCCAGGAGCGTGACGCCTGGCGCTCGTGGCGCGCGCTCGGCGACAGATGACGTGGTGGCCGTCGCCGAGCGCTCGTCGCCCGGCGCAGCACCCGGAGCCGATGCGGTGGCCGTGCCAGGTAGGGCCGGGGGCGCTGACCATCGGCCCCCGACCGACCCTCGGCCCCCCCCGACCGCCAGGCGAGCTGCCCCCCGTCCGCTCGACGCGCCTGGTGGGCTCTCTGGCGCGCAGAGCAGCGCTCCCGCCGGGCGCCTTCGCGGTCCGCTCGATCCAGGCCCCGACCGAGACGACGTGGTGGAGGTCGCCGACGAGCTGCAGCTCCGGCCCCGTCGCCTGGGTGAGTTCGTCGGACAACCCCAGCTCACCGAGCACTTGGAGATCGTGCTGGAGGCTGCTCGACGACGGGCCCAGGCAGTCGACCACCTCCTGTTCGCCGGGCCGCCTGGCCTGGGCAAGACCTCGTTGGCCGGCATCGTCGCTGCCGAGCTCGGTGTCGGCCTGCGGGTGACCTCGGGCCCGGCGCTGGTGCGCGCCGGCGACCTAGCTGCCATCCTGAGCGACCTCCAGGAGAGCGACGTCTTGTTCATCGACGAGATCCATCGCCTGGCACGCCCGGTCGAAGAAGTCCTCTACCCGGCGATGGAGGACTTCCAGCTCGACATCCTCATCGGCAAGGGGCCGACGGCGCGCTCCATCCGTCTCGACCTCCCCCGCTTCACCTTGGTCGGCGCCACGACCCGGACCGGCTTGCTCACCGGCCCGTTGCGTGACCGGTTCGGCTTCGTCGGCCGCCTCGACCTCTACGCGCCAGACGACCTGGAGACCATCGTGCTTCGCTCGGCGGCCATTCTCGGCGTGCCGGTGGAGCCCGGTGGTGCCCGGCTGATCGCCGAGCGTTCGCGCGGGACGCCCCGGATCGCGAACCGGCTGCTGCGCCGGGTGCGTGACTACGTCGAGGTCCGCGAGCACGGCACGATCACCCCGTCTGCTGCCGCGGCCGGCCTGGCGCTGTTCGGTGTGGACGAGCTCGGCCTCGACAAGGTCGACCGAGCCATCCTCGATGCGCTGTGCCGCCGGTTCGGTGGCCGGCCGGTCGGTCTCACCACCCTGGCCCAGTGCGTGGGGGAAGAGCCCGACACCGTCGAGGACGCCTACGAGCCCTACTTGCTGCAGCAAGGCCTCCTCCTGCGAACCCCGCGCGGTCGTGTTGCCACCGACGGGGCATTCGAGCATCTCGGCTTGCCGATCGGATCGGCTCCGGCCCGTCCCGCTACGGGCGCCGGCACCGAAGAAGTGCGGCTCGCACCAGCACGACTGTGGTGACCGGCCGTGGTGCAGGGTCGCGACGCCGCCGGTGGAGTAAGGTCGAGCCTCCGGAGCAGCCACCGGGCCACCAGGGCCTCGGTGCGGACCTGCCCGCCCCCATACAACTATGCATACTCATATCCTTGCCACCGTGTTGATCGCCGCCACCAAGGCTGCGGCCAAGAAGCCCACCTCCTCGGGAGGTGGCTACGAAGAGCTGATCTTCATCGGCCTCATCGTGCTGGCGGCCTGGCTGCTGTTCTTCCGTCCCCGGAGCCGTCAAGCCCAGAGCCAGCGCCAGCTCCTCAGCACCCTGGTGCCCGGCGACGAGGTGCTCACCGGGGCCGGCATCTACGGCACCGTGCTCGACGTGTACCCGGACCGGATCACGATCGAGACGGCTCCCGGTACCCGCATGACCGTGTCGCGCTCGACGGTGGCCCGCAAGGTGGACCCCGCCACCGGAGGGCCCAGTGACCCCACGCAGGCGCAGCTGAACGGTCATGGGACCTATGCGCCACAGGAGCAGGACGAGTACGACGAGGACGACGAGGACGACGAGTACGACGACGAGCAAGACGAGTACGACGACGAGCAAGACGAGTACGACGACGAGGACGGGCAGGACGAGGCGAGCGGGCAGGACGAGGACGAGGACGAGGACGGACAGGACGAGGCTGTGCACGACGGCGCCGCTCACGGCGAAGCAGGCGACGAGGACGAGGCTGTGCACGACGGCGCCGCTCACGGCGAAGCAGGCGACGAGGGGCTCGACGACCCAGGAGAAGGGGGGGCTGGCGTGAGCAGCGGCGGGGGCAAAGGACGTCGTCGATGAAGAAGCCGTTGCTGGTCAGCTTGGTGGCCAGTGTGGTGATCGCGCTCGGCGCCCTTGGTGCCACCTTGGCGGTCCGGTGGTCGCCCCTGCTGGGGCTGGATCTCGCCGGAGGATCCCAGGTGATCTACCAGCCGGCGCACCCGGTGAGCTCCGGCACCATCACCACCGCCATCGACATCATCCGCAACCGGCTCGACGGTGCCGGCGTCTCCGGCGCCCAGGCTCAGTCCCAGGGCTCGGACGTGGTGGTGCAGCTCCCGAACGTGAAGGACCCGCAGACCCTCATCAACCTGGTGGGGAACACCGCGCAGATGCTGTTCCGGCCCGTGCTGTGCGAGGCGCCAGCCTACGCGCCGCCGGCCAAAGGCAAGGCAGCCCCCTCAGGGCCCCTGCCCGCCTGCGGCGCTCCCTACCAGCTCACCGCCGCGAACTTGAACATCAACACCAGCACCGGGCAGCCCCAGAGCACCATCGGGCCCGACCCGGCGTTCGCGTCGTACCGGTCGACCTCTCCGTCCACGGACTACGCCGAGAAGAGCCAGACGGTGCTGCTGCCCGGTACGTCGACCTCGGGCTGCTCGCCGCGCTGCGTGCTCGGCCCGGCGGGCTTGACCGGCAAGGCGGTGTCGAGCGCGATCGCCTCCTTCGTGAACAACCAGTGGGTGGTCGACGTGACGCTCACCTCGGCCGGCGCCGCCGAGTGGAACAGCTTCGCCCAGAAGAACTTCCACCAGGAGATCGGCATCGACCTGGGCGGTGAGGTGATAAGCGCCCCGCTCACCCAACCGACCCAGTCCGCTTTCACCTCGTTCGGCAGCAGCGTGCAGATCAGTGGCAGCTTCACCCATACCAGCGCCAGCAACCTGGCGCTGGACCTCAAGTACGGCGCCCTGCCGGTCAAGCTCGACCAGGTGAACAAGGAGATCGTCAGCCCCACCCTGGGCAAGTCGTCGCTGCGCGCCGGGCTGATCGCCGGCATCGGCGGGCTCATCCTGGTGCTGCTCTACATGATCGTGTACTACCGGGCGCTCGGGGTGGTGGTGGTGTCCGGCCTGATCGTCACCGGGGGGCTGTTGTGGGCGATCATCAGCGCCTTGGGCCACTCCGGGCTCGGCCTGACCCTCGACTTGGCCGGCGTCACCGGCATCATCGTCTCCATCGGCATCACCGTGGACTCCTACATCGTCTACTTCGAACGCCTCAAGGACGAGGCCCGGGCAGGGCGCTCTGTGCGAACCAGTGTGGAGCACAGCTTCCGCGGGGCCTTCCGAACGGTCGTGGCCGCCGACTTGGTGTCCCTGGCGGCTGCCGTCGTTCTGTACCTGCTGTCGATCGGCACGGTGCGAGGGTTCGCGTTCTTCCTCGGCCTCTCCACCCTGCTCGACCTGTTCACCACCTACTTCTTCACCCGGCCGCTGGTCATCCTGCTCGGGCGGAGCAAGACGGTGACCGACGCCAGGGTGCTCGGCGTGGCGCGGGGGTTGGCCGTGGAGAGTGACGCCCGATGAGCACCCCGGAGAGCGGGCCGGCACCCGAACGGCACCGCAACGCCTGGTCCCGGCTGTACCGGGGAGAGACCCGATTCGACTTCGTCGGCCGGCGGCGCTGGTGGGCCCTGGTCTCGGGGGTGGTCATCCTGGCCGGGTTGGTATCGCTCGGGGTGCGCGGGGTGAACCTGGGCATCGAATTCAGGGGGGGGACCAGCTGGGAGGTGCCCGCCCACGGGGTGACCGTCTCGAAGGCCACCGCCGCCGTGAAACGCGTCGGCGTGGTCCCGTCACTGGTGGAGACCCTGGGCAGCGGCGCCAGCCAGACCCTCGACGTCCAGGCGGATCTGTCCAAGCTCACCACGGCCCAGCGCACTGCCGCGGAGACGAAAGTGGCAGTCGCCCTGGCCGGCGTGACCCACTCCTCGGTGCTGAACGCCAAGCGCAACATCACCGACGTCGGAGCCACCTGGGGGGGGCAGATCACGCACAAGGCCATCCTGGCCGTCATCGTGTTCTTCGTGGTGGTGGTGATCTACATCACTCTGCGCTTCGAGTGGAAGATGGCCGTCGCCGCGCTGGCCGCCGTGCTCCACGACCTGCTGGTCGTGGCAGGGGTCTATTCACTCTCGGGGCTGCAGGTGACGCCCGACACGGTGGTGGCCGTCCTCACCATCCTGGGGTACTCGCTCTACGACACGGTGGTGGTGTTCGACCGGGTGGCCGATAACACCAAGGGGCTCGGGGCCCGTGGCACCATGACCTACGAAGACGTGGTCAACCTTTCGATGAACCAGACGCTGGCCCGCTCCATCAACACCTCGCTGGTCGCCATCTTGCCGGTGCTGTCGGTGCTGGTCGTGGGGGCGCAGATCCTGGGGGCGACCACGTTGCAGTACTTCGGTTTCGCCCTGGTGATCGGCTTGCTGTCGGGGACCTACTCCTCGATCTTCATCGCCTCGCCGCTGCTGGCCGTGCTCAAGGAGCGTGAGCCGCGCTACCGCAGCATCCGCCAGAAGCTGGCCAGTCGCGCCGACCGGACCGGGCTGCTCACCCCGCGTGCTGCCGCCGAGCTGGCGGTGGCGACCGCCGGCCCGGGCGCCGGTCGGCCCGTGCGGAACCGGCCGTCGACGAACCGCTCCGGCGCATTGCGCCCGGGGAGCGCTCGGGCGGCCAACGGGCGAGGACGGGTGCTGCAGCCCAGCAGGAGCCGAGGGCCGTCGAACGGCACGGTGATCGAGACGGCGGATCCGGCACACCCGGCGCGCGCCGTCAGCGGCGAGCGGGTGGCCGGTGGTGGCGCGAACGGTGCCGATGCCCTGGACAGCCCAGGTGGTCATCCCGACGCCAACGGCGCGAGCCGGGGCAGCAGCACGGCTGGTGCCGGGCGCGCCCCGCGGGGCAGCGGTGGAGAAGCTCCGGACAGCTCTGCTGCTGGGCGAGGCGCCGGAGGCGCTCGACCACGCCCCGCTGGCCAGAACAGCCCGCGGACAGGGGCATCTGGGGCGCGCAGACCGTCGGCGCAGGCCCGCAAGAAGGGCGGCAAGAAAGGTGGGCGGCGTCGCTGAGGCCAGGTTGGTGGCGAGAGCGGTACGGTGAGACCATGGTGATGGCGCCGTCGGACCAGGCCGAAGGGGAAGGCGCGGAGCCGGTCGCCGACCTGATGGCACCCGTGCTCGCCGCCTATGCTCGCCGGCACCCGACCGCCGGCGACGACGAGCTGGCAGCGATCATGAGGGCCGGGGAGATGGCGCGCGCCGCACATCGCGGCCAGCTCCGCAAGAGCGGGGAGCCCTACGTGACCCATCCGGTGGCGGTGGCCGGGCTGGTAGCCGATCTCGGGCTAGATGCGCGCTCGGTGGCCGCCGCGCTGCTCCACGACGCCGTCGAGGACACGGGCATGACCCTGGTCGACATCACCGAGGTGCTCGGAGCGCAGGTCGCCGCGGTGGTCGACGGGGTCACCAAGCTCGACCGGCTGCAATTCGACTCGAAGGAAGCCCAGCAGGCGGCCACGGTGCGCAAGATGCTGGTGGCCATGGCCAGCGACTGGCGCGTCCTGGTGATCAAGCTGGCCGACCGGCTGCACAACATGCGGACCCTGGCGGTGATGGAGCCGTGGAAGCAGGTCCGCACGGCCCAAGAGACCCTCGACATCTACGCGCCGCTCGCCCATCGCCTCGGGATCCAAGAGCTCAAGTGGCAGCTCGAAGATCTGGCCTTCGCCACCTTGCATCCCCGGCGCTACGCCGAGATCGAGCAGATGGTGGCCACCCGTGCTCCCGAACGCGACGAGTACGTGGCCCGGGTGCTCGTCGCGGTGCGCCAGCGCCTCGCGGCGTCGGGGATCGAGGCCGAGGTGACCGGCCGGCCCAAGCACCTGTGGAGCATCTACGAGAAGATGGTGGTCCGGCACAAGGAGTTCGCGGAGATCCACGACCTCGTGGGCATCCGGGTCGTCGTGGACTCGGAGAAGGACTGCTGGGCGGCGCTGGGAGCCATCCACGCCATATGGAGCCCGGTGCAGGGCCGGTTCAAGGACTACATCAACAGCCCGAAGTTCAACTTGTACCAGTCGCTGCACACCACGGTGATCGGGTTGGAAGGCAAGCCCATCGAGGTGCAGATCCGCACCCATGAGATGCACCGTCGCGCAGAGTACGGCATCGCCGTGCACTGGGGCTACAAGGATCTGGCGAAGGACCCGGCCACCACCACCGCGGAGATGGCGTGGCTGCAGCGGATCGTGGACTGGCAGGCCGACACCGTCGACCCCCTGGAATTCCTGGAAGCACTGAAGCTCGACCTCGAGCAGGACGAGGTCTACGTCTTCACCCCCAAGGGAAAGGTCATGGCCCTCGTCGCCGGGGCGACGCCCATAGACTTCGCCTACGCGATCCACACCGAGGTCGGTCACCGCTGCATCGGGGCCAAGGTGAACGGCCGGTTGGTGCCGCTCGACACGGCCTTGCAGTCGGCGGACACGGTGGAGATCATCACCTCGAAGGTGCCTTCTGCCGGTCCGTCACGCGACTGGCTGCAGATGGTCGCGTCCCCTCGGGCCCGGAACAAGATCCGCCAGTGGTTCAGCCGCGAGCGGCGTGAGGACGCCATCGACTCCGGGCGCGAAGACCTGGGTCGGGCGCTTCGGCGCGAAGGCCTGCCGGTCCAGAAGCTGGCTGCCTCGGCGGCTCTCGAGCAGCTGGCCCGGTCCATGAGCTACGCGGATCTGGACGCCCTGCACGCGGCCATCGGCGAGGGCCACCTGTCGGCCCGGTCCGTTGCCCAGCGGCTCGCGCGAGAGCTGCGCGGCGGGGGCTACGAGGAGCAGCTGCCCACCACCGTGAACCCGGTTCGCCGCCCTGGTTCGAGCAGGCGTGCCAGGGTGGCGGGTGGGGTGTACGTCGAAGGGCTCGACGACGTCATGGTCCGGCTGTCGCGCTGTTGCACCCCGGTCCCCGGTGACCCCATCGTCGGCTTCGTCACCCGCGGCCGGGGGGTGAGCGTGCACCGGTCGGACTGCGCCAATGCCGCTGCACTGGCCACCGAGGAGGGCGAGCGGCTCATCGAGGTGGAGTGGGACCGTGGGGGCACCTCGGTGGTGGTGGCGTCGGTGGAGGTGATGGCCTTCGACCGTTCTCGGCTCCTGGCCGATGTCACCCGGGTGGTCTCCGAGCACCACCTGAACATCGTGGCGTCCTCCAGTCAGACCGCGGCCGACCGGGTGAGCCGCATGCGCTTCGACGTGGAGCTGGCCGACCCCGGTCACCTCGACTCGCTGGTCCGCTCGCTCAAGCACTTGGACGGGGTGTTCGACGCCTACCGGCTCCTGCCGCGAAGAAAGAGCTGAGGGCTCCGGTGGTCGAAGAGCCCGGGCCGGTGCAGGCCCCCCGGGGGACCAAGGACGTCTTGTGGCCCGAGTCGTGGCGCTGGGAGCAGGTGGTGGCCCGCTTCGCCAGCCTCGCCGAACGTTTCGGCTTCGGCCTGGTGCTGAACCCGATGTTCGAAGACGTGCGGGTGTTCCGCCGCGGCATCGGTGACGACAGCGACGTGGTCGGCAAGGAGATGTACGAGCTCACCGACCGCGGTGGCCGGCAGCTGGCGCTGCGGCCCGAGGGCACCGCGTCGGTGGTACGGGCCTTCGTGCAGCACCGCCCCACGACGCCGTGGCGGGCCTGGTACGTCACGCCGGCGTTCCGGTACGAGCGGGCCGCGGCGGGCCGCTACCGCCAGCACCACCAGGTCGGCGTGGAGGCACTGGGCACCGACGACCCCGACCTCGACGTGGAGGTGGTGAGCTTGGCCGTCGCGGTGGTAGCCGACCTGGGGCTCGAGCAGGTAGAGCTGGCGGTGAATTCCATGGGGTGCTCCGAGTGCCGTCCGGCGTACGTGGTGCTGCTCCTCGCCCATCTCCGCGCGCGCAGCGACGACCTGTGCGACGAGCACCGGGTCCGCTACCAGGTGAACCCCCTGCGTGTCCTCGACTGCAAGACCGCTGCTTGCCGGGATGGCACCGCGGATGCCCCTCGGCTGGTGGACCATCTCGACGCCGCGTGCGCCGCCCACTTCGCCCGGGTGCTCGAGGGGCTCGGCTCCCTCGGGATCCCCTACCGGTTGGAGCCGCGCCTGGTGCGTGGGTTCGACTACTACACCCGTACCACCTTCGAGCTCGCCGCGACGGCGCTCGAGGCCGCCCAGAACGCGGTGGGTGGCGGCGGCCGCTACAACGGTCTCGTCGAGCAGCTCGGCGGGCCGCCCACCCCTGGGATCGGCTTCGGCATGGGCATCGAGCGGCTGCTGCTGGCGTGTGACGCCGAAGGGGTCCTGCCCGCCGAGCCACCGGCACCCGACGTGTTCGTGGTGGATCTGACCGGCGGCGCCGAGGCCCGCGACCTGGTGGCCGAGCTGCGTCGAGCCGGCCTCGTCGCCGAGCGGGCCTACGACGGCCGGTCGATGAAGGCGCAGCTCAAGCTCGCCGATCGCTCCGGGGCACCGATAGCTGTGCTGATCGGTGCGCAGGAGCTTCGAGCTGGTCAGGTGACGCTGCGTCAGATGGGGGATCCCCACGGCGGGCAAGCGCAGGTGGCGCGTGCGCAGGTGGTGCCGGAGCTCGTGTGCCGCAGCCACCATCGCCAGGCGGCGCACGGCGTGCCGCCGGTGACGCGAAGCGAGGAGAGACCATGAACGCGTCCAGCGCGCAGCACCAGAGGGCCGCCGGGCCGGGCGGCCACGGCGAGCCCACCGCCATGCGCAGCGACCTGTGCGGGGATCTCCGCCCAGCCGACGTCGGGCGGCGGGTGCGGCTGTGCGGCTGGGTGGCAAAGCGCCGCGAGCACGGCGAGCACCTCGCTTTCGTGGATCTGCGAGATCGTACCGGGGTGGTGCAGTGCGTGGTCGACGGGAGCGTCGAGGCCAGGAGCGAGTGGGTGCTGTCGGTGGAGGGCACGGTGCGTGCGCGTCCGGCGGGCACGGAGAACCCCGATCTCCCCACCGGCGCGGTGGAGATCGCCGAATGCCAGGTGGCGGTCGTGAACCGGGCCGAGCCGCCACCGTTCCCCTTGGACGACCGCAGCGCTGCCGACGAGGCGGTCCGGCTGCGCTACCGGTTCGTCGACCTGCGCCGGCCCCGGATGCAGCGCAACCTGCGGGTGCGCTCGGCCATGGTGGCGGCCATGCGGCAGTCCATGGTCGACCAGGGCTTCTGCGAGGTGGAGACCCCGCTCTTGTGGACACCGACCCCCGAAGGGGCACGGGAGTTCGCCGTCCCGTCGCGCTTGCACCACGGCGACTTCTACGTCCTGCCCCAGAGCCCGCAGATCGCCAAGCAGCTGTTGATGGTGGGGGGGTTCGACCGCTACTTCCAGATCGCGCGGTGCCTGCGTGACGAGGATCTGCGAGCAGACCGCCAATTCGAGTTCACGCAGCTGGACCTGGAGATGTCCTTCGTGGAGCCCGCGGACGTCCAGCGAGCGGTCACCCGGGCGGTCTCTGCTGCGCTCGAAGCCGGGGAGATGGCGAGGGTCGGGGAGCCCGTAGGCGTCGCCGAGGTAGCCTCAGAGGCTGCAAGGCGCGGTCGCGGACCCCGGGGCTCCGCCGCCAGCGGCCCCTCGGGGGAGCGCGACGATCCAGCTCGTGCACCAGAAGCGGCCGAGGTGGCGGTCATGACGTGGTTCGAGGCGATGGACACCTACGGCTCCGACAAGCCCGACCTGCGCGTCGAGTCGAACCTGGTGGATCTGGGGCCGGTGTTCGCCGGTACCGAGGTGCGGGCCATGGTGGCCCCTACGGTGAAGGGGCTGTGCCACCGTGGGGGCGCGGAGCTGGGCCGCAACCGCCTCGACGCCTTGACCGACCAGGCCCGCCAGCTCGGTGCCAAAGGGTTGGCCTGGTTCCGGATCGGTGGGCAGAGCGGCGCGCTCACGGTGGACTCCCCGCTCGACAAGTTCCTCTCTGCCGACGAACGGGCCGGACTGCTCTCGGCCACCGGCGCGACGCCCGGTGACCTGGTGCTGGTGGTGGCCGACGAGTGGCGGGTGTGCTGCGACGTGCTCGGCCACATCCGCCAAGAGCTGGCCGGGCTGGCCGTCACCGCCGGCGAGCGCCGGCTGTGCTGGGTGACGGACTTCCCGCTGTTCGACGGGGTGGACGACGAGGGTCGGCCGGCTGCCGCGCACCACCCGTTCACCATGCCGCACCCAGACGACCTCGAGCTTCTCGACCGGGATCCGCTGGCGGTTCGCTCCCAAGCCTACGACCTGGTCCTGAACGGCTGGGAGCTGGGATCGGGCTCCATCCGGGTGCACCGGGAGGACATCCAGCGGCGTATCTTCGACGTGCTCGGGATCGGCCCCGCGCAAGCCGAGGCTCGGTTCGGCTTCCTGCTCGGCGCCTTCCGCTACGGGGCTCCACCCCACGGCGGCTTTGCCGTAGGCGTGGACCGCCTGGTGGCGCTGGCGGTCGGCGAAGAGAACATCCGCGAGGTCATCGCCTTCCCGAAGACCCAGTCCGGCATCGATCCGATGACCGGCGCACCCAAGCCACTGGGTGCCCGCCAGCGCCGCGAGCTCGGACTGGGCCCGCTGGCGGAGCGCTGAGACGCCTGTGCCGTGGCGGTGGCGCCGGTGAGCTTGTTCGACCACCACCTCGACCAGCAGTTGCGCTCCCGGGGACCGCTGGCGAGCCGGCTGCGCCCGCGGCGCCTCGACGACGTCGTGGGCCAGGACCATCTGCTCGGTCCCGACGGCGTGCTCCGAGCGCTGATCGACAGCGGCCGGGTCGCGTCGATCATCTTGTGGGGGCCGGCGGGCAGCGGCAAGACCACCATCGCCCGCCTGGTGGCCGAGGCGCTGGGGGCCGAGATCGAGTCGTTGAGCGCGGTGAGCGCAGGGGTCAAGGAGGTGCGCGAGGCGCTGCAGCGAGCCCGATCCCGCCTCGGCGAGCACTCGCAGCGCACCGTGCTGCTGCTCGACGAGGTGCACCGGTTCTCGAAATCCCAGCAGGACACCCTCCTGCCCGCGGTGGAAGACGGCACGGTGGTCCTGATCGGGTCGACCACCGAGAACCCGTTCTTCGAGGTGAACGGCCCCTTGCTCAGCCGCTCCACCTTGCTGCGCCTGCACCCGCTCGATGCCGGCGCGCTTCGCACCTTGCTGCGGCGCGGCCTCGAAGCCGAAGGTGCCAGCATCGACGACGCCGTGGCTGCTGCGCTCGTCGACGCGGTCCACGGCGATGGGCGGGCCCTGCTCACCACGCTGGAAGTGGCCTCGGCGGTGGCGATGCCGACGCGTCACATCACCCGCGATGTCCTCGAGCGTGCCCGCGCGGTGGCCGGTCGCAGCTGGAACGTCGACGACCACTACGACATGGCAAGTGCTCTCATCAAGAGCATCCGGGGAAGCGACCCCGATGCCGCGTTGTACTGGCTGGCTCGGATGCTGGTCACCGGGGAGGACCCCCGCTTCGTGGCTCGACGCCTCGTCGTCGCTGCCAGCGAGGACATCGGGCTGGCCGACCCGATGTCGCTCGTGGTGGCCACCGCCGCCGCCCAGGCCGTGGACCTCGTCGGCATCCCCGAGGCCCGGCTGAACCTGGCTCAGGCGGTCGTCCACCTGGCGCTGGCGCCCAAGTCCAACAGCGTCACCGCGGCGTTGGCCAAGGCGACGGAGGCCGCGTCGGCCGGACCGCCTGGTGCGGTCCCGGCCCACCTGCGCGACGCCCACTACCTCGGCGCGACGCAGCTCGGCCATGGCCAGGGGTATCGCTACCCGCACGACAGCCCCGGGGGGTGGGTCGAGCAGCAGTACCTCCCCGACGACCTGGTCGGCGCGCGCTACTACGAGCCGACGCACCATGGAGCCGAAGCCGGCCTGGTCGAGCGCTGGGAGCGCCGGCGCGGGCGCCAATGACGATCCGGCGGTGCCGGCTCGCTCGGTGCCTGCGGCCGCGCTGTCGTCGGGTCCTTCTCGTGGGGTGCGTCGGTGCCTCGTCCTCGGGGCGCACCGGTGGTGCCCCGGCTCGAACCGCCGCTGGTCTCCCGGGGCCGGCTCCACGATGCGAGGTGACACCGCCACCTGCTCGGTCCTTGGCTACGCTCGAGTGATGCTGCGATGCCTGACAGCCCGCACGAGGCGGCTGTCAGGGCAGCGGTGGATGGGGCACCGGCGGTCGCGGGGCTGGGCCGGCAGGAAGCGAGCCGGGAGCCGGCGAGCGGGGTTTCCCGGCGTCGTGGTCTTGGTGGCCGCGGTGGCGGCGCTGGTGGTCGCCGGCGGATCGGCCGGTGTGGTGACGGCTTCGGGCGCGGCGACCACCTTGCCGGCGGTGGCTGGTGCCGGCGGGCTCGGGCCCCTGGTCCGAAGCGACGGCTCGTACCCGACGGCGCCGGCCGGCTCCTCGTCGGCAGGGCCGGTGCCGGCCTCGAGACCGCTGTCGTTGGCGGTGGTGCTGAAGCTGCCCGATCCCGCTGCCGTGGCCCGTGCCGTCCGGGCGGTCGTCACCGCGGGCAGCCCCTCGTACCACCACTACCTGGCCCCCGGGCAGTTCGCCGCCCGCTTCGGGCCGCGCCCGGCGACGATCACAGCGGTCGACCGCTGGCTGCGAGGCCGCGGGTTGCGGCCAGGTACGGCCATCGACGACCTGGTGGTCCCGGTGCGGGCGTCGGCCGGGGTCGCGGAGCGGGCGTTCGGGCTGACCATGCACCTGGTGCGGCTGCGCAGCGGGCGCACGGCGCAGGTTCCCGGTGCCGACCCGCTCGTGCCCGCCTCGCTCACCGCGGCGGTGGCCGGCATCTCGGGGCTCGACACGGTGAGCCGGCCGGTGCCGAGCATCGCCTGGCCCGGTGGCCTGCGGCCCCGTGGCTCGCGGCCCCGTGGCTCGCGGGTCCGTGGTCAGCGGGTCCGTGGCCTACCGGTCCGTGGCCAGCGGGTCCGTGCGGCTGCCCGAGACGCATCTCTGCCTGGCGGCGGGTCGAGGTCCGACCGAAGGAGACCGGGTCCTTCAGGTGGAGGGTCGGGTCTTGCGGCTGGCAGGGCAGGTTCCGGGAGCTCGACGATCACCGCGGCGATCGCGCACGGTGCCGGGCCGACGTCGTGCGCCGCCGCCGAGCAGGCCGCGGCCGGCGGTGGCTACACCTTCGCTCAGCTGGCTTCGGCCTACGGGTTCACCTCGCTCTACGACCAAGGGCGCCTGGGTCAAGGCGTGACCATCGCCGCGGTGGAGCTCGAGCCGTTCCTGGCGTCGGATCTGGCGGCCTTCGACGCCTGCAGCGGCCTGCAAAGCTCGGTGTCGGTGGTGCCGGTCGACGGCGGCGCCGGCACCGGCGCCGGTGTCGGTGAGGCCGCGTTGGACGTCGAGAGCCTCTCGGCGTTGGCCCCCGACGCTCACATCCTGGCCTACGAGGCCCCGAACAGCTCGACGGGCACCGACAGCGACTATGCCGCGATCGTGGCCCAGGACCGGGCGCAGGTCATCACCACCAGCTGGGGCCAGTGCGAGCCGGCGATGACCAGCGCGAACCTCGACGCGGAGACGGCCGCCTTCGAGCAGGCCACCTTGCAAGGGCAGACGGTGGTGGCCGCATCGGGTGACTCGGGCTCCGAGGACTGCTTCTTGCCCGCCGCGGGGGTCTTCGACAGTGCCTTGGCCGTCGACGACCCGGGAAGCCAGCCGTGGGTGACCTCGGTCGGTGGCGTGTCGCTCCTCGGCGTCTCCAGCACCGGTGCACCAGAGCAGGCAGTATGGAACAGCTGCGAAGGAGACCTGTCGCAGAACGGTCAGCCTTCGACGTGCGCCACCGACCCGGCCCGAGACGACGGGGCCGGGGGCGGCGGCCTGTCGCAGATCTGGGCCATGCCCAGCTACCAGACGTCGGCGGGTCTGCCGGGCGACCTGCCCGAAGACAGCGGCAGGAGCTGCACGGAAGCGGCAGGAACGTCCGGCACGGCGAGCGGGGCATGCCGGGCGGTGCCCGACGTTGCCGGCGACGCCAACCCGAGCACCGGTGTGGCCATCGACTACCAGGGCCAGTGGCAGGTGGTCGGAGGCACCAGTGCAGCCGCGCCCCAGTGGGCGGCGCTGGTGGCGCTGGCCGACAGCGGCTGCCGCTCCGCCGACCAGGTGGGGGAGCTGAACACCAAGCTCTACCCGCTGGCTTCTGGTGCCGGCGGATCGTCACTGTTCGACGAGGTGACCACCGGGAACAACGACCTCACCGGGAACCACGGCGGCCAGTACCCGGCCGGGCCCGGCTACAACCTGGCCACCGGTTGGGGCACCCCGCAGGTGGCCGCGCTGGTCGGCGCCTTGCAGCCGGCCGGGGGGTGCCCGGTGGTGAGCGGCCTGTCTGCCAGCTCGGGGCTGGCCCGCGGCGCCTCGCCGGCCACGCTCACCATCAGCGGCGTCGACCTGGCCGGCGCCAGCGCCGTGCACTTCGGGCCCGTCACCGTGACCGCCTCGCACTTCACCGTGGCCAGTGGGGGGACGTCGATCACCCTGGTCCCGCCGCCGGCGCCCCCAGGGGTGGTCACCGTGACCGTCACCACGGCGAACGGCACATCAGGGGCGAGCCCTGCTGCCCGGTTCGACTACGTCGGGCCGTCTGTCAGCGCCCTGGACCCGTCCTCGGGCCCGGTGACCGGGGGCCAGCTGGTCACCATCACCGGATCGGGTTTCGACGCCGCAGGTGCCGATCCGTCGACGATCTCAGTCGAGTTCGGCTCGGCGGCCGCTTCCCAGGTGACCGTGGTGTCGAGCACCACGTTGACTGCCATCACCCCGGCTGGCTCCCCCGGTCCGACCACCGTCGTGGTGAGCGACGCCCAGGGCTCGAGCGCACCCGAGCGTTACGACTACCTGGGACCGGGGTACGACATGGTGGCATCCGACGGAGGGGTGTTCGCCTTCGGCGACGCCGGGTTCTACGGGTCCACGGGCGCGATGGCGCTTTCGAAGCCGATCGTCGCGATGGCGGCGGTGCCAGGAGGCGGGGGCTACTGGCTGGTGGCGTCCGACGGCGGGGTGTTCGCC
>JAKAQW010000191.1 GCA_021819525.1 Actinomycetes bacterium
CAGGCCGTCACTGCGCTCGAAGCGGTCCTTCACGTCGCAGTGGCTACCACCCGACCGGGAGTGCGCGCCAATCCGCGGACAACACCCCAGCTCACGGCCCCAGTGCTCACACTTTGCGGGAGCCCTGCCGTCGCCATGGTCCTGGTCAGGTCACTACGTCAGCGACTATGAATTCGCCCTGGGGTGTCACACCCGCACTCTATGGTGCTCCCACAGAGTTCAGCAGAAGCGGAAGGCGAGGACCCATGCACATCGATGCAGACCTACTGGTGGCTGCGTGCGCCGACGACAGCGACGCTGGAGGCGTCGTGATCAGCACGGACATCGAACCCCTCGGTGGACCGGGATCTCCCGTGAAGCCAGCGGTCTACGCAGGAGGGAGATTCCAACTTGACGAGCGCTGGGTCGGCGAAGGTGCAGACCGTGCTGTGGCCCAGGTCGTCGTGATCGACAATGTGCCCAGCCAGGCCAACCGCCTCGAAGCCGCCCTTGAGAGGCTGGCCCCAGACCTCGGATTGCCAACGGTTGTGCTCGACCTGTCCGAGGTCGGACCATTGCCGCCGCACCTTCCGGCCAAGCTCACTTCGTTCCGATTCCCACACAGGCAGGCAGACGCCTACCTGCGTGACTCGGCACTCGACGGGAAGCCGTTTGCAAAGACGGAGATCGGCGCCACAATCCTTGGAGCGACGGCGGACAACCCGCACGCCCTCTTCCAGTGGTTCCCCCAGGCGCTGCTGCTCGGGTTCTGGCAGTCGCATCTCGGCAAGAAGGGGTCACAGGCCAAGCTCGCTCGTTCCTGGGTGTCGGAGATCGTCGGCGTACGGCCTGGATCGGTCGACACTCGCACACTTGGTCTCAAGGGCGATCCTCTCAACCTGAGCATCGACGAGAAGGTGTCCTATGACCCCGACTTTCCCATGGAATGGACGTTCGTCGCAGGGGAGAAGAAGTCAGGTGGCTCGAAGAAGCAGGAGAGTTTGAGTGAGATCGGTCACGGGCAAATTCCCTTCCGAACTGGCCAGGAAGCCCTCGCCGGCGTGTCCTGCGAGTCGATCGACCAGCGCACGACCCTGTCACTGCCGGGTCTGCGACGGGTGTGGTGCGGATCCACCGAGATGAATGCCACGGGCCGAGCCCTCCTCGCCGCGATTGGCTTGGCTGGGCATGCCGCGGCATTTGGTCGGCCGTTCTCGTTGCGGTCCGGCTGTGACCTTCGTCCCGTGTCGCAGCGGTGGAAGTGGCTTAGTGATCACGACCACGACATCGAACCGATCACCGTCGATGATGCGATCGACCTCGTGCAGGAGTGTGCTCGCCGTGCTGAGGCTGCTGGTCTTCCAGTCGGATCAGCATGGCACCAAGAGCTGGTGCTCCAGCCGAGCGCTGAACTTGCCAAGGTGATCAAGGCCACGTATCCGGCCGGTGACTGATGCTGACCATCATCGTGGAGTTGCTGGCCGGCACGATTCGGTCCACGTCAGCCGACGATTTAGCAATCACTGGCGAGTTGGACACGGGGGAGTGGCCACCGAGCCCTGCCCGACTCTTCGCGGCGTTCGTTGCTGCCGATGGGACGGGGGAACGCTGTCGATTGACGAGCGGCGAGGAGCTCAAGCTATTGGAACGAGCTGACCCACCAGTGATCGTGGCGGACCCATTATCGGACGTCTGTCGAACGCCGCTCGAGAACCGCTTCGTAGTGGTCAACAAGAGGCAAGAGTCGACGACGCAGGAATACCCGGCCCGGCAGGTAGCCGAAGTGCGGCTCGGAAGTCGTCTGAGCCCTCGAACCCCCCGTCTCTGGTTCGCCTGGCCAGACCTGGATCTGGATGCAAGCACCGTCGATGCCCTCCGAGTTCGGGCCGCCCGAATCAGTTATCTGGGGTGCGCCGATTCACCAGTACGAGTGTCGGTGAGCGATGAGGCACCGCCAGATGATGCGCCGACAACCTGGCTTCCGACGGAGGAAGGTGGACCGGGTTGCATCTCGCTCCCAGTGGCCTTTCCCGGGCTCCTCGAGGCTCTCGACGCTGCATTCGAACGCTTCACCTCGGGAGAGGTGGTGAGACGAGCATGGCTGCCGAGCTTGCGACGCTGGTATACCCCGGGAACCGAGGCCGCCATGCCCCCTCGGCCCGAAGTGATCTGGTTGCGTTTCGATCGTCCTCTGCCCGGTCGATCGGCCCTTGCAGCTACTGAGGCCCTGCGCAGTGCAACGCTTGAGCTCTACGACCGGTGGGCTGCTACGAGCCCCGGCGACCTGCCGCCGGTGCTGCTCGGGCACGGCTATTCGGGCGCTGGATTCCAACACGTTCACTGGCTGGCCCTCCCCGACGTCGGGCACCGCTTCGCCAACGGCCGTCTGTATGGCGCTGCCGTGTGGCTTCCTCCAGGTACGCCAGCCGACATCGTTGTAGGAGTTCGACGCGCACTCGGGCATCTCTCCGAGCTTGTAACCGCGGGTGGACGGTCCACGCCGGTACGCCTCTACGACGGGGCAGCACGACCAGTGGCTGCCACGCCTGGACGGTGGGTCGGTCCGTCGCGCCTGTGGGCGACCGTGTTCCCTGTCGTCCACGAGCGGTGGGGGCGAGTCGATCTGGCCCAGGTTGCTACGTGGTGCAGGCACGCCGGTCTCCCCGAGCCAGTCGATTTCGCCTCCGCCGATGTTCCTTTCGTCGAGGGCGGCGCTGTACTGCGCCCCGATGAGGTCCACCGCCAAGGCCGGGAGCGGCGACCGTACTCGCATCTGGTCGTCGAGTTCTCCGAACCGATCACCGGACCGGTCATGCTCGGGCGAGGGCGCCAGTTCGGCATGGGCCTCGCTCTGCCTGTCGGCCGGATCAGCGAAACAAAGTCGGACCGTCGACATGAGTGAGTTCCCGTCGTTCGAGACGTTCTTCCAAGCCGTCCACGGTGGGCTTTCGCCGCTTCCTTGGCAGAAGCGACTGGCGATGCAGGTCGATGCCGAAGGATGGCCGGACGAGATTGGCGTACCGACAGGACTTGGCAAGACGTCGTGCCTGGACATCGCCCTCTGGGGTTTGGCAAGCCACGCACAGCGCCATGAGCGCACCATGCCCACTCGAATCTGGTACGTGGTCAACCGCAGGCTCTTGGTCGACTCCGCTCATGCGCACGGTGAGCATCTCGCCGCACTTCTTCGAGATCCAGGACACCTGAAAGACCACTGGCTAAACCGAGGTGCTGAGCATCAGGAGGCGTTGGAGCAATTGCACGATGCTCTCGCTTCGCTGGCGGCCATCGGCATCGACGGCGGTCCACTCCACGTCGTCCGACTCCGTGGCGGCGCTGAGCTTGGCGCCAGGCCACCCGAGCCATCGCAGCCCACCATGGTCTTCGCTACCGTGCCGATGTTCGCCAGTCGTTGGCTGTTTCGCGGGTATGGCAGCAGCCGAGGCATGTGGCCGATCGAGGCCGCCCTAGCTGGCACCGACTCGCTGGTACTGCTCGACGAGGCTCACCTCTCCTCGGCCTTGGTCGCTTTGCGGGGGCCCCTTGCCGAGTGCGATCCAGGTGATCCAACCCAGCTCCTTCCAGCAGAGCGCGCCATGCCGAAGCTGGTCTCCCTCACCGCGACAGGATCAGGCAGCAACACATTCGATCTCAATGAGGACGACTTGGCGCATCCCATCGTTCGACAGCGCATCGACGCGAAAAAACCCGTCCGATTGGTGGAGAGCTCTGGAAAAGCGCTGACCAAGGACCTCGCAGATGCAGCCGTCGCAGAGATGTCGGACACCCGTCGCACCAGATGCCTCGTGTTCGCCAATACGCCGGCGCGAGCCCGGGAGGTGGCGACGCGCCTTAGCGCTGTCACCGATAGGCGCGTGCTGCTCGCGACTGGCCGGATGCGCGATCGAGAAGCTGACCAGGTGCGAAAGGAGTTGCTCGATCCTCGGCGTGGGATGCCTGCTGGCGGGGTGCGCGGTCCTTCGGCTGGCGGTCCGCTGTGGGTAGTGGCCACCCAGACGCTTGAAGTAGGAGCTGACATCGACGCTGACGTCGTGGTGACCGAATCCGCCGGCGTTCGGGCCCTCATCCAGCGGTTGGGTCGCTGCAATCGGTTGGGCATGTCGCCATCACCAGCGGTCGTCATCTGCCACGCAGCGGATCTGCACGAGCCCCTCTACGGTGATGAACCGGGCCAAGTGTTCGAACGGCTGCTGAAGGCGCCCGCGCCGGTCTCGCTTTCGCCGGTTCGGGCTGCGGAGGTGCTCGGTCCTCCGGGTGATCGCGACGCACGGCCACCGGAGGTGTTGCCCTGGCTGGTCTGGGAATGGGTGAAGACGTCGTACCCCTCGTCGAGCGAGGCGCCCGTCGATGCCTACTTCGACCCGAGCGACAGCGACACCGCGCGCGTCAGCACATGCTGGCGAGCGCACCGGCCCGCCGACGGCGTCGCTCTCCAGACGCCAATCACGGCTGGCGAGTCGGTCGACATCCCCATTGCGGTGATGAAGGGCTTTCTTGGAGACCGAGCGATCGCTGATGTCCGTCGCCTCGGCCCTGACCGAGCGTCGCTCGAGACGTGCACGGTCACGGACCTTCGTCCCGGTGACGTCGTCGTCCTCGCACCTGGTGATGGCGGCTACGACCCCTTTGGATGGGACGCTCATTCCATGGACGAAGTGCTCGACGTGAGTCTGGGCACCGCTCGCTCCTTGCCTGTCAGTGAAGCGATTGCCTGTCACCTCGCGCGGAATCTCGAGGCCCGACAGGCATTGGTCGATGTCCTGGCAAGCTTCGACGCACTGGAGGAGATCGGCGGCACCGATACCGAGCAGGATCGCGAGCTCGCGAGTACCTGGATCGAGATCCTGCGTTCAGCCACGGCTCACCCGTGGCTTGACGACGCCGAGTGGCGCGAGTGGTGTGACCATTGGCGCCCCGAGATCGTCCGGCCCGTCGATGACATACGGGCGCTGCTCAGCGAGCCGAACAGAAAGTTCACGGAGCTTCAGCTCCGAGCCGATGCCTTCGAGCAATTGAGCTTCGACGCAACTTCGACGGCGCTGGATGAGCACCTTGGCAGCGTGGGAGAGGTGGCGGGTCGTATCGCCGCTCAACTCGAGCTGCCCTCGGAGGTGGTGAGAACGGTAGAACTGGCCGGCAGGTTCCACGACCTCGGCAAGTACGACCTCCGTTTCCAGCAATGGTTGGATCCTGATTCCGCTGCCTCGGTGCCGTTGGCGAAATCGAGTCTTGACCGGTTTCGCATCGAAGGTGCCCGCATTGCGGCTGGGTGGCCCCGGGGTGGTCGCCATGAAGCCATCAGCGGGCGGTTCGTGAAGGCATGGATCGAGCTGGCCAGCCCTTCGGACGTCGACGCTGACCTCCTCGTACACCTTGTCGTGGCGCACCACGGGCATGGGCGACCCCTTGTGCCAATCGTTGACGATCCCGAAGTCGGCCTGACGAAGGGCATGGTTGGCGGGGTCCCCGTCGAGGTGGAGGGGAGTCTGGGAGTTCCCGACTGGGAGCAGCCCGCGAGGTTCAGACGGCTCTGCGAGCACTATGGCTACTGGGGCGTGGCGCTCCTCGAAGCGGTGGTCCGCCAGGCAGACCAGGCGGTGTCGTCGGCGGTCGTGGCATGAGCACGTTCCGGGCGGTGGGTCTTCGTGGCAACTGGCTGAATGGATGGTTGGCGGCCATCGGCGTCACCGTGCTTCTCCCGGGCACTCGTCTCTCCTGGTCATCCGATGTCATCCCGACTGCGATCTTCGAGCACGAGGGCGATCTTGCCGACGACCTTGCCGGTGCGATCCCGAGCGAGGAGGACATCAATGACTTGACGATTGCCCGGCATCACTCGAAGTCCGCTGTTGAGCTTCCGAGGAGGGTCGATCCAGACGCTTTTGCTGATCGCGCCCGCCTCGCGCGGGCAAGTCGTGATGGATCGCTCGAAACGACCATCACTGATCTCGTTGTTGAGGACGGTGGTTGGTGTGCGCATGCGCCGTTCGATCCGCCGGTTCCGAAAGGCCTTACGCTCCACGAACGCCTCTCGACCGTCCGGGCCGCGATCGATGGCGATGTCCATTCGGCGATCGAGGACTCCTTGTGCGGACGTGCACGGCGCAGCCAAGGCAATGGGCTCGGTTTCGACGCATTGCGGTTCGCCTCTGGCGTACAGGCGCAGGCTGACGTGGCGATCGACCCGATTGTCGAACTTGCCTGTTTCTATGGCACGTTGCTCCTGCCCGTTCGTGGAGGCGGATCCACAATTCGGCAACGGGGCTGGACTCAACGGACCTTGCGGCGTCATGCGTTTGCCTGGCCCGTGTGGCAACCGCCACTCGGTCGATGGGCAATCGATGGCCTGCTCGACATCGCCTGGAGCGGTCAGCCGCTCACGGCTCTCAAAGTGTGGGGAATCTCCGGTCTGTTTGGGAGCGTCGCTCAGCAGCCACGAAGCAGGAGTGACGTTTCGCGCGCCTATGCCTCCGAGCGCCTCTGGTGACTGACGTCCCCGAAGTCATTCCGATCTCCGCGATCGAGCACTATGGGTACTGCCCTCGCCAATGCGCACTCATCCACGTAGACGGTATGTGGTCCGACAACGTGCACACCGTCAGGGGGGCAATCGGGCATCGTCGTGTCGACGATCTGCGTCAATCGCGATCCGAGCGTGGACGGGTCAGGGACAATCGCAAAGTGGCTCTTCGCGTTGAGGCGTGGGGCGGTGCCAGACCGGTGACCCGCCCATAGGCATCCACCACCAGGGCCCCGTGCCCCCCGATTCTTGCGGTTAGAGACCAGCGAGAACGGAGGACACAGGGCATG
>JAKAQW010000192.1 GCA_021819525.1 Actinomycetes bacterium
GGCTACGCCGATGCCTGCGTCGGAGGGAGCTCCCGGCCGACCGCCCACGTCCTACGCGCGGCGCTCACCGTGCTCGGCACCGCGGAGGGCTCTCGGTACGTGACGAGCAGCTTTCTCATGGTGCTCGACGACGGTCGGGTGCTTTCCTTCGGCGACTGCGCCGTGCTCCCGGAGCCAGATGCCGAGCAGCTGGCCGAGGTGGCCGTAGCCACCAGCTCCACCTTTCGGGCGCTGACCGGTGTCGAGCCCAAGGTGGCGCTGCTCTCGTTCTCGACGAAGGGCAGCGCCGAGCACCCGAGCGTCACGGTGGTGCGAGAGGCGACGCGCCTGGTCCACGAGCGGGCCCCGGATCTCTGCGCGGACGGCGAGCTCCAAGCCGACGCCGCCCTCGACACCGTGGTGGGGCGCACGAAAGCCCCCGGGTCGGCCGTCGCCGGCGCGGCGAACGTGCTCATCTTCCCCAACCTCGCCGCCGGCAACATCGGCTACAAGCTCACGGAGCGCCTCGGCCGCGCCCACGCGCTGGGCCCGCTGCTCCAGGGCCTCGCCGCCCCGATGAACGACCTCTCGCGCGGGTGCAGCGCCGAGGACATACGGGCCGTCGCCCTGGCCAGCGCGGTGAGAGCGTGAGCGTGTGGGGAGCTGGGGTGCTTCGGCCGCCACGAACCGGGTGGGGGAGAGCCGTAGCATCGTGGCGCGCCATCGCGCGACCACGCCTCGACGGTGGACAAGAGGAGCAGAAATGACGCAGGCCAGGGCATTTGTGCTGTCGGAAGAGCTCGGTGAGCCGGGTCGTCCGCCGAGCGCGCAAGGCACCGGGTCGCCTGTGCCAGGAGGGCGTAAGCTCTCCCTGGTCGAGCGGGTGACGCATGTCCGGCTGACCGGACGACACGCGAGGTGGGGCCGGCGGCTCAGCACGATCATGGTGCTCGTCGGGGCACTGGTCATCTGGGAGATCCTCGCCGCTGCCCAGGTCTTCCCGAAGGTCGCGCTCCCGACACCTGTCGCCGTGTGGGACTCGTTCAAGCTCACGGCGACGAAGGGGTACCTGAACAAGACGATGGGCCAGGACGTGGCCTACAGCGTCGTCCGGGTCGCGGCCGGGTTCGTCGGGGCGGTGGTCCTCGGTGTCCCGATCGGGCTTCTCATGGCGGAGAGCAAGTTCGTGCACCGGGTGATCGACCCGTTCCTCCAGCTGGGCCGGCCGGTGCCGCCGCTCGCGTACATCCCGCTGTTCGTGGTGTGGTTCGGGCTGGGGGAGCTACCGAAGGTTCTCCTCATCCTGGTGGGCACCATCCCGATCATGATCATCTCTACGATCGGTGGTGTCCGGAACATCCCAGCTCAGCGCTACGAGGTCGCTCGCTGTCTCGGTGCGAAACGACGGCAGCTCTTCCTCAACGTCACCTTGCCGTCGACACTGCCCGAGGTGTTCACCGGCATGAAGGTCGGCATCGGGATCGCGTGGACCTGCCTGGTGGCCGCCGAGCTGATCGCTGCCAGCGTCGGGCTCGGCTGGCTGGTCGAGCAGGCAGCGACCCAGCTCCAGACCGGGATCGTCATCGCGGGGATCATCGTCATCGGGGTGCTCGGTTACCTGATGGAGTTGGGGATCCGCCTGCTCGAGCGCGTCCTGATCCCCTGGCGGGGGCATGGCTGAGCGACGTGGCGGGTACCTGGAGGGCGCGGTCGGGCGCGCCGGCCCAGGATCTCGGTCGACCAGGGAAGGAGCATGGAGATGCTCGTAGCGGCGGCAGCGGCACAAGGGACTGCAGGCGTGCCGAGCGCCGGTGGCATCGGAGCAGGACTCAGAGGAAAAGCAGTACTCGACTAGTGACAACGAAGGGGAGAGCATGAAGAAGCGACCTAGCCAGTACCAGATGTTCGAGCTGTCGGGGCGACGGGCAGCACGTCGGGTCCGCGAGGAGCCACGCACGTCCAGATGGTCGTCGCGCTGGAGGGTGGGGGTGGCTGGTGCCGTAGCCTGTGGCCTCCTGCTGGCAGCTTGCAGCTCGTCGACGGCGAAGCCGACCTCGAAGTCGTCGGCGGCGTCGAAGGTGGCGGTCACGATCGGCTACGAGAACAACGGCGCGGATCCGTCGATGGTCACCGTGCACAACCACTACTTCCAGAAGGAGCTGGGCTCCAACGTCAGCCTGAAGCTCTTCACCTCTGGCCCGACGGCGCTCTCGGCCATCGCGTCGGGCGCGCTCCAGTTCATGTGCGGGATCGGGCTTCCCCCCGTGATCTCGGCGATCGCCCGTGGCGTGCCGCTGGTGGTGGTGTGGAACCAGGAGCGCTACACGACCGACGCCGGCATCGTCGTGAAGCAGTCGTCGGGTATCACATCGCTCGCCGGCCTGGCCGGCAAGACCATCGCCATCGACACCGGATCGGAGTCTTCGTTCGAGCTCCCCAGCTTGCTGGCGCAGAAGGGCATCTCCCTGGCTGCTGTCCACCAGCTCACCATGACGCCTCCGGAGATGGAGTCGGCGTGGCAGACCGGTCAGATCCAGGCGGCCACTGTGTGGGACCCCGCCTTCGACTACCTGATCGCCCATGGTGGGAGGGTGCTCGCCACCGACGCCAGCCTGCCGGCGAACGCGACGTCGTTCAACGTCTGCGTCGCGAACACCAGCTTCACCTCCGCGCATCCGTCGGCTGCTGTCGATTTCGTGAAGGCCATGCAGGACGGGGTGCGTTACATGGCTTCGAACCCCTCCCAGGCAATGAAGGACATGGAGTCCGAGGCAGGCATATCGGCGTCGACGGCGCAGTCGGAGCTGAAGGGCTACGACATCTACGACCTTGCCGACCAGGTGACCGAGACGGTGCTCGGGAAGGGCTCGGGTGTGGCCACAGCCGGGACGACGCAGTCCCTCACCAACAATTGGAAGGAGCTCTACAAGCAGGGCTTCATCACCGTGCCGCCTCCGCGGGACATGGCGAAGTACGTCGATCCGGTGCCAGCGGCATCCGCGCTCGGGTGACCGAGCTGGCTGGCAGTACTGTCGGAGGAGAAGTCCGGAGGTGAGGAGCGGTCCATGGCAGTGTTGAGCCTTCGTCAGGTGACCCTGCGCTACGGGGACAGCGGGCCGGACGCTCGGCCCGCCGTGCTCGACCGGGTCGACGTCGACGTCGCAGAGCAGGAGTTCGTCACGATCCTCGGGCCGAGCGGGTGTGGGAAGACCTCCCTGCTCCGACTGGTTGCCGGCTTCGAGCGTCCTACCGGCGGCTCGATCGTGTTCGACGGCAAGGAGGTCACCGGCCCGAGCTCGCAGCGAGTCGTGGTGTTCCAGCAGCCGTGGCTCTACCCGTGGCTGAGCCTTCGGGAGAACGTCGCGTTCGGACTGAAGCTCCAGCAGCGGAGGGTCGACTGGAAGCGGGTCGACGACATGATCGCGACCGTAGGGCTCTCGGGCTACGAGAAGCATCCGCCGTACCACCTGTCCGGCGGGATGCAGCAGCGGGCGGCGCTGGCTCGGGCACTGGTGATGGAGCCGAAGCTCCTGCTCATGGACGAGCCGTTCGGCGCGCTCGATGCCCAGACGCGCCAGCGTCTCCAGGAGTTCCTGCTCGACTTGTGGACCAGGGTCGACGTCACGGTCGTGTTCATCACCCACGACGTCGAAGAGGCGATCCTGCTCGGCGACCGGATGCTCATCATGAGCACGAGCCCGGGTCGCATCGCATTGGAGCAGAAGATCGACATCCCTCGCCCGCGAAGCGAGGAGACGACGCTTTCGGCGCCGTTCCAGGAGATCCGCAAGCGTGCGCTGGCCACACTGGGCAGGGTCTCCATCTCGGCGGCCGGGATCACAGGAACCGGCGATGACGGGAGCGTGGGCGCAGCACCGGACGACGAGACGTCCACAGAGACGTCCATGGAGACGTCCGTGGACGGGCGTGAAGTCGTCGTCGGCGTGTCGAGCAACGAGGCCTGGTCCGCTCGCGGTCCTGGGGCACAGTGACCGACGGCGCAAGACGCGAGCCGTGTTCCTCTTCTTTGCTTTCCGCACGTCGATCGAGTGACATCCCCGCAGGTGCACAGGTGTAATTCGAGAGATATCCCTCTGCCGACCTGCGGAAAAGGAGATGGCCGTGCCAAGTCGGGTAAAGTGGCACTGATGCCTACTGTGACGACACGATGACCGCCACCGAGCCCTCCCGGCATCTGGACGAGCGCCCCGCCGAGCCAGGGGCGCGCATCGACGTCGAACGTGCCAGGCGGTGCGTGCTCGCTCAGGCGAGCTCGCGATGAGCACCACGAGGAGCCTGTGGGCGCGCCTGCGCGCCGACGCGCACCGTCGGTCCCGGCGCTACGGTGATCTGCGCGACCTGGTCGGAGAGCTCGCCCGCGAGGACTTCGACCGCAGGCACCCCGGGGCCGTCTTCGGGCCCGTGGTGGTGCTCATCGCCTCGTACCTCGAGGCGGAGAACATCGGCGACGTCCTCAAAGCCGTGCCCGAACGGGTCGGGGAATTGGCGGTGTCCACGTTGGTGGTGGTCGACGGCGGTGACGACGGCACCGAGGAGATCGTGGACAGCGCCGGGGCCTTCTGCGCCCGGCTCCCGGTGAACATGGGCCATGGTGTGGCCCTGCGCCTCGGGTACCAGCTGGCCAGAGCCCACGGGGCGCGCTACGTCGTCACCGTCGACGCCGACGGCCAGAACGACCCCTCGGAGATCCCGGCGCTGCTCGCGCCGGTCCTCGACGACGAAGCCGACTTGGTCATCGCGAGCCGCCGCCTGGGGGTCGACGAGACCTCCGACCGGCTCCGGCGCGCGGGGGTGGTCGTGTTCTCCGAGCTGGTGAACCGGTTGACCGGCCAGCACCTCACCGACACCTCGAACGGATTTCGAGCGATGCGGGTGGAGCTGCTCGGCGACGTGCTGCTCGAACAGGACCAGTACCAGACCGCCGAGCTCATCATCTCCGCCGCCAGCCGCGGCTGGCGGCTCGCCGAGCGACCCACCGTCTGGCACCCACGCGCCTCGGGCACGTCGAAGAAGGGGAACAACGTCCTCTTCGGGTTTCGCTACGCCCAAGTGGTGGGCTGGACCTGGTGGCGGGAGCGGGCCGCTCGCCGCTGACGGCACCTGGTGGCGGGAGGGCGGTTCGCGCTGGCGCGGCGCGGACGATCGGCGCTGGCGCGGCGCGGACGATCGGCGCTGGCGCGGCGCGGACGGTACGGTGCCGGGATCGAACGCGCGGAACCTCCCGGTGAGGGGCTGTCTCAGCCGAACGTCCCGGACCTTATGGGCTCGGCGTGGAGCTCGCCCCGCTTCTGGCTGCTCCTGGCACTGACCGGAGTTGGAGCTGGCATCGGTGCCGGTGTGCTCATGGCGATCTTGCACGCAGTGCAACACCTGGCCTACGGCTACCGGAGCGGACCCTTCCAGGCGGCGGTCGAACGCGACAGCGGGTTGCGACGTCTGGCGGTGATGGCCGGAGCCGGGCTCCTGATGGGATCGGCGTGGATGCTGCTGCGACGCTGGAGCGGTCCCGGGCGGGGCTTGACCGAAGCGGTCTGGGAGCACGACGGTCGCCTCCCGTTCCTGCGGACGATGCTGAACGGCGTCTTGCAGATCGTGGCGGTGGCCCTGGGGGCCACCTTGGGGCGCGAAGGTGCACCCAAAGAGACCGGTGCGGGCATTGCCAGCCAGCTGTCGGAGATGGCCGGGCTCTCTCGCGACCAGCGCCGCCTGCTCGTGGCATGCGGCGCAGGGGCCGGCATGGCCGCGGTGTACAACGTGCCGCTCGGCGGCGCCCTGTTCGCGGTGGAGATCCTCCTCGGCACGGTGTCGCTGCCCTTGGTGGTGCCGGCGTTGGCGACAGCGGGCATCGCCACCGCTGTGTCGTGGCTGCTGCTGCCGGACAGGGCTACCTATCTGGTGCCCCCGGTCAGCGCGCCCGCTACCGTCGTGGTGTGGGCGATCCTCCTCGGGCCGATCGCGGGCCTTCTCGGTGCCGGGTACATAGTCCTGGTGGGCAAGGCCAAGGCAGCCAAGCCGAAGCGCTGGCACGTCGTCGTCACGATCCTGATGGCCTTCACCGTCGTCGGTTCGGTGTCCATCGTCTACCCCCAGGTTCTCGGTAACGGCAAAGATCTGACCCAGCTGCTACTGCTGGCCCGGGTCGGCCTGCCGGTCGTCGCAGCCGTGCTGGTCATCCGGCCGCTCGCCATGGCTCTCTGCCTGCGAAGTGGCGCAGAAGGTGGCCTGTTCACCCCGACCCTTGCTTTCGGCGCGCTGGCGGGCAGCCTGCTGGGCCACGGATGGAGCGAGGTGTGGCCCGGCGGCCACGCAGCAGCGTTCACCATGATCGGGGCCACGGCCGTGCTGGCTGGCACCATGCAGAGCCCGCTCGCCGCCATCGCCCTGGTGGTCGAGCTCACCCACAGCGGGATCGACCTGATCGTGCCCATGGCTCTGGCTGTGACCGGCGCCATGGTGGTGTGCCGGCTCCTGGAGCCGTGGTCGATCTACACCGTCGGTGGTCACGTGCATCGGCCGCACTGGGCTCGGGTGCAGCGCCCAGGCGCCTTGCGCCGCACGTCGGCGGCGCCGGTGGCCGCGAGGGGTAGTGACGCGGTGAGCGAGGACAGCGGGTCGCGAGAAGATCGTGGCTCCTTGCACGACGTCGGGCGCGAGGTCGGCGTCGGACCAGAAGAGCCCACCAGCCCGCTGCCGCCAGGCACCGACCTTGCGAGGCCCGAGCCGCACGAACCTCCCTCACCACCACAG
>JAKAQW010000193.1 GCA_021819525.1 Actinomycetes bacterium
CTCGCCATCGTGGCCGTGGTGTGGATCGTCCTGATCGCCGTCGTCGTGCGGGTGAACCTCGGCCTCGGCGCGAGAGCCAAGGGCGCTGCGCTCGACCCCGGCCCTCCCCGGCGCCCAGCATGACCGGGGCCGTCTCGAGCGCGCACTCGCTGCAAGCCCGCCCGGCGGATCTCCGTCGCCAGGCGCGCTGTCGCGGGCTCAGCGCCTGGCAAAGACATCGACCGCCATGGCCACGAACAGCAGCGTCAGGTAGGTGATCGAGTAGCTGAACACAGCCATGGCGGCCTTCGGGGTCGCCTGGTGCCAGAGCCTGGCCACCATGGCGATGAACAGCGCTCCCAGGAGCGATGCCGAGGCGACGTAGATCGGGCCCAGATGTGCCACGGCGGCCAGCAGCAGCGACACCGCCACCAGGCACACGGTGTAGAGGAGGATCTCGACCGCAGTGCGCCTGAAGGTGGCCACCGACGGCAACATCGGGACGTGAGCGGCGCTGTAGTCGTCCTTGTACTTGACGGCAAGCGCCCAGAAGTGCGGGGGCGTCCAGACGAAGATCACTGCGAACAGCACCACCGGCGTCCACGACAGGCTGCCGGTGACCGCAGCCCAGCCGACCAGCACCGGCACGGCGCCGGCCACGCCGCCGACCACGATGTTCTGCGTGCTCGTCCGCTTGAGCCACATCGTGTAGACGAGCACGTAGAACACGGTGGCCGAGACAGCCAGGACAGCCGAGAGCGGGTTCACCCAGAGCCACAGCTCGCCGAAGCCCATGGCCTCGAGGACGACGGCGAAGACCACGGCCTCGGGCACGGTGAGCGCGCCGGTGACCAGGGGTCGGTTCCGGGTCCGGCGCATCACCTTGTCGATGTCCCGGTCCGCCACCATGTTCATGGCATTGGCGCCACCTGCCGCCAGCGCCCCGCCGACCAGCGTGAGCACCACCAGCCCGCCCGGCGGCCAGCCGCGCGCCGCCACGATCATGGTCGGGAGCGTGGTGATGAGCAGCAGCTCGACGATGCGCGGCTTCGTGAGCGCGACGTACGCACCGATGCGGGACCGGACGGCCCGTGCGCCAGATGGCCTTGGGCGCGCCGTGCGTGGCTCGCCGGAGCGGAGCCGGTCTGCGGGAGCTTTTCTCGTGCCGGCTCCCGTACCCGCCGGCAGAGGGATCTCGATCTCCCGAAAAGCAGTGCCCGCTCGATCACTGCCTATCTTGTCCAACGAGCCTCTCGCCATACCAATCCCTCCTTGCTCCCCCGTGTCAGCGCACACCCCGCCGTGGCGGAGCACGAAATGCCAAGTGCCGCGCCGTGCCGGAAGCGGCGCTGCGCGTACGGCAGTGGTCCTACGTATAGTTGCCCCCTATGGGATCCTTCTCGGGCACCGGCCGCGACCCGGCACGCGAAACGGCGCACGGCGGAGGCAGCTCCGCTCGGGGCGGTGGGGGCACCGGGCGGTCACGGCGTCGGCTCCGGGTGTGGATGCCTGTCGCGCTCGGCGCGCTCGCCGCAGCGGCCGTGCTGCTCGGGGGCGTGCTCCCTGCTTCCACTCCTCGCGCACCGGCCAGCTCGCCGGCTCGGTCGTTCAACCCGGACGTCGACCCCGGCACACCGCTCGACGGGCGGCCGGCCCCGAATTTCACGTTGACCAACCAGTTCGGCCAGCCGGTGTCGCTCGAGCAGTTCCGGGGGAAGGTGGTGATCCTCGCCTTCGTCGACTCCGAGTGCACCTCGATCTGCCCGCTCACCACGACGAGCATGCTCCAGGCCCTTCGGATGCTCGGCGCGCATGGCCGCAGTGTCCAGCTGGTCGGGATCGACGCGAACCCGACCGCGACCACTGTCGCCGACGTGCGCGCCTACTCCGCTGCCCACGACATGACCCACCGCTGGGACTTCCTCACCGGGACGACCGCCCAGCTGTCTGTCGTGTGGCACCAGTACAACGTCTACGTCGCAGCGGTACACGGCAACATCGACCACGAGCCCGCCGTCTACGTCATCGGCCCCAGAGGCGGCGAGCGGACGCTGTTCCTCACGCAGATGGCCTACGCGAGCGTCACCCAGCAGGCCCAGCTGCTCGCCAATTCGGTCGCCACGCTCCTGCCGGGACGCCCGAAGGTGCCACAGCTGGCATCGTTGCGGACCATTCCCGGCACGCCGCCCACGACCACGCTGTCCATGAAGGTCGTAGGTGGCAGCACCGGCTCGCGCGCGCTCGAGATCGGCCCCGGGCACCCGCACCTCTTCGTGTTCTTCGCCACCTGGCTCGAAGAGACGTCGAACCTGCCCGCCCGGCTCGACGCGCTGAACCGCTACGCCGCGATGGCACGCCGGCACCGCTGGCCGACGCTGGTCCTCGTCGACGAGGCGGTCACCGAGCCCTCCCCCGGCTCCCTCAGCGGCTTCTTGCGCCGCCTGACGGTACGCCTCGACTACCCGGTGGTGGTGGACACCACCGGCCGCCTGGCCGACGGCTACGGCGTGTTGAACCTGCCGTGCACGGTCCTCACGTCGACGACCGGGCACATCGTGCTCGTCAACCAGAACTGGGGCGGCTGGCCGTCCATCACCGGCCTCGAAGCGGCGGTCGGCCACGCGCAGTCCACCGCTCAGAGACACTGAGGGCCCTCACGCGCCTCTGCGAGCACGCCGAGCTCGCTCGGCGCGTCGTGCTCGCCGGCGACGCTGCGCGGGCCGGTCCTCGTCGGGCTGCCGACGGCGAGCCCCTGCGCGCCGGGCAGCAGGATGCAGCTCGCCAGGGCGACCAAGGTCAGCCAGAGACCGCTCGCCAGGGCGAGGTGGACGTCTTGGGCGTACTCGGGCGCACCGGTGGTGGCAACGACGGCCCCGAACGCGGCCGTGGCCAGGAGCAGGCCCAGCGTCGCCGCGGTCAGGCTCCGCTCGAGCGCCGTGGTGCGCCCGAGCCGCCAGACGCGCACAGCCAGCCACGCCACCGCCACCCCCGCCACGAGCGCCATCGAGCGGTGCAGGTACTGCAGCGCCGCGCCTGACGACCAGCGCGGGCACAGCGGCCACGAGGGGCACGAGAGCGTGGCATGGTCGTGGAGCACGAGCATGCCGGCCACAGCCACCAGGAACACCGCGACCAGCGAGACGCCCAGCGGGGTGGTGAGCGTCTGGGCCACCAACCCGTCCGCCGCCGGTGTCCTCGACGCGCCGCGCGCCGCGGCGCGCGACGCGGCCACGGGGCTCGAGCGGGTGCTCCTCGTCACGGCCACCATCGTCACGGTCACCGCGGCAACGACCAGCCATGCGCCTGCGAGGTGCATCGCCACGGTCCAACCGGCGTTGTGGGCGAGGACGGTGATCGCACCGAGCGGGACCTGCACAGCGATCGTGACGACCGACGCGAGCGTGGCCAGTCGAACGCTGCGAACGTGACGGGCCTGGCGCCACGCGGCGAGGTAGGTGAGCACCACCAGCACGGTCACCGCTGCCGCGAGGTAGCGGTGCGACTGCTCGAGCATGGCGTGGTAGTCACCGACCAGCCCGATGTGCCCGTTGCACAGCGGCCAGCTCCTGCAGCCCATCCCCGACTGGGTGACACGCACCGTGTCGCCGAGCACCACCAGCGCGTAGGTGACGGGCACCGTCACGATCGCCAGCCGGCGAAGTGCGCGCGGCGAGCGCTTCACGGCACGACCGCCGTGGGCACCTACGACGACGCGAGAACCCATGTCAGCTCCTCTCTGGCTCGCGGGCGGCTGCGAGCGCTCCTGCTTCGGGCTGCCCGGCGTCGAGCTCAGCTGCCTCGAGGCCGCTCATCCAGAGGAACACCATCCGGGCAAGAGCGATGCTGAAAGGCAGATCCCCTATGGTCCACATGAACGACGCGCCGAGCTGCTGATCTGCGAGCGCGGAGAGCCCGCCGGGCCGGTGCGCCAGCGCGGCGTAGGGCGCGTAGAGCGGATGACCCACGAACCCGATCACCATGGCAAGCAGCACGTTCTGCCCGACCGTCGCGAACAAGAAGGCCATGGTCGTCGCCATGGAGGCCTGCGAAGCCGACAGCGGGGCGCGAAGCGGCGGGCAGTTGATGATCCTCGACCACCACAAGAGCCCCGCCGCCAGGAACATGGCGTGCTCGGTCCCATGCACGTACAGGTTCGACAGCGTGGCGTCGTAGGGACCCGGCACATGCCAGAACCACATGGTGGCCGTGAACACGGCGAACGCCCCCCATGGCGACATCACCAGCGCGCCGGCCCGTCGCAGTGGCGCGACCGTCGCGAGCCACGACGCGCCACGCGCCAGGCTGCGACGCAGCACTGCTGGCACGGCCCGCCACAGCGGATCGAGCGGTGCGGACGCCACCAGCACCGGCGGCGCGACCACCAGCAGCAGCAGGTGCTGGATCATGTGCGCGCTGAAGAGCCACTCGGAGAGCACGTCGAGCGGCGACAAGATCGCGAACGCCACGATCCCGAGCCCGAGGTAGAACAGCACCTGGCGAGCCGGTGTGGCCACGACGCTTGCGTCTGGGCCCCTGCGGTCCACGGCGCCCGGCGCTTCGCCACCGCTCCTCGCCGCGGCACCCGCCCCGCCAGCCCCATGCCCATCGGCGCCGCCGACCTCGAGCCGCGCTGTGCCTGCCATGCAGCGCCGCTGGCGAGCGACGCCGAGCGCGTAGCCCGCTGCTGCCACCACCAGCAGCACCGCGACGGTGGGCCAGAACGCCTCCTCCCATGCTTTCGGCTCCAACCAGATGCCCCACAGGGAGGGCACCGGGCCCATCACCCCACCTCCCGCGCCCGAGCGCGACGGCGTGCACGGTCACCGTGCGCTCGCCGGGGCCAGCGAGCACCGCTCATCAGACGAAGGTCGTGAGCAGCAGGGCCAGCACGAACAGACCGGCGACGTAGTACCACCAGTAGCCGACGACCTCGAGGGGGTACGTGCGACCCGCGAGCAGGCCCCGTCCGGCGCGCCCGAACAGCAACACCGTGATCACCAGGGTCAAGAAGGTGTGCACCGCGCCGATCACCCCGACCAGCATGACCATGCTGGCGTACCCGTGGACAGGGGCCGGGAACGAGAAGCCGGTCGCCACCGCCCACACCTGCACCACAAACGCTACGCACGCCAAGACGAGTGCCAGGAGCAGGCCGCTGCGCACGCCCGCGTCGCTTCCCGAGCGCGCGCTCGGCACGATCTGGGTGCGGAAGACGACCGCCCCGAGCAGCACCGCCAAGGTGACGATCAGGCCCCCTGCGATGCCCGGCGCGTGCTCGGTGGCCGGCTTGAACGCGTGGCTGGTGTTGAGCGCGTAGAGGTACAGGAAGCCGAGGTACGCGGCGACCACCATCAACCCGTCGCTCATGATGAGCAGCAGCACCCCGACCTTCGCGCGCTTCGCGAAGAAGGCGGCCTCGTCCGGGACGTGGTCCTCGTGGTGCTGCACCTCGAGCGTGCTCATGGTTCTGTCGACCTCCGCAGAAAATGGACCGGTGACATCTGGATCATCGGGACACCACCTATGCTTCCGCGCCGGATACCGGCACTTCGCCGCCCACCGCCCGGGGTGCAGCACCCGCCGCCGCCGGAGCACGGGCCCCCGCCCCGTTCCCGTAGTCGTACGAAGAACCGGTCACCACCGGTATGCGCTCGAAGTTCTCCAGCGGCACCGGCGTCGGCACGCTCCACTCGAGGGACTTCGCTCCCCACTCGTCGGCCTCTGCCTTCGGCCCCGATCGCCATGCAGAGATGACGTTGTAGGCGAAGATGGACACCGCGGCGAGCAGCAGGCAGGCGAACAGGCTTGCCACCAGGTTCGGGGTGGCGAACTGGACGGGGATGTTCGCCTGCCAGCGTGCCTCGCCGTGCTCTCCCGCGTAGAACAGCGGCAGGAACGTCCCGAGGAACCCGATCTCGAACAGCCAGAAGTGGAGCCGTCCCAGCCTGTCGTTCAGGCGGCGGCCGAAGAGCTTCGGGAACCAGTAGTAGACGGCCGCGAAGAACCCGAAGACCATCCCGCCGACCAGGGTGAAGTGGAAGTGCGCGACGACGAACATGCCGCCGTGGAAGACCCCGTCGGTGGGGACGTCGGCGAGGTAGAGGCCGGTGACCCCGCCGATGATGAAGTTGAGCACGAACCCCAGCGCGAACAGCAGCGGGACGCTCCTCCAGATCCGACCTCTCCAGAAGGTGCCGACGATCACCAGGAAGATCATGCCCGTCGGGATCGAGATCAGCTCGGTGCTGAGCATGAACGGGCCGTCCAGGGGGGTGTTCGCCCCGCTCCAGAAGAGGTGGTGCGCCCAGACGATCATGCTGAGCGCGGCCACGCCCACGAACCCCCCGACGACCCCCTTGTAGGAGAAGATGGGTTTTCGGCTGAACACCGAGACGACCTCGGCGACTACCGCCATGGACGGCAGCGCGATCACGTACACCTCGGGATGGCCCATGAACCAGAACAGCTGCTCGTACAGCCACTCGCTCCCGCCGAAGGCCGAGACGAAGAACGCGGTGCCGAAGACCCGGTCGGACAGGACGAGGCACTCGGCCAGCATGAACGACGGGAGCGCGATGGCACCCAGGAGCACCGACAGCGTCCATCCCCACACGAACACCGGCAGCCTGTTCAAGCGCATTCCCGGCGCCCGCAAGGTGATCACGGTGACGATGATGTTCATGGCGGATATTCCCAGCGAGAGCCCGAACAGGAGGATGGTGAACGCGTAG
>JAKAQW010000194.1 GCA_021819525.1 Actinomycetes bacterium
CGCCCGGGAGAGGGTGATCTCCTCCTCGGCCTGGTTGGTCACCAGCGGCACACCGGTGCGGGTCTCGATCACGCCGCGTGGAGCAGGTACCTGGTCCACCTGGTAGGCCTCGGACGCCACCGTGGAGGTGAACGACTTCGAGTCGAGCACCTGGAGGTACCACAGCCGCACCACCATGACCGACAGCAGCACCACCCCGGTCACCCCCAGCACCTGGATCCGCCGGCGCGGCCGGGCCGGGGCGGGCGGCCCGGTGCGCAGCACCCGGTGCACCCCGCGACGGCGGTTCGAGAAGTGCAGGCGAGCCACCGACGACGCCCGGCGCTGGCGGAGCCGCTCGTAGAACGATCCAGTCCTGGCGGCCAACGATCTGCGGCGCATGCTCATGACGTCTTCACAGCGTGGTCGTCTTCACACAACTTCATACAGCGTGGGCGTCTTCACAGCGTGGTCGGATCCTGTCGTCGACGGCAGCTCACCATGGCGACGATGACCCGGTGGCCGGCACACACCCCGCCTGGCGAGCCCGCCGCCGCAGTCGACAGGCGAGACGGCGCCACGGGCACCCCGAAACGAGTCGACCGATCCGAGACCATCGACGCCAACGAAGGGCGATCGTAGCGAGCCGAGCGCTCGAAAGGATCGCGCCCCGAGCCCCGGTCAGCCTGGTGGGCGCCGGGGTTGCGCCCCGAGCCCCGGTCAGCCTGGTGGGCGCCGGGGTTGCGCCCCGAGCCCCGGTCAGCAGCGACCGCCCGCCCCGAGCCCCGGTCAGCAGCGACCCGACCGCCCGCCCCGAGCCCCGGTCAGCCTGGTGGGCGCCGGGGCCGGCGGGTACGGTCAGCTCCACCACCAGCCCCGCCGGCCACGAGCGGCCAGAGCACGCTGGGGGAGCCCGTCGGCTCGACAACTGCCGTCAACCGAGCAGTCCGCCCCAGTGCCGGCCGAGCCGTGGCGCTCGTGCTGGCGCCTGCGGAACTACCCGCGGAGCCGCCCGACCCGAAGGTGCCGTGCGACGACGCCGCGGCCGGCAGCTCGAGCGGGTTGATCTGGTTGTGGTGGTTCATCAGGTAGGTGAAGATGTCCCGGGCGACGTAGGCGAAGCCCGCCGCGCCGTAGCCGGCCCGGCTGATCTCGCCTGCGATCAGGTACTGGGGGTGCGAGGGAGGGTTCCAGCCGACGAACCACGAGTTCGGCGCCAGTCGCTGGCCCGAGGGACTGTCCACCGAGGCGGTGCCGGTCTTGCCGGCGATGGGGTAGCTCGACAGCGGGAAGCCCTGGAAGGTGTAGTAGGCGGTGCCGATCGAGCTACCGACCGCCCCTTCGAAGCCAGCCAGCATGGCCGCATGGTCCTGAGGGGTCACCGTGACGTGCCCGGTGACCTTGGGCGCGATGCGCTTTATCAGCTTGCCGGTGGGGCTCACGAAGGCCGCCGCCACCTGCGGCTGGTACTTGGTCCCACCGTTTGCGAAGGTCGAGTAGGCGTCGGCCACCTCGATGGGGGTGAGCAACGTGGCGCCCTGGCCGAAGGCCATCTCCAAGTTGTTCCCGGCGTACCACTGCGGGTAGGGGTAGGCCTTCGGGTACTGCTGGTGGAGCTTCTGCTCGACCTGGGGGCTGTCGACGAACCCGGTCTGCTCGCCGGGCAGGTCGATGCCGGTCCCCTCCCCGTAGGAGTAGGCGTTCGCCCACTTCTGGATGGCGTCTTCGCCGTACTTTGCCCGCTGCTCCCAGAACATCACGCCCAGGTTGTAGAAGAAGGAGTCGTCCGACGCGGCGATGGCCGGGGTGATGTTGATCCGACCGAGGGCCTGGTAGCCGGCGTTGTGGTAGGTGCACTTGCCGGCCGTGCAGCCGGGGACGGTGTAGGTGCCCGTCGCGTCGTTGTAGATGTAGCTGGTGGTGATGAGCCCGTCGTCGAGCGCGGCGGTGGCGGTGGCCAGCTTGAACACCGACCCCGGGGTGTAGGCCCCGGCGATGGCCCGGTTGATGAGCGGCTCGTGGCTTTGCGGGGAGGTGAGCGCCTGGTAGTTCGCCTCGGAGATGCCCCCGTCCCACACCACCGGGTCGTAGGTGGGGTACGAGGCCATGGCCAGGACGTGGCCGTTGTTCGGGTCCATGATCACCGCCGAGCCACCTGGAGCCGGCATGCCCTTGGCGCGCAGCTTGGCGATCTCTGCGGCCAGGTCTGCGTCGAGCTGCTGCTGCAGCGGCAGGTCGATGTTCGTCACCACCGTGTCCCCGGCCACCGGGGCGGTGCGCTTCACCACCCCCAAGGTGTTGCCCTGGGCGTTCACCTCCACCAGGTCCTTGCCCGGCGTGCCGGCCAGCTGCTGCTGGTACTGGGCTTCCAAGCCGCTTTGGCCGAACGGGGAGCCGGGCTGGTAGCCGTCCTTCGCGTACTGCTTCAGCTCGGCCTGGGTGATCGGGGTGACGTAGCCGAGCACATGCGAGGCGACCGTGCCGAAGGGGTAGCCCACCACCGACACGGTCTGGGACTTCACCCCGGGGAACTGGCCCGGGTGCTGGGCCAGGGTGGTGATCTCGGCGACGGTGGCGTGACGGGCGACGGGGATCTGCTGGTAGGAGGTGTACTGCGGGTTGGCCAGCGCGGCGTCGACGGCCGCCGCGCTCCTCCCGACCAGGGCAGCCACCGCCCCCACCACCTGGGGGTACTGCTGGGCATCCGCCCGGGAGAGGGTGATCTCCTCCTCGGCCTGGTTGGTCACCAGCGGCACACCGGTGCGGGTCTCGATCACGCCGCGTGGAGCAGGTACCTGGTCCACCTGGTAGGCCTCGGACGCCACCGTGGAGTGCGAGGCCTTGGTGTCGAGCACCTGGAGGTACCACAGCCGCACCACCATGACCGACAGCAGCACCACCCCGGTCACCCCCAGCACCTGGAGCCGCCGGCGCGGCCGGGCCGGGGCGGGCGGCCCGGTGCGCAGCACGCGCCGGAGCCCGCTCGGGCGACTCGAGAACCTCGAGCGGCTCGCCCTCGCCCGTCGCAGGCGCAGGCGCCGGGCCGGGCTCCTCGCGCCCGTAGAGCCCCCGGCCGGGGAACCGAGCCACGGAGTCCTGCGCCCGAGCATCCCGCTGGAGGACGACGGCGTGCCGCGACGACGGCCCTGCCCAGAGCCGAAAACCCCACGGCTCACGGTGCTGTCCACACAGTCGAGACGTGCCGGACGACATGCAGGTGGCGCAGGTGACGGTGAAGCGCCGGGTATCGCTCGTGTGGCATGGCCTTCGCTTCGAACATGCGGCTGCTGGCGGGAGCCACGTGGACTGGGGCGGGGTGAGGCGATTGGACCAGGTTGGGGACCGGGCCTGAGGCGGTTCGGCTGCGGGTCGAACCTGGGGCGGCTGGGCCCGGGGCTGGATGGCGGTGGCGGGGTGATCGTCGGGGTGAGCCTGGGGCTGCTGGTCCGGGACTGGGGGTGGGGGTGGGACCTGGGCTGCCCGGCTGGGCCCGGGGCTGGATGGCGGTGGCGGGGTGATCGTCGGGGTGACACGATGCTAGCTGGCGGCAGGGGGCGGGCTCCCACGGGCGGCCCGCGCCCAGCACGAGACGACCGATCGGCCCATAGGAGCACCCTGTCCATGGCAGAGCACCTGGCGCCCTGCGCTGGCTCCGAGATCCCCGACGACCTCGGGAAGCTCACGTGCGATCCCAACCCCGAGGATCTCAGCTGCGCTCCCTCTGCCGGCGCCCCCGCACCGCCAGCCGTCCCGCCGCCAGCAGCCGTCCCTCCGTCACTCGTCCCGCCGCCAGCAGCCCCACGAGCTGCGCCTCCGGCCTCAGGCATCACCCCGCCAGCAGCCGTCACTCCGTCGGCCATCACTCCGCCAGCAGCCCCAGGAGCAGCTACGCCTCAGTCATCACTCGTCCCGCCGCCAGCTGCCCCACGACCAGCTGTCCATCCGGTGGTGCAGTGGTGAGCACCGGGGCCGGCTGGGACGACGATCAGCTGATGCGACAGGCATTGGCAGAGGCCGAGCGAGCTACCGAGCACGGCGACGTGCCGGTCGGCGCGCTGGTGGCACTGGACGGCACCGTGCTGGCTGCCCGGCACAACGAGCGGGAGAGGCTGGGCGATCCCACCGCCCACGCCGAGATTCTCGCGTTGCGTGATGCCGCCGCCGTGGTGGGTCAGTGGCGTCTGGAGGGCGCCAGCCTGGTCGTCACCTTGGAACCTTGCCCCATGTGCGCCGGTGCCGCCGTAGCCGCCCGGATCGGTCGAGTGGTCTTCGGCGCCGACGACCCGAAAGCAGGTGCGTGCGGCTCGCTGTACAACCTGTGCGCCGACCCGAGACTGAACCACGAGCTCGACGTGGTGCCTGGTGTGCTGGCGCCCGAAGCGGGCGCCATGCTCGTCAGGTTCTTCGCGGCCCACCGCTCTGACCCGAAGTTCCCCCTCGGATGAACTGGTACTGGCGTCCACCCGGGCTCAGGGCACGCCTCAGGACTACTTGCGCAGTGTCCGCTCACGGGCTGACCACCCCATCGGGGAATTCAAAGGAAAGGCCTTTCCGTCTCGCTGCAGGAGATGCCGGTAGACCACAACCCGTTGGGCATGGTCGGCCATTCCAACCACAAGATGTTGGGGTGACTGCACTCAGATGGAAAGGCCTTTCAAAGGATCTCGTGCGAGTAGTTCGCCAGAGCGACCTGGCGTGCATCTCCTGACTGCGCGTGGACAATGTGCTCCCGCCGCCTGGAGCACTGCGACCCGGACGAACAAGCGACCCGGGCGAACAAGCGACCCGGGCGAACAAGCGACCCGGGCGAACAAGCCAAACAAGCACAGCCTCGCCAGGTTGGGGGGAACACGGCCACCTACTCGAGCGCGCCCGAGCTGCGGGAGCGGCCGGTCGTGGCAACGGGTCGACCGTCCCCACTGTCGCCGGTGGTGGCTGCGACCCACCGCTGGGCGGCGGCTTGCAGCACGTCCCAGGGGCTACCGAGCGGCGGGGTGTAGGAGAGGTCGAGGTCACAGAGCTGGTCCACCTCGAGCCCGCAAGAGATGGCGGTCGCGGCCGTGTCGATGCGCTTGTGGACGCCCGTCGGGATCGCCCCGATCATCTGAACGCCCAGCAGGCGGCCGGACTCCGTGTCGCCGGTGGTCCGGACGTGGATGGAACGGGCGCCGGGGTAGTAGGCCTTGTGGTCGTCGGCGACGGATGCCTCGGTGCGCGGGTGCAGGCCCGCCGCCGCTGCTTCGTGGTCTCGGAGCCCGGTCCTGGCCGCGACGAGGTCGAAGACCTTCACCACCTGGGTGCCGAGGCTGCCGGCGAAGCGCCGGTCGCCGCCGAGCGCGTTCTCCCCGGCGACGCGACCCTGCTTGTGGGCGGTTGTGCCGAGAGGGAGGTAGGTCTCGCCCAGGAGGACGTGGTGGGTGACGGCGCAGTCACCGGCGGCGTAGACGTCTGGGGCGTTCGTCGCCATGCGGCGGTCGACGGCGATCGCGCCATTGCCGGCGAGATCGATGCCGGCCCGCCTGGCCAGGGTGGTGTCGGGCGTGACCCCGGTGACCACGAGCACGAGGTCGGCCTCCTGGTCGAGCACCTCGTCCGAGGTGACGTGGCTGGCCCGCACAGCCAGCCGGCGGCCATCGGTGTCGATCCCGGTCACCTTCGTCGCCGTGCGGACGTCGACGCCGTGGGCAGCGAGCTGCTCGGCGACCAGCTGGGCGAGCTCGGCGTCGAGGGTGGGCAGCACCTGGGGGAGAGCCTCCATCTGGACGACCGCGACCCCTCTCGCTCGAAGGGCTTCGGCCATCTCGAGCCCGATGTAGCCGGCACCCACCACGACCGCGGTGGAGACCTGGCGGCTCGTGAGCGACGCCATGACACCATGGGTGTCGCCCATGGTGTGCAGCAGGTGCACCCCGTCGGCCGGTCCCAGGCGCTCCAGCCCGTCGATCGGGGGCCTCGCTGGCACGGCGCCGGTGGCGAGGACGAGGCGGTCGTAGCCGAGCTGGAGGGCTGCGCCATGGGGGCCGGTCGCGGCCACCTGGTGGGCGGCGACGTCGACCCGCGCAGCGGTGGTGTCGGCGAGGAGGGTGATGCCGAGGGCTTCGATGTCCGAGCGCGTGCGATGCGCCAGGTCGTGCCAGTCGCCGACGTCACCCGAGACGTAGTAGGGGATGCCGCAGATGCTGAAGTTGGGATAGGCGTCGGCCAGCACGACGGTGACCTCGGCGTCAGAGTCGAGCTCTCTGGCACGCAGGGCAGCGGAGATGCCGCCGTCGCTGCCGCCGATCACGAGCAGGCGCACGACGAGCCGGCGCTCCTGCTTCAGGCTGCGCCGGCGGCTGGCGCGCCGGCCGCGGCGAGGCGCGCGTGGACAGCCTCGACCTCGTCGGTGGTGCCGGCCTCGACGCCCGGGTGGTTCACGGTGCCCGGCACCTGGTTCGCGTCCTCGGCGTCCTCGATGAGCACCAGCTCGAGCGGAGGGTCTGCGATGGCGAGGTTCGCATAGCCGGCGCGGACCTTCGCCGGGTCGGCATCGAAGAGCTTGGGGTAAAAGGCAGTCGCCGTACCGAGATCGGCGACGTCGAGGGCCAGCCGGACGCGAGGCACAGGAGCGATCCTTGCAGGAGATTGACTACCATCGAAACGGTAGCTGGTGGCATCGATCACCGTCAATGAGTGACCAGGAACCCCTGATGGAGGTCGGGTCCGCCGCGTCCACGAAGCCCGACGAT
>JAKAQW010000195.1 GCA_021819525.1 Actinomycetes bacterium
TGAGGCCAGCATCGACGACGTCCGCATCGACGAGCCCGAGCGGCGGATCCTCGGCCCCCGGCCACCCGAGGAGCGTGGACGGGAGGACCCGCTGTGCTGACGACCGGATCCGGGCTCGACGCGTCCCGCAGAAGATCACGTACGGGCGCCGACCGACGCGCCACGGCGCCGGAAGGTGAGGCGGCACCCGGCTCGGCGCGGATCCTTGACCACGAGCCCCTCGACGTCGAGACCGCCGAGGCCCTCGGCCAACCCCTCGGCGAGACCGAGATGCAGCTGGCACACCGTGTCGGGATCCGACCGCGCCACATCTGAGAACGGGCACCGCCCGAGCACGAGCTCGACCTTGCGGCCCCGCTCCACCCGCGTGGGCCTGAACCCCCGCCGAGCGATCTCGGCCTCGAGGAGCTCGACGCTCTCGCCTTCTCCGGCCAGCTCCGCCCCCCGGCGATGCCCCTCCTGGCGCCCGACCTGGCGTGGCTCGAGGTGCCGGCGCACCGCGTCGGAGAGCAGAGCCGCCAGCCAGGCGTACGCGCCCGGGGTGCCCCATCTCCCTGCCGTCTCGGGCGCGAGCCGGTAGAGCAGGCGCGGCCGCCCCGGCCGGGAGCGCTGCTCGACCTCCTCTACGACCAAGCCGGCGTCTTTCAACACCGCGAGGTGCTGGCGCACCGCATTGTGGTTCAGCCGCACGTGCTCGGTCAGCTCCGCCACGCCTACCGGGCGAGGAGCATCGGCGATGTAGCGGAACAGACGGTGACGGGTCGGGTCACCGAGCGCCCGCGCCTCGCGCTGCAGCTCGTCTTCTGGCATCTCACGCCTTCTCATCGTCGATGTTCTAGTCTATACCGGAACAACGATCCTCGCGGCCAGCGGAGGCCCACTGGCCAGCAACCTGCCTCGCGCGCCCCGTCATCGCAGCCTCCTTGGTCTGGCGGCGAGGGTCACCCCACGTCGCTGTGGCTCAACCATGGCGCTGCTCACCCCTCCTGCGATGCCACCTCGGGCTCGCAGCCCGAGAAACCCACGTCGCCTTCCACTCGGCACCGCTTCAGAAAATCGGACCCGTGACGACAAGCGCAGGCGCCACCGCGCCCTTCGGGAAGAGACCGGCAGGCCATGGCCCTACCTCCGCGCGACTCGGGGATGATGGCATCGACGAGCGCTTCTCAGTTCGCGCTGAAGGCCTTGGCGCCCTGGCGCTGGAGCGGCTGGGCAAGCGTCGCCGACATCCACGCCGGCGGACGCCACTGCGGCGATCGCGCCCTGCGCCCCCGCGTCGTCGGCTGCGCCTATCCCGAGGCGATCGCCGCGTCGATCACCGAGGAGAGCTGAGCGTCATGGGCCCCGCCGCGCTCGGACTGATCGGCCACCGCCGGCCGCGCAAAGACCTCGCCGTGCTGATTGGTCGGGTTGGTCTGGGCAAGGTGGCGCAACGGCGTGTGGGGGGCTGCGTCGGTGGCGGCCAGGCCCTACGACGGCGACGAGACCTTATGGCCCATCGCCTGAGCAGCGAGTGCCATCCTCTGGTCGTAGGTCACGATCTCATCGAGATCCCTGCCGATGCGCCCAGCGGTCGCCAGGTGGATGGCGTCGAGTGACCGGAGCTCGATCGGCGACAACACTCCGGCTCTGTCGAGGACCTGGTCGTTGACGCGCACGAGGTCGATCCGGGAGAGGACGCGGCGGCCGGCGGCCACAGCCCCTTCTCCACCGGGCAGCAGCGCTCGAAGCACCTCGGTGCGCGCGAGGGCGCTGGTGATCAGGGTGTGGCGCCGCCGCAGGTGTCGCCGCAGGGCGTCGGTCTCGGGCTCCCGAACCGCGAGCTTCACGATCGCGGACGAGTCGAGGTAGGTGGCCGCCACCGTCAGCGCTCGTCGTGGCGCAGCCTGGCGAGCACCAATGAGGGGAGCTCCATGTCCTCGGGCAGCGTGAGGGGTTCGGGCAGCTCGTCGGCGTCCGCGGATGCGGGCTCTACGTCGCCGGCCGCACGCAACTGCTCGAGTGGCGACCCGGTCGGCAGTGGGCCGAGCTGGGCCACCGGCCGACCCCGGTCAGTGATCTCGATGACTTCGCCGCGCTCCACGCGCCGCAGCAGCTCGCTGGCCCGCTGCCGCAGCTCTCGCACACCCACCGACACCATGTGCTATTTGTAGCACACAAAGGAATGACCTCGCAAGGGCGCCGGCGGCGTCCACCCTCTCGGCGTTCGGTGTCAGGGTGAGCAGCCCAGAACGTGCGCCCCGAATGCCGGAGGAACGCCTCCCTGAAAGTGCCGTTCGGGGACCAACCCGGGACACAGCACGCGTGCGGATCGCCGGTGTGAGGGCCGAGCCGGTCACCTGAGGCCGCCTGGCGAACTGCGCCACGTTCGATGCCGTCTTGGTCGCCGACGCCACGAGCTGCCGGCCGACGACGAAGGTGCCCCGGGAGGCGACCAGCGTCCCGAGGAGGGCGACGCCGATCACGCCGCCGACCTGACGGGCAGCGTTGAGCGTCCCCGAGGCGATCCCTCAGCGCTGACCGCCAAGCCCGCCACGCCGTCAGCGTCACCGTCCTGCACCGAAGCAATCCGACCGGCCCCGCCTGGCTGTTCCCCGGCGGCTTCCCCGGCCGACCCGCCCGCGACGTCCTTGACCGCAAGCTCCGAGCAACCATCCCTCACATCCGCCGCTCGCGCACCGCGGCGCTCGTCACCCTGGCCGCCGACCTCCCCGCACGCATCCTCCCCGTCGTGCTCGACCTCAACGTCGACACCGCCGTCCAGTGGACGCAACACGCCAGCCGGGACTGTTCCCACTACCTCCAAGTCCGCATCGGCACCATCCGCGACACCGGCACCCGCTCTCGCCCAGAAGGCGCAGCCCGGTGACCGCCCCCCGAGTCATACCGAGTTATACTGAGGGCGTGAAGACGGCGATCTCGGTCCCCGACGACACCTACGAGCGGGTGTCCAAGCGAGCACAGGAGCTCGGCATGAGCCGCTCGGAGCTCTTCTCCCGGGCCGCCACCCGCTACCTCGACGAACTGGACAGCGAGTCGGTGACCCGCCAGATCGACTTCGCCGTGGCTTCCCTCGGCCAGAGCGACGACTCGGCCGCCGACGCCGTTGCCGCCGGACATCGCTTGCTGGCCGCCACGACCGACGAGTGGTGATCGAGCGAGGCGGCATCTACTGGGCTGATCTCGGAGCGCCAGTCGGCTCACGGCCGGCCAAGCGGCGCCCGGTCCTGGTCATCTCCGCCGACACCTACAACAGGAGTCGGTTGGCGACGATCCTCGTTGCGGTCATCACGTCCAACACCGCCCTGGCCACCATGCCCGGCAACGTGTTCATACCGGCGACCGCGACCGGCCTGCCCCGAGACTCCGTCGTCAACGTGACCGCTCTGGTCACCTTGGACAAGACCGATCTCACCGATCGCGCCGGGACCGCTCCTCCGTCCCTCTTGGACGAGGTCGGGCGAGGTCTCCGTCACGTCCTCGACGTGTAGCCGTCGCTGCTTCTCTCGACGGACACCACGGGGGTTGTGATATCGCGTCTCCACCAGTTCCGCGTCCTGTGATTGGAGTCTTGCTCGTTCTCGGTAGCGGGAGCCGGAAGACCTATCCGCTGTCGTCGACGATGTCGACGATCCCACTCAGGGCGACATGGCTCAGGGCGACGAGCCTGCCCCGGGGCGACGAGCCTGCTCCAGGTCGAGCAGGGCTTGCTTTGCCTGCAGCCCTCCGCCGTACCCGGTGAGGGCGCCGTTCGCCCCGATGACCCGGTGGCAGGGGACGATGACGGCAATCGGGTTGCGCCCGTTCGCCAACCCGACAGCCCGAGCCGCCCCGGGTTGGCCGATCCGGCGGGCGATCTCGCCGTAGGTGGCGGTCTCGCCGTAGGGGATCTCCGACAGGGCGTCCCACACCCTTTTCTGGAAGCTCGTGCCAGCTGGGCACAGCGCGACGTCGAAGCCGGTGCGCTTCCCGGCGAAGTAGTCATGGAGCTGGGCGACGACGTCGGGGAACGCTGCTGTGTCCTCGACCCAGCGCTCGCGCCCTGTAGGTGGGTGGGCGGCACCTTCTATCACCAGGTTGGTGAGCACGTCGCCCTGGCCGGCCAAGGTGAGCAGGCCGACGGGGCTGGAGATGCGCCGGTAGCAGGTCAGACCCATGGAGGTTCCTCCGGCCTCCAGTGGTTGATCGGATGGTCCAAGGTGGCCCACAGGTACTGGACCCCATAGGACCGCCACGGCTGCCACCGCCGGCTGCGGGCGATAAGGGTGGCCGAGGTGGTGGGAAGGCCGAGCGCGGCGGCGCCCTTCACCACGCCCAAGTCGGTCGCGGGGAAGGCGTCGGGGTCACCGAGCGCGCGCATGGCGATCGCCTCGAGCGTCCATGGCCCGATGCCGGCGATCCCCGCCAGCTGGTGACGCGCACGCTCCCGGTCAGCACCCGCATCGAGCTCGATGACGCCACCTGCCAACGCCCCGACCAGTGCGAGGAGCGCTTCTCGACGGGCCTCCGGCATGGCGAGCGCAGCTGGGTCGAGCTCTCGAAGCGCCTCGGGTGAGGGAAAGACCCGGCTCAGCGCGCCGGCCGGGTCGTCGACCCGGGTGCCGTGGCACTCGGCGAGGCGCGCGGCGTGGGTGCGTGCGGCCCTGGTCGAGACCTGCTGGCCGAGCACGACCCGTAGCGCCATCTCGGCCCCGTCCACGCTGCGAGGGATCCGCCGCCCGGGAGCCTTTGCCACCACGGAGGCGAGGAGCGGGTCAGCGCAGAGCGCGTCGGTGATCGCCTCGGGATCGGCGTCGAGGTCGAGGAGCCGGCGGCACCTGGCGATCGCGGTCGGGATGTCACGCAGGTCGTCGAGGACCAGGCGGCAGGCCACGTGGTCGTCTCGTGGCGTGAGCGCGACGATGCCGTTGCCGTTGGGCAGCCGCAGCGTCCGGCGGTACGCGCCAGCACGGACCTCCTCGCATCCCGGCACTGCGGTGGCCGCGAGGTGGCCGAAGAGGCTGCCCGAGACGAACGGCTGGCGGAACGGGAGGCGGAAGCCAAGCCCGCCGGGGGTACCTGCGGCGGCGGCCACGCCCGGGGCACCGTTGCCGATGGCCCGGGCACGAAGCTCGGTCGGGGTGCCGGCGAACACCGAGCGCACCGTGTCGTTGAACTGGCGGATGCTCGAGAACCCCGCAGCGAAGGCAACCTCGGCAAAGGCCATGGCGGTCGTCTCGATGAGCAGGCGCGCCGTCTGGGCCCGATTGGCCCGGGCGAGGGCGAGCGGTCCGGCACCGACTTCGGCCACGAGGTGGCGCTGCACCTGGCGGGCGCTGTAGCCGAGGCGGGACGCCAGGCCCGAGACACCCTCCCGGTCCACGGTGCCGTCCGCGATGAGCCGCATCGCCCGGGCAACCACATCCTGGCGGACGTCCCACTGCGGCGAGCCCGGCGATGCGTCTGGGCGGCACCGCTTGCACGCTCGGAACCCGGCATGCTGGGCTGCTGCGGCAGTCGGGTAGAACGCGACGTTGCGGGCCAGAGGTGAGCGTGCCGGGCAGCTAGGCCGGCAGTAGATCCTCGTCGTCGAGACAGCGGTGACGAACCAGCCGTCGAAGCGGGCGTCTTTGGACTGTACGGCCCGGTAGCAGCGCTCGAAGTCCTCGTGCACCCAGACAGCGTGCCACCCCGAGACACGCTCGGCTGGCGGGATCACGACATCGCAGTGAAGGCGCCCGCAGGGCGGATGCCGCCTGCTCACCGCCCGCGAGCGGCGAGCTGGAGCAGTCCCTGGAGCTGTGCGCAGGCCTTGCGTAGGCCAGAGGGAGAGTGCCGGTGCACCGCGGTGTCGCCCCCTCGGCGAGCCGACCGGCGAGGGCCGGGATCCCCACAGGCAGCCGGGCTATGCTTGCCCGGTGCGCCTGCCCAGCTCTTCTTCGTGCTGGTGGCCCCGACAGGGGCGACAGGGCATCGCGCGCGCATAAAGCGCAAGCCCGGAGCCGCCCGATGGGCAGCTCCGAACACAGGTGCGTGCTCACCGGCCAGCTCCCCGACCAAGAGGAGCATGCCGTGCGAGATCATGGCCCCCCACACGAGAACCAGCGGGACCCCGCCCACGACCCTGCTGCTGGCGCGCCCGATCGCACCTACACCTTCGGCGACGGCGACGGGGAAGCAGCCCGCCTCGCCCTGGTCACCAAGATCTTCGGTCCCACCTCTGAGGAGCTGCTCACCCAGGTGGTCGAGGACCCGCCGGTGCTCGCCTACGACCTCGGCTGCGGGCCGGGGCACACGACCCGCCTCGTAGCAAGAGCAACCGGCGCCGCGCTCACGGTCGGCCTGGAGCGCTCGGCTGCCCATCTCACCCGGGCACGAGACGGCGCGCCCAAAGGGGTGCGCTTTGTCACCTGGGACGTAGCCGAGCTGCCCTTTCCGACTGGCCCGGCCGACCTCGTCTACACCCGTCTCCTCCTCGCCCACCTGCAGGACCCGGTCGCCGTCGCCTTATCGTGGGCGACCCAGCTGAATGTCGGAGGCCTCCTCGTCGTCGACGAGCTCGAGTGGATCTCGACCGATCACCCCGTGCTCCAAGCTCACCTGCGCCTCGCCAGCTCGCTCGTCGCCACTACCGGTGCGCAGATGTGCGC
>JAKAQW010000032.1 GCA_021819525.1 Actinomycetes bacterium
CGGCCCGGATGCGGCGCTGGCAAGGGCACTCGAAGTCCACGGTCGGGTGCCGGGCTTCGGCCACCCGCTGTACCCAGATGGTGACCCGAGAGCGCGAGTGCTCTTGGAGCTGCTCAGGCGGGCGAGCCCCGGGCAGGCGGCCTTGGGTGTCGCTGACCGCGTCGTCGCCACGGTCCGTCGTCGCAGCCAGCTCGAGCCGACCATCGACCTCGCGCTGGCAGCGTTGACGCTGGTCACCCGCATGCCGGCTGACGCGGGGGAAGTGATCTTCGCCATCGCACGAACGGCTGGCTGGATCGCCCACGGCATCGAGGAGTACGGCGAAGAGCCGCTTCGGTTCCGGGCTCGCGCCGTCGCCCGGAGTTGACTGGGGCCGCTACCCAGGGACGAACGCTACGCCCGGCACAGACAAGGCCCGGTGAACCCGCTGGGCCATCGGCCAAGTGCTTTGCCTCGCCGTCCAGCTCTTGCCCATCGCCGTCATCGCCGGCCGCTCGTGGCAGATGTCGATCCCGCGGACACCTCCGCGACCCTTCGAGACGAACTGAGCGCCCTGGCGCGCCTGGCCGAGGGCAGCTACGTGCGCCCACCCCTGCGTTCACTGATGGATCGGTCTACGACAGGTCGGGCAGGTAGGTGAGAGGCTGTCGCAGTGGGCACTGAGGATCGGCCTCGATCGGTCAGTCGAATCAGGGATGGCCGTGCCTGGCGCATCGCCACCGCTGCCGAGGTGGCGTGGATCCGTGACGGCACCTCGGTAACCAGGGCCATCACCGCTGCCATCCCGCCGGTCTTCGACGCCTATGCCACCCTCGAACTGCCAGGTGCCAGGAGCGACCCTGAGGCAGCGTGGAGCGCCGACGCGCAGCGACGCCACGATGACGCCTTACTGGCGCTGTTGAGTCGGTACGCCCCGCCACAGCCGTGGTGGCTCGGCTACCTCGACACCGGCACCGACGACATCGTCTTCCCCGACGCGCCACCGGTGACCCTCTACGCTGGGTGGAGCTACGTGCTGGTCGAAGCCAGACCCCAGCAGGCGGCTGAGTGGCGCCGGGAGCACCTGGCGTCCTTCTGGAAGGGCGCCCTGCCCAACCTGATGTTTCCCGCCGATCGCTCTTGGCTGGTCTCGACGCTGTGGGACGACGACTGGACTTGCATCGGCGGCCCCGGGGATTTGGTGGACGACCTCTTGGGCGACCCCGAGCTGGGACCGCGGACCCGGCGGGTGGCACTCGACGACGACGCCACGCCACCGGGTCACCGGGCCTGGTGATCGACACCCCCCGGCCACTCGGGTCCCGCCAACGCGTCACGCACGCCAGGGCACGCCGCACGGTCTCATGGTGGCCGCAAGCCGAACTCTCTGCGGTGATGGGGCACCCCAGCACTGCGGCGGCGCCGGGGCCGTCCCGCAAGACCCGCCCCGTGATCTTTCCCGGAAGGGTCCCCTATCCCGGGCAGGTGTCGCGGGCAGTTCCGAAGGCAACCGGCCGAAGATCTGCGCATACCGGTTGATCAGGGCAGTGCGTACGCATGCCCTGTGCAGCCCTATGCACCAGCAGCTCCGACGAGAGACCCGCCGCAGAATCGCTGCTCAGCGGCCGCACGCGCCGCGCCACCCTGCACACGCGTGCCCTATGCAGCGTTGATAAGGCCCCGAGAAAAACACCCGAGAAACTCGCCCCTCCGACGAGCGCCGGAACGAGAAACCGCTGGTCAGGCGCCTGCACCCCTGCACGAGGTGCGCGCCTGACCAGCGGTCGTGGTGGCGGGGGTTCGGTACCATCGGGCGACCATCGGATTCAGACCCGACGAAGCCGCTGCTCAGAGTCCTGCCCTATGCAGCCGCCTGGGCGGTTGCCCTACTCACAATCGGCCCGGACGCGCCGGGTCCCGAGAAACTCTACGGCGAGGAGGCACCTTCGTGTTCACGAGTCGGTGTCAGGGTTGGCTCGATGGGTCGTCGATCCGAGCGAGTAGGTAACGGGCGGCCGCAGTGGTGAAGTGCAACCGAAACGTCGCTTCCTCTTCATTGCTCAAACCGCTGTGGGCGCCATTTCGGTTGCTCACTCCTATGAGTCCTTCCAAGACCCGAGCTTCGTCGGGATCCAGATACCCTCCGTTGCGCAAGCGTTGCACCGCTCCCCGTGGGTCGCTGCCTGCTCGGCCCGTCACCCGTTCAGCAAGTGAGGTGGTGAGATCCTCCAGGAAGGATCGGAGTTGGCCGTTGCTCGCTTCGAGCCGGCCTTCGGTGAATGAGTCGACGGCTTGGCGGTAGTGCGTCTGGGCGACAAGAAGCTCCCGGCGCAGCAACTCGTGCTCAAGCAAAGAGAGTTCCGGCGCAACGGCCACCGGTGCTGGAGTAGATGAAACCAGTCGTCCATTGACGAATTCGAATCCGTCGGTACGCAGAGCTTCGAGAAGAGGTCGAGCCCGTGGCGTCGGCTTACCAGTAGCGCTGATGACTGCGCTTTCCCACTTCACTTCGAGCAGCTCGCGCAACAGTGCGAGAACCGCGGTACCACCTTCGGGATCGCGCCGCGTCAACGCAGCGACGACGTTGTGGCAACGGTCAAGCTTGTTGCCACGGCTCCCCCACTCGTTCTCATCCGCTCCGACTGCATCAAGCCGTTGGAACAGGTTGTCGAGTTCGGTATGCGTGTACGCGCGGGAGACGCAGTCGGCCAGGATCGCCTGAGTGCGATTCGACAAGCGAGTCGAGTACCAGTCGCTGCCTCCGGGCATCGCCGTCACAATTCAGGCCGCCCCGGCCGACCATGCAGCGACTGTGCAGGGTCGTTCACGTCATGGTACTCGCCGGGTCCCGGGCGAACAGGAGGTAATGCCCCGCGGTGATCTCGAGGTTGAGCAAACGTCACGGCCAATCTCAGTTCTTGGTTACGTTGAGGGTGTCGACGTCGGTGTGCTCGCCCCCTCGCTTGCCCGGCCCAAGGAAGGAGCGGTAGGCAGAGCAGTCGAAGCGTTGGCCACAGGCGGTGCACTGAGCCTTGAGTTCGTCGGTCACCCGATCGCCGAGCGGAAGATGCCGGAGCCGAAGGTCCCCTCCCTCGATGGCCAAGGGATCGACTTGCATCTGCAACACGGTCTGACGAAGGTCCCGGACTTGTTCGAGGGTCCAGTCCACCGCACTGTCGACCACGGCTCGGGTAATGGGAACGGCGAGGAGCCGCTTCTTTCTGTCCGGCTCGTTGACGAAGAACAGGACGCACCGCTTGGGTAGGCCGAGGCGGTCCTCCAGGAGAGCAGCGTAGGTGACGACCTGGCGGACATAGTCCTCCAGGTAGCCGGTAGACGACCGCGTCCCCTTGTAGTCCCAGATCTCGAGGTCGCCCTTCTGCGCGATCTCGGTGCCGCCGACGGGTGTGCCTTCGAGGTTCTCGTTGTCGGTCCACTGCCACACCCGGTTATAGGTGAGGGCCGACTGTTGCTGGACGACGACGTCGAGCACGCCGGTGAGCAGCACCCGTGACTTGCCGCCGAATCGGGCTGGCACGACCTTACGGACGCTTCGCAGCGGGTACTCCTCGTGTAGGGCACCCTCGACGACGGCCTTAACCTCGGGCAGGGGCTGACCCTTGGGCGGCGGGTAAAGGTGGTCGGCGACCCGTTCGATGGTCTCGTCCCGACTACTGAACGTGGTGCGGATCCCCTTGCCCCAAAGGATCTTGAAGTACCGGTTCAGCTGTTCGACGAGTTCGTCGCGGGTGGCGTGGACTTTGCGGCCGTGTTCTTGGTAGTAGGTGGTGAGCCACTCCATGGCGTGGTGGACGAGGTAGCCCTCCATGGCTTGGACCTGCTCGTAGGGGTGCATCCCGACGTGCTTCTCATAGGCCCACGCCCGCGGGCAGCGGCGGTGGGCCAGCAGGTCGCCGGTGTAGGACACCTCGATGACGTCGCTCATGACCCGGCCCGGTTCGCGAGTTCGATGGTGTGGACCTGGATGGAGCTGTCAAGCGGGTGTGGGCTGGCGGGCGAGCCGTCGGTGATGGCAGCGATCGAAGGGTTGAGCGACATCATGTCCCGGTCGTCGGTCGGGTCGTACAGGATAGTGAGGCGGCGCTTGGCTCGGGTCATGGCGACATACACCTCGCGTTCGCGGTCAGCCTGAGCGAGCCGCAGGATCTTCTTGTCCTTGGTCTCGGCCTGGCCGGCGGCGACGGTGTATCGGGCGGGCTGGCCTGAGAACACCATGGTGCGCAGCACGTTCTGCGGGGTGACCTTGCGGCCGGTACAACCGACGTAAACGTGGTCGAACTCCAGACCCTTCGATTGGTGGAAGGTGAGCATGGCCACCGCCTTCTCGGCGAAAGCGTCGACCTCGACGTCGTCAAGGTCCGCAGAGTGCAGGAGGCCGCCGAAGACGTCGAGGAGCTGCCAGAACTGCTTGGGCCACTCGATCTGGCCGTTGGCGGAGCGGGTGGGCTTCATGGCGTCGTCGAGACTGGAGAGCGTGCGGCGGCTGGGGGCAATGTTGGCCTCCAACAAGGCGGTGAACAGCGCCTGGCGGAACAGACTGGGGGTGTAGCCGCAGGTACGGAAGCGGGGCTTGGACAGTAAGCGTGCGACGAACGCCGAGAGGGTGAGGCGAGGACTATCGGTGGTGACGAGGCGGTCACGCACGGCGTCGACGTAGGCCAGCAGATCGGCGTGGAAGGGGCTGGGGTTGTCGATGTTGCCGCCTTGGCTCTTGCGGAACTGCTTCTGGAAGGTGGCATGGGCGTCGGAGATCCGGTACTGGCCGGGGCGCGAGACGGCGTGGGGCCAGCGGTCGGCCTCCCGGCATGAGGCGTGAACCTCGACCAGGCGGCCGTTGACCCTAGCCTTGGTGACCGGGTCGATGAGGTAGCTGATGAGGGCGATGAGGTCATGGACCGGGCTGCCGGGCCGGGCCGCGGTCTTGTTGTGGGGGTTGTAGACCCGAAGGCCTCTGGTCTCAAGGGCAGCCCGTAGGTCGACGGCGGGAGCCCGGTTGTTCCTCGTAACCTTCTCGGAGGTGGAGAAGAGCAGGATGGCGGCGTCGACCACGTCGGAGATCTCCGGGTCGTCGACCGCCGCGGCTTCAAGGCGGGCCTGTTCGGTCTTGAGCTCCGCCGCGACCGCGGCGGATAGGGCAACCCAGTCCCCGACCAGTAGGCGAACGGGCTCGCCCACCTCGGCGTCGGGGGCGGCCCGCACGGTCTTGGGGAGGGCGACGCCCGGGGTGCCGAGGATGCTGGTAGTGCGGTACGCCTCGGTAAAGGCGACGATGTTGGCCGTGCTGCGATAGTTGTGCTCCAGCAACTCCCGCCGGTAGGGGGCGCCCCGCTCGGCGCAGAGGCCTTCAAGGCCGATGAAGCAGTCGATGTCCGAGCCGCGCCAGCGGTACATGGCCTGGTCGTCGTCGCCGACCACCGTGAGGCGCGTCTCGGGTCGGGCGAGCCAGCCGGTGTGGATCGCCAACTGGATGGGGTTGGTGTCTTGGAACTCGTCGACGAAGACGTGGTCGATCTCGCCCATCACGCTGGCTTGGCCTTCGAGGAAACGCTCTTGGATGGTGGCGAAGTCCATGACCGCCTGGGAGGTGAGGTACTCGACCCACTTGTCGTGGAGATCGACCAGGTCCTCAGTGACCCCGGAGCCGCCCGGCCTTCCCTCCACCGCATTGGTCGTCCCCGTAGGGGCGCAGCGGGGGATCCAGGTCTCGGTGTGTTGGTCGAGCAGGGCCCGGATGTAGGAGACCCGGTCCATGTTGTTGCTGGGCCAGCGGTCACCATCCCACGGGGCTCGGAACAGCGCCGCCAGGCTGTCGCGGTCGATGAGGCGATTCACCACCCGGGCCGGCTGGCCCGGTCGGGCCTCGTAGCCGAGCCGGAAGCGGTACTCACGGGCCAGGCGCACCGCGGTCTGGTGCTCGTCCATCAACTCGACACCCGAGGCCATGTAGTCGGGGTCGAACTCGCGCAGCAACCGATCGCAGAGACTGTGGATGGTGCCGATCCGAACGTCATGGACGTGGGGATCGGCGACCTCCAGCCCGCGGCGTTTCGCTGCCAGCAGCAGGGCGTCGACGCGTTCGACGACCCGAACCTCAAGCTCAGTGGCCGCCTTACGGGTGAAGGTGGTGACCAGCATCCGCTCCGCCGAAGTGCCCCGGACGACCAGTTCGTAGATCATCCGCCAGACCAGCATCTCGGTCTTGCCTGATCCCGGGCCGGCCAAGATCTGGAGCACCTGATCGGCGTCGCCGACGACGATGATCCTTGGTTGGGCGCTGGCCCGATCAAGAGGCGGGCGCCCCACGAACACCAGGACCTCGTCGACGAGGTCGAAGAAGACAGCCTCATCCACGGCTGCGAACCTTTCTCTCGGACCTGCACGGCTTCGATCAGCGCGACAGACCTACAAACTCGCGCGGAAGGCTAGGACATCGAGGACCCCCCGTCCACCGCCTTTCAGGAACTGGAGTTGGCACGGTCTAGCGGACATCCACCACAAGGCGCGTGGCGCCGGAGAGGATGCCCATCATGGAGACCATGGAGCGGAGCAAGCGCCGTGACCGTCGGTCGTACACCTCGGAGTTCAAGTCGGAGATCGTGGACCGATGCCGGGCCGGCGACCGGTCGATCCCCGAGGTGGCCCGGGACTTCGACCTGACGGTGTCGGCAGTACGCAGGTGGGTGGCCCAGGCCGAGATCGACGCCGGCGAGCGGGCGGGCCTGACCAGCGAGGAGCGCGAGGAGCTCTCCCGGCTTCGGCGGGAGAACAAGCGCCTGCTGGCCGATGTCGACCTGCTCAAGCGAGCGACGGCTTTCTTCGTCAAGGAGACCCGGTGAAGATGGACCCCTTCATCGAGGCGGAGGAAGCTGCAGGTCACAGCGTGAAGCGCTGCTGTGAGCTGTTCGAGGTCTCCCGTGCCGCCTACTACGAGCGCCGCCGGGGCGTCGCCTCGGCCAGGGAGGTCAGCGACGGGGAGCTGACCGAGAAGATCCTCGCGGTGCACGCCGAGTCCAACGGCACCTACGGCTCACCCAGGGTGCACCGGGAGCTTGTGAAACGAGGGACGCCGTGCGGGCGGCGGCGGGTGCGCCGGCTGATGCGCCGAGCCGGTCTCGAGGGGCGCTGCAAGAAGCGCTGGCGCAAGACGACGGTCCCCGACCCCGCCGCCGAGCGGGCGAAGGACCTGATCGGGCGCCACTTCGGGCCCTCAACCGAGCTCGACCGGCGCTACGTCGGCGACATCACCTACATCATGACCTGGGAGGGCTGGGCGTATCTGGCGACGGTGATCGACCTGGCCAGTCGCCGGGTGGTCGGCTGGGCGTTGGCCGACCACATGCGCACCGAGCTGGTCGAAGACGCCCTGAAGATGGCCTTTCTCGCCCGCCGGCCCGACAAGGGCTTGATCTTCCACTCCGACCGCGGCAGCCAATACACCAGCCTCGACTACGGCGAGCTGGCCCGGGTGAACGGGGTTGTCCTCTCGGTCGGGATGGCCGGGGAATGCTGGGACAACGCCGTGGCGGAATCGTTCTTCGCCACCATCAAGCGGGAGCTGATCGACACCCGCGCCTGGCCCACCCGGGCAGGGCTGCACGCCGCCCTCTTCGACTACATCGAGGGCTGGTACAACACCCGGAGGCTTCACAGCTCGCCGTCAGGCGGCATGATCAACACAACCAACCTGTCCGTCGAAGCGCGCCAACTCCAAACCCCATGGACGGCGGTTGCGAGCCGGGGCCCGTGGCCACCCTGGACCGAACTCGCCCGGGCCCGGACAGGGTCAGCGACCCCACCCCAGAAAGCACATTATTGTGGTTGGAATGGGTGACGACACCGGCGAAAACTGCGCCGACAGTCGGCCACACCTGGCCGTAGTTATTTGACCACCCTGCGGTAGACCAGGTAGGACGTTCCCCCGACAGCCCCGACCGAAGGAGCAGACGTGACAGATCAGCCAGCGGTGGTCCTGCTCAGCGGGGGCCTCGACTCGACCACCGTGGTGGCAATCGCGCGCCATGAGGGCTACCGGCCCTACGCCTTGAGCTTCCGCTACGGCCAGCGCCATGAGATCGAACTGACCGCGGCCCGCCGAGTGGCGGCGGCTATGGGCGTCAGCGACCACGTCGTGGCCGACATCGACCTGCGCGCCTTCGGCGGCTCAGCCCTCACCGCCGACATCGACGTCCCCCACCACAACCAGGTAGACGACCTCGACACGGGGATCCCGATCACCTACGTCCCGGCCCGCAACACGATCTTCTTGGCGTTCGCGCTGGCTTGGGCCGAGACCATCGGTGCCAGCGACGTCTTCATCGGCGTGAACGCCCTCGACTACTCCGGCTACCCCGACTGCCGCCCGGAGTACATCGCCGCCTTCGAGACCATGGCCAACCTCGCCACCAAGGCCGGCGTCGAAGGCACCCAGCACCTGCGGATCCACACTCCGCTCATCGACCTGACCAAGGCGCAGATCATCCAGCGCGGCCTCGAACTCGGGGTGGACTACTCCCTAACCCACAGCTGCTACGACCCTGACATCAGCGGACGGCCTTGTGGGACTTGCGACTCGTGCCTGCTGCGCCAAAAGGGATTCGTCGAGGCCGGCGTGGTCGACCCGGCCCTGTCCACCCGCCCCCGCTGATGTACCTGGTCAAGGAGATCTACTACACCCTCCAAGGCGAAGGCGCCCAGGTCGGCCGCCCTGCGGTGTTCTGCCGGTTCTCGCGCTGCAACCTGTGGACCGGGCGAGAGTCGCAGCGAACCTCGGCGATCTGCCAGTTCTGCGACACCGACTTCGTCGGGACCGACGGGCCCGGCGGTGGACGGTTCCCGAGCGCGGCTGCGCTCGCCGTCGCAGTGCAGCGCGCCTGGGCCGCGATGCCGCAGGCCGGCGCCGAACCTTATGTGGTCTGCACCGGCGGGGAGCCGCTGCTCCAACTCGACGCAGCCGCCGTCGACGCCTTCCACGCCGCCGGGTTCAGCGTCGGCGTCGAGACGAACGGCACCCAGCCGGCGCCATCGGGGCTGAACTGGATCTGCGTCAGCCCCAAGGCGGGCGCCCCACTGGTCCTCGACCACGGCGACGAACTCAAGCTCGTGTACCCCCAGCCCGCCGCCCCCCCGGATGCCTTCGAGCACCTCGACTTCGACCGGTTCTTGCTCCAACCGATGGACGGGCCCGACCGCGAGAAGAACACGGCGCTCGCCATCGACTACTGCCTCGCCCATCCCCGCTGGCGGCTCAGCCTTCAGACCCACAAGTACACCGGGATCCGCTGATGGAGGTCTTCCGGGAGTTCACGTTCGAAGCCGCCCACCGCCTCCCCAACGTCCCCGCCGGCCACAAGTGCGCCCGCCTCCACGGCCACTCCTTCCGAGTCGAGGTCCACGTCGAAGGAGACGTCGACCCTGGGACGGGCATGGTGATCGACTTCGCCGAGATCAAAGCGGCGTTCGCACCCCTCCACGAACGACTCGACCACCACTACCTCAACGAGGTCGACGGCCTGGAGAACCCGACGAGCGAGAACCTGGCCCGCTGGATCTGGGACCGTCTCGATGGCGCCATCCCGCTGTCGGGGGTAGTGGTCCGAGAGACCTGCACCTCGGGTGTCGCCTACCGTGGACCGAACCGATGAGCCGACCGTCCGCCCGCACGTCGGCCGGCGGAAGCGTGCGGTCCCGCCGGTCCGTTACCGCACCAGCCTCCAGCGGGGTCCCCGAGTGGCGCTAGCGACTTCGACCACGCCGACGGTCCGGGTGGTTGTCACCTGCAGCCACCGCAAGAACCGACCCGCACCCCAGCGCTTTCAGATGAGAAGCGTCACCGGGGTACGCATGGCGACGCGGCTACGGCGATGGACGACGCATCTCAGCACCAGCACCGCTCCAGCAATCGCAGCGCTCGATCTCTACGCCGGCGAGCACTGGGGCATCGCCCGGCGACTTGCACAGACCTCGGCGTCGCACAGGCCCCGGGTCGAGTTATGGGTGTGCTCGGCTGGCTATGGGCTCATTCCGGTCACAGCGCCGATCATACCCTACGCCGCCACCTTCTCCCCCGGCAGCCCCGACAGCGTGACCGGCGGCGCCTCGGCGTGGTGGGCAGCGCTCGCCGACTGGGAAGGGCCAGCCGGCGCACCTCGGAGACTCACCGACCTGGTGACCGCTGACCCCACCGGCCGGCTCCTGGTGGTGTTGTCCGGCACCTACCTGCGAGCCTGCCGCGACGACCTCTTGCGGGCCGTCGAGGGTCTGAGCGACACCGAGCAGTTGAGCATCCTCTCGGCCGGCTCTGACCCAGACCCTGAGCTGTCCGCTTTCCTGTTGCCCGCCGACGCCCGCCTCCAAGCGGTGGTCGGCGGCAGCCTCCAAGCGCTGAACATCCGCATCGCGCAGCGGCTCGTCGCTGCCGGGATCGTCGCCCACGATGCAATGCACGACGAGTTGACCAAGCTGCTCGCCGATCAGCGACCCCTCCGCCGCTATGACCGTCGACGGGTCACCGACACCGAGGTCCGCCACTTCATCCGAGAGCAGCGAGCCGTCAACGCCGACGCCAGCCCCACCAGCCTGCTCCGGACGTTCCGCGAGACCGGCAACGCCTGCGAGCAGGGACGCTTCGCCGCTGTGTTTCGCGCCGAAGTGGGCGGTGGCCAATGACCCGCGCGCCGGCGCCGATGCTCACCTGCCGGGCGCTTCGCATCAACCAGAGCCCAGACTGCCCTCTGTACGTCTTCAGTCTCACCGCCCGGGAGGTCCTCCAGATCGCCGAGATCTCCCGGGTCAGCCGAGACCACGCCGGCGACTTGATCGGCTACCAGCGACCCGAGGTCCGCCAGCACATCCGCGACATCGTCGAGTACCTCGATAGCGACCCGGTCATCTTTCCGAACCCGATCATCGTTGCCTTGTCGCCGACGGTGAGGTTCACCTGCGGGCGGGGCCCCGCCGTGGGCGACGGCAGCACCGCCCAAGGCAAGCTGGAGATCCCCCTTCCGACCCCGGACGGACCCAAGCCAGGGTGGATCGTCGACGGCCAACAACGGGCCTTGGCCCTGGCCCAAGCGAAACGCCAAGAGTTCCCCGTCCCCATCAGCGCCTTCATCACCGACTCGATCGACCTACAGCGTGACCAGTTCGTCCGCATCAACAACACCCGGCCCTTGCCTCGCGGTCTGGTCACCGAGTTACTGCCGGCCATCAGCACGCCGCTACCCCGCCGGCTGGCGTTACGCCAGTTGCCGTCCGCGCTCTGTGACCTGCTCAACACTCGGCCGGAGTCGCCCTTCTGCGGGCTGATCTCCCGCTCGTCGTCTCCAGCCGGCGCCACATCTGCGGCCGTCGTCACCGACACGAGCGTGGTCGAGATGCTCAAGGAGAGCCTCACCGTCTCCTCCGGCTGTCTCTTCCCGTTCCGGGACGTCTCCACTGGTGACATCGACGGCGCTGGGATCTGGCAAACCGTCATCACCTACTGGTCGGCGATCCGGGAGACCTTCCCCGACGCCTGGGGCCGACCGGCCACCGAGAGCCGACTCATGCACGGGGCGGGGATCCGGGCGATGGGCCGGCTCATGGACCGCGTCATGGGCTCCCTCGACGCCAGCGCCGCCGACGCTGCCGGGCGGGTTCTCGCTGACCTGGCTCTCGTCGCCCCCCACTGCCGCTGGACGTCGGGAACGTGGGAAGAGTTGCGCCTCGACTGGAATGAGGTCCAAAACGTCGGCCGCCACATCGGCCAACTCTCGAACTATCTGATCCGCCTCTACCTGGCGGCCAAGGCGGCGCAGCGATGAGGCTGCAGTTCTTCTTCCCTGACAGCCAGGACCAGATCGACCCCAGCTTCGACTTCAACACTGAGGAACGCTCCATCTACCGCATCCGCCAACGCGACGACCGCTACGCCCACGAGGCGCTAGCCGCCCCCGCCTTCGACGGGTTCTTGGTCTCCAAAACCATCGTCGACGGGCTCCCCAACAGCGCCGGAAAATACACCATCGCCCAACGGCACCGTCTCTATCGGGTCGGCATCCGCGACTTCTTTCGTCTCGACCGCCGAGATGGGCCGCGCCTTGCCACCATGGGCGACTGCGGCGCCTTCTCCTACGTTCGCGACGAGTACCCCCCCTACGGACCTGACGAGGTGATCGACTTCTACGACGAGTGCGGCTTCGACTTCGGCATCTCCGTCGACCATGTCATCTTGGGTTACGATCCCACCGCTGACGACGACCGTGACCACCCCCAGGGCGCTGAGTGGCGGTCCCGCCAGGCGCTCACCTTGCAGTTGGCGGCCGAGTTCCGGGCCCGCTGCAAGGCCCGCAAGGTGTCCTTCCGGCCCCTGGGCGTCGCCCAAGGCTGGAGTCCGCGCTCGTACACCTCGGCCGTCAAGGCGCTCCAGGCGATCGGCTACCGACGCATCGCACTCGGTGGCATGGTGCCGCTCAAAACCGGCGAAATCAAGACGTGCCTGAGCGCAGTCGACCAAGTCCGACGAGCCGATACTCGACTGCACCTGCTTGGCGTCACCCGCTGCGACCACCTCGAACAGTTCGCATCGCTCGGCGTCGCCAGCTTCGACTCCACCTCACCGTTCCGCCAGTCCTTCAAGGACGACACTGACAACTACTACGCCCTTAACCGTGACCCCTACACCGCCCTGCGGGTGCCCCAAGTCGACGGGAACCCCAAGCTGCGAGCCCGGATCAAAGCCGGCCACATCTCTCAGGACAAGGCGCTACGCCTCGAGCGCGACGCCATGAACATGTTGCGACGCTACGAGAACGGACGGGCCTCGGTCGACGAGGCCGTCGATTCCGTGCTGACCTACGAGCGCTTCTGCGACGAGACCCGCAAAGATCGAAGTGAGGCGTACCGGGAGATCCTCACCGACCGGCCGTGGCGAAGTTGCCAGTGCGGGATCTGCGGCCCCATCGGCATCGACATCGCCATGTTCCGCGGGTCGGAGCGCAACAAGCGTCGAGGCTTTCACAATTTGTACGTCTTCCACCAGCAACTGCGTCAAGCACAGGAGAGCGCCGCGTGAACCCCACGCCCAACCGAAGGCGACGAAGCACGACCCACTGTTCCACCAGCCAGGAGTTGCGCGTCCCGGCTCTCGAAGTGTGCCAAGGCCGGACCCGGGTGCTCTACAGCTTTGCCGTCGACGGCAAGAAGCTGCGATCGTTCGCGACCGTTTCTCGGATCCACCGCGACGACGAGGCCGAGATCCACGGCTACCAGCGACCCGAAGTGCTCTCCCACATCGCGTCGATCCGCCGCTACCTCGAATCCGAAGAGCCCATGATCCCCAATGCCCTCGTCATCGCCTTCGACAAGCGCGTCACCTTCGAAGCCGACAAAGCCAAGCCCAGCGACGGGAACGTACGTCCGGGCACGCTCATCATCCCCATAGAGAACGATGCCGCCGTCGAGGATCTGCCCGGCTGGATCGTCGACGGCCAGCAGCGCTTCGCCGCCATCCGAGACGCCCGCATTGACGCCTTCCCCGTCTGCGTCACCGCCTTCATCACCGACTCCGACGCAGAGCAACGCTCGCAGTTCATCCTTGTCAACAACACGAAGCCCCTCCCCAAGGGGCTCATCCACGAACTGCTCCCCACCACCACTGGAACCCTGCCCCCCGCGCTCCAGTTGCGCCGGTTCCCGGCCATGATCGTCGCCCGGCTCAACCACGACGAGAACTCTCCGCTGCACGGCATGATCCACACGCCCACCAGCCCGGGCGGGATCATCAAGGACAACTCGGTCCTGAAGATGGTCGAAAACAGCCTCAGCGACGGGGCCCTCTACCAGTTCCGAGATCCGCTGACCGGCCAAGGCGACACCGAAGCCGTCCTCACCCTCCTCAAGACCTTCTGGGCTGCCGTGGCGGCGACGTTCCCCGAAGCGTGGAAGCAGCCGCCCAGACGGTCCCGGCTCATGCACGGGGTAGGGATCGTGAGCCTCGGCTTCGTCATGGACGCCATCGTTGACCAGCACCGGCCGCGCCTGCCGACTCTCAAAGACTTCGGCGCCGACCTCGCCCACCTGCAAGAGGTGTGCCACTGGACGAGCGGCTCCTGGCAGTTCGGGCCTGACCACCAGCGACGCTGGAACGATCTGCAGAACACGCCCAGGGACATCCAGACGCTAGCCGACTACCTCATCGCCCAGTACCAGTTCCGCATCAGGCCCGCTCGACGTCCCCGTACCAGCAGCCGCCGCTGGTCCTAGCGGGTCGCCGCTGCGTCGGCCACACTACAGCCCCCCAATGCCATAGCGACCCGGACAGATCCGGGGCTGGCTGCCCTGTCGTCCAGACACCCCTCATCCTGCCTGGCACACCTCCGCGGCGCGACGATTGTGCGTCGCACTTCGAGTTAGGACCCGGAAGGAGCGGGTGTGGGCGCAGCTGACCCCACGAGCGAGAAGCTCGCCGAGCCAGACCCTGCCGTGCTGCTTGAGCTGCACGGGCGGCTCGTCGCGGGTGACCGGGTGGCCAGTGAACAGCTCGCTAGGAAGGTACTCAACCCCCTGGTCAAACGGCTAAAGCGCCGCTGGCATCGCTGGTCGCACACGGACCGGCTGTATGACGCAGCCGTGGATGCGTTCCTGGATTACTTGGACGCTCCCGAGCGCTTCGACCCCTCGCGGGCATCTCTGCTCGGCTGGTTGGACATGGTCGCCCACCGAGACGTGGTGAACACCTACCGGTCGGAGAAGCAACGCAGCGCCCTCGACACGCCACCCCTATCCGCCCTCGGCCCCCTCGACGCGCCGTCCGACGCAGCCGTCCCGGGTGCGGTTCCGGTCGGGATGAGCCGGATCGGACCCGACCCCGACGACGCGGGCCGTCTCGACCGCGCCGGGATGTGGCATCGCATTCGTGAGGGATTCCCGGAAGATCGCCAGCGTGAGTTCGTGTGGGCCTGCTTCGTGGAGCAAGAACGATCCTCGGACCGTTTGGCGTGCATCTTGGGGTGCGAGCACCTGCCGGTCGAGCAGCGACGACGGAAGGTCAAGAACGCCCGTGACGTGGCACTACGGAAGCTACGCAGGATGGGGTTGATCCAATGACTGAGGACACCAACGCGAGGCTGCTCAAGCTCGCAGCGGGGCGAGCGGCACGACGACCCGGCTTTGTCGCCTTCGACCTGGCCCGCTTCGAAGAGGTGGCAGGCAAACCGGCTGCCTGGTTGCGCATCGGCCGCGAGCAAGTCGATGCGCTCGCATTGTGCAGGACCCCTCGCCGTGGCGTCCATTTCGGCCACGACCTGATAGCCATCGCATCGCACGTCGGGATAGAGCCGAGGCGGCTGGCCTCCTTGCTGCGGCTGGTGGACGTCCTGCCGGAGTTGCAGGCTCGTGCCGGCGCGCTGGCCGCCGATGATCGCCCCGCTGCGCTGTTGGCGGCAGCCCGCGACGAGACCGACGACCACACGGTGCTCTCTCAAACCCCAGTCGCCGGGCCGGGGTTGCCCGGTTGGCTTCATGACGCGGTCGAGCGGTTCTGGTCCGAAGCACCCGCCTTGCGGTCCTACCCTCGCGACCTCGACTTCGCGGTCCTTGTCGGACTGCCCCTCGCTGTGATCGAGGTGCCGGAGTTGTCGGTCCGCTCGATCGCGCAGTGGCTGACGGCACACAAGGTCGAGCTCATGCTCTCCGGCCCCGATCGGCGGCTTCGGGCGTGCCTAGTCGCCCTCGGCGGGGTGGGTCTCGTCTTCGTCGAAGCCGGGGATGACCCGACCCAGCGACGAGTGAGCTTGGCGCACGAGGCCGGACATTTCATCGTCGAATATCTCATCCCCCGCGACGAGGTCGCCCGTCGGCGCCCGGAGTTGCTGTCCGTCCTGGATGGCGAGCGGGAGCCAACTCCAAAGGAAAGGCTCTCGGCGATCTTGTCCGACGTGCCGGTCGGGGTCCATACCCACCTCCTCGACCGGGCCGAGAGCGATGCCACCGGGCTGCACGAGTGGCGGGCACGGCGCATCGCGTTGGAGTTGCTCGCCCCGGAGGGTGAGGTCCGAAGCCGGGCACGCCAGCAGGGCGTAAAGAGCGCCGATGCCCTGCGAGAGCTCCTCGTCGACGACTTCGGGCTCCCAGTCGCCCTCGCCAGCGATTATGCCGACCAGCTCGCTGACCCCGTAGGCCGAGACGACTACGGGCTCCTCGATCTCCTTGGACGTCGGAGTGCGCCCGATGGGCCCAATCAAAGTTCCGGTCGCACTTCGGACTGGGGACCAGAAGGGGACAGGTAGATGCGTGTCGGCAAGCACCGCCCAATGAGGATGCGACCGTGACCGATCTCGGCGACCAGGCTGCTCTCCCCCTGCCAGGCGAGGGCGAGGACCCTCTGGTTGAGGGCGACGAATACGCCACGGCGTACGGCGAAACGCTCGCAGAGACCCTCGATCTTGACAGCTGGGAGGCGGGCTTCGACCTGGAGGCCCTCTACGGGCGGGTGGAGGCAGAGATCGGCCCGGCCATCGAGCAGGAGCGACGCATCCAAGACACGGTGCGACGCGAGCTGTTTCCCTTGTTGGCCCGGGCGCACGACGCGCCGCCGGAGGCCGGCGTCCACAGCGCCGGGCTAGCCGACCTCGAAGACGTCACCCGCAAGGTCCTCTTCTCCGGTGAGCTCGAGACCTGCGACGGCACCACCTCGACCCATGACACCCTGCTGGTGACCGTAACCCAGATCGGGATCTGCCTGATCAGCTACCAGGGCCACGAGCTGGCACTGTCCCAGCGCCTGTTCCGCCGTGACCTGCGGGTCAGCTCGCACGACCCGCTAGATGAGGTCCGGGCGATCCTGGAACGGCGCCAGACGAGGGCGGCGACGGGGGTGAACGACCGCCGAGACACGCTCTCGGAGTTGGGGAGGCGGGGCATCATGAGCTACGCCGAGCGGGCGACGTTGCTCGACCGGTCGCACGCCGCATGGCGCATGGGTCATGGCAATCCGGTGCCCTACGAGCTGCTCACCGGTTCGGGGAGCATGGAGCTGCTGGCCGCATCGCTCGCCGTCCTACGCCGGCTCGTCGACTACCAGCAGTGGGTCTTCGTGCCCTCGGCCCTCAAGGACCGGGTCTTGCTCACCCTCGGCGCGGCGCTGCGACCGCTGGAGTACGCGGTCGTGCGCAGCGCGGAGAGCACCCTCGCGCGGATCGTCGAAGGCGGCCACTACGGCGGCGAATGGCACCAGGAAGCCAAACGCTTCGTCGAGCAGATCGGCCCGAAGATCGCCGTCGGCATCTACCGGGCCGGGCCGCACAGTCCGGCGACGCCGTTCTTCGGCCATGTCGAGCGGATCCATGAGGCGGCACACGTAGCCATGGCTGACTCGCTGCTGCAGGAGTACCGCGGGTTCCCACTTTCGATCGACCTGGCCGACGCCGCCTGCCAGGCGGTGTTCGGTGGCGCCGCCTTCGACGACGCCGTCACGGCCGCTTACCAGATCAAAGGCGAGCCGGTCCGCTATCTCAGCGAACGACAGACTCGCACCCGATAGAGACGCCTTGGAGAGGAGCTGACAATGAGCACTGAGGCTGACGCCGTCCCCCACGGGGAAGAAGAGGCCGAAGACGAGGTCGGAGTGGTCGACCGGCTCGCCGGGATCCGAGACCTGCCCTCCTGGGAGGAGCCGGCGGTCTATGTCGGCTCGGTCGGGCGGACCATGTTCGACACGCCCGGGGCGAAGGACAACTCGCTCACCGTGCTGCTGCCGTTCGACTCGGTCCAGCGGGTGCCCGCCCAGTCACTGGTCCGGATCGTGAGCCAACCCGACGGCCGCCAGTACCTCGGCATCGTCATCGCAGGTCCCTTCGCCGAGCCAGACGGCCTGCGAGCCGACGCGCCCGCACTGGTCACCACGGCGGTACAAGGGGCGACGTTCATGCCCCGCTATCACGGCCGGGTCCAAGTCGAGTTGCTCGGCGAACGCAGCCCCCAGGGCACGCTCATGCCGCCGCGCCTGCGGCCCTTGCCCAACAGCCCGGTGTTCGTTCTCGACAGCGAGGCCACCGCCGATGTGCTTCGCGTGGATGGCACCTTGCAGCTGGGGGTGACCGTCGGCGACGAGGCCATCGAGGTCAAGATCGACGGGTCCAAAAAGGCTGTGCTGCCACGCCACACGGGCGTGCTCGGCACCACTGGCGGCGGCAAGTCGACGACGGTGAGCCGGGTCATCCAACAGGCGGCCAGCACGGGGTGGGCGGTGGTGTTGTTTGACACCGAAGGCGAGTACACCGAACTCGACCAGCCGACCGAGGACCCGACGATGCTGGCCGCCCTGGAGCGCCGGGGACTGTTACCTGCTGGGGTTCCCAACACCGTCTTGTACCGCCTGGTCGGCAAGGAAACCACCAACCCTGGCCATCCCAACGTACGGGAATACAGTCTGCGCTTCTCCAGCCTCTCCCCCTACGTGGTGGAAGAGCTGTTGGATTTGAACGATGCGCAGAAGGACCGCTTCGAGAAGGCCTACGACACCGCGAAACTGGTCTTGCGGGACCTCGGCATCTTCCCTGCCGTCAAGGGGGGAAAGGTGGACGCGGATGAGGACCGGGAAGCTTTCGAGTTGAACGAGTTCGAGAGCGGCTACCCGCGCATGCGCCTCGACCACCTCGTCGACGTGGCGCAGATGATCCACGACAAGGTGTCCAAGGCGGCCGTCGGGCCCCGGGTGTGCCGGGAGTTCCACGCGGCGTGGTCCGACTCCAAGCAGCAGGCGGCCATGACCGCTCGCGTGGAAGCGGCCGCGGCGGCGACGAGCAACGCTTTCTCCTGGCGGGCGCTTCTCGGCAAGCTGTACCGGCTACGCCGCCTCGGGGTCTTCGACGTGCCCAAGGTTGCCGCGCCCGATTACGACGACCTGCTGACGCCCGGACGCGTGTCGATCTTCGACCTGTCCGACACGGACAGCCCCGAGGTCAACAACCTTGTGATCGCCGACTTGCTGCGCGGCATGCAGCGCCGCCAGGACGAGGGCTACCAAGCGGCGGCCTCAGGCCACGGTGAGCTGGTCAAGACCCTGATCGTCATCGAAGAGGCGCATGAGTTCCTCTCCGAGGAGCGGATCTCGGCGATGCCCAACCTCTTCCAGCAGGTGTCACGGATCGCCAAGCGGGGACGCAAACGGTGGCTGTCGCTGATGTTCGTGACTCAACTGCCTCAGCACCTGCCGCGCCAGGTGCTAGGCTTGGTCAACAACTTCGTGCTCCACAAGATCAACGACGTGGTGACCATCAACCGGCTCAAGGGCAGCATCGCCGGCATCGACGAGGCGTTGTGGATCCGCCTGCCGGGTCTGGCGCCAGGCCAGGCCATCGTCAGCTTTGCGTCGATGGCTCGACCGCTGCTCGTCGCCGTGGATCCGACGCCCGCCCGGCTGCGGATGATCGACTGAGCGGCCGGCTCCCGAGCCGGCAGAACACGAGGACATACTCCTCTCGCATGCGCTCACCGAACTTCGCCTCCAGGTAGGGCATGACGCGTCGTCGGTCGTGGATGGTGCGCACGTAGTGGTCCTCGAGACGCAGGCGACCGTCAGCTGCGGCAGGGGCGAGGGTGTGGAAGATCTCATGGGTTGGGACATGCACTTGGCGGATGTTGGACGGGCAGACCACGACTACGACGTGGCCTCCGGGGCGGGTCACTCGGGCGGCATCGGCGAAGACGGCGGCCATGTCGGCGAAATAGCGGCTCACTACCCACGCCCGCTCCGGGGCGTCGCGCAAGGCGTCCACGGCGACGTCAACGACGTCATTGCCGGTCCGGGCCGGGAACGGTTGGTCGGTGGTGGCCCTGGCGAGGGGCGCTCGATCGGTGCCGACATAGCGGCGGGCGTGACGTCGGTATTCGTCGGGGGTCATGTCCACCACATCGGCCAGCCACGCGACGGCGAAGGCGTGAGCCCGGGGGTAGTCGAGAGCAGAGACATAGGGCGGGGAGAAGAAGACCAGATCGACTGCCCCGTCGGGTAGCTCCGTCGAGCGAGCGTCGTCTCCGACCACCGACGCCGGCTTCCGATCCGCTGGAAGCAGGTTCTCGTAGTCGTCCATGAGACGGGCCGCCCGGTCGACGCCTCGGACGAACCGGGAGATGGTGCCCGGGTCCTCCTCCCAGAGGCGGTAGTGGTGGCGGGAGTGGACGAGATCCCACGCGTTCGCCACCGACGTGCGGCCGACGATGAGCGAAGAAAACACCGCCCAGCCCAGCCGGCGGAGCGGTCCGGGCTCGGTCACCTCGGTGATGAGGCGGCGTAGCCGGGCGAGGTCTGCGCTCACCTCCGGGCGAAACCAGTAGTCCAGCCTGGGCATGTCGGGCCGCCAACCGTCATCGGGGGCGCCCGGCGCCTTGTTCCTGATGGCGTCGGCCAGAGAAGACACCTTGGTCGCTGGCAGCGGAGTGGCCTTGGCCAGCGTCAAAAGCCGTGCAAGCGGGTCAATGTCGACTCCCACGCCCTGCCGGCCGGCGAGGGTGGCCTCCACCACCGTGGTCCCCGACCCGCACATGGGGTCCAGCACGACGTTTCCGCGCTCGGTGAAGGTCTCGATCGCCCAGCGGGCCAGCGGCGGTGGGCATCGGGCGGCGAAGGCGTGCAGCCCGTGGGTGGCATAGAGGTGGCCGCTGGCCGAGAAGTCGAGGGCGCCTGGCGGGAGGCGGTCACCGTGGCGATGGCACCCCTGGGGCGCCTCGGTGCTCTCCGCCGAGCCCGCCGTGCGCGGGCCAACGCTCACCGAGTGGCCCGCCGAGGGTGGGGATAGTTGCGGCGCAAGAAGTCGGCAAAGGCCGGTACGGTGAACTCGTTCAACCCGTAGGAAGGGCTGAAGATCAGACCCTTGTCGATCAGGCGCGACCGGGTAGGGGCGACACCCTCGGGGCCTGACCGGCCGAGTCGGACGGCAATATCCCCGGAACGGTACGGCCCGTCGCCGAGATCAGCCATGGCCGAAAGGTAGGCCAACTCCGCGGCCGTAGTCCGAGCCACGCGCACCCGGAAGAAGTTGTCGTCGAGCTGCAGACGCACGATCGGCTCCGCTTGGGCCACGTCGGCGACGGCGATGACCGGGCCAGCGGCGATGTTCCAGACATGCTTTCCGTACTCTTGTAGGAAGTAGGGGTAGCCGTCGGTGAACTCGATGACGCGTCTCGTGGCCTCCGGTTCGAAGCCAGCCCCTTCCGCGGCAGCCGGCAGCTCGAGGGCACCGCTCGCCGCCGTCTCATCCAGGCGGTCGATCACCGGGAAGTCGAACATGCGCTCCGCGTAGGACTTGGCCGCCCCAGCCAACGCCGGCAGCTGCGGCAGGCCCGCGCCGACCAGGGTGACTGGAAGATTGCGTTGAGTGCACTGGTGCAGCGAGCTAATGAGCGCCTCGAACTCCCGCCGGCCGAGGAACTGGATCTCGTCGAAGAGGAACACCACCCCGCTGTGGTGATCGGCGGCAGCGTTGCCGAGCTCGACCAGCACGTCGGCCAAGTCGTCGGCGAGGTTGCCGGAGTCGCCTCGTCCCACTGCCGCCTCGACGTCGATGCCGATCTCGACGCCGTCAGGGAGACGGAGCGTGAAAGCCTTCAACACGGCGGCTGCCCGGCGTGCCCGGGCCTGCAAGCGACCGGCCGGCGAGAGCGAGAGGAGCGCCCGACGGGTGAGGCGAGCCATGAGCGTCGAAAAGTCGGTCTCATGCGTGATCTCCGCCGAGGCAGTACGGAAGCCGGCCTCTTCGGCGATGCCATCCAAGGTTCCGAGCAGCACGGTCTTTCCCACGCCGCGCAGTCCCGTCATCAAGAGACTCTTCTCGGGACGGCCCAGCCGCAGCCGTTCGAGGAGGATCCGGAAGGCGTCGAGCTGGGCGTCGCGGCCGCTAAGCACTGGCGGTCTGCTGCCCGCCCCGGGCGTGTACGGGTTGCGCACGGCGTCCACTGACACCCATCCTATACGAACTTCATCCCGGTTTACTCGATGAGGATAAACCTCGCCAAACTTGGTACAAGCGTTCGGGACCCTTCCATTCTCGTTCCCGGTCGCCTTCGAGGTCGAAGGCCGGAAGACCACCTCGGAGCCGCCATCGTGGCGGCCGAGAGGAAAAGAGGTTGCCATGACCGCGCAGGTAGATGTCGACGAGGATCGGGTGGTACTCCAAGGAATCGAGTGTCGAGAGGCCGACGTCGTCGCCTTCTTCGGCGATGCCGCACCAGAGACGAGAGTCGAACTGGCCGGCCGAGCCGTCGCCATCGGTGTGGCCGGCCTGCGGGCCATGGGCGTCGCCGGACACGTCGAGCTCGTGGAGCGGGAGTTCGCCAAGCTCAGTCACCAGTTCGATCGGGCCTTGGCCACCACGGAGGGACAGCTGCTCGAACGAGTTCACTCGACCTTCGACCCCGACCACGCCGAGTCCGTCTCGGCACGCCTGGCCGCGAGCGTGGCCGACGCCCACGGCGCCGCCGGCAAGGTGATCACCGAGACCCGATCCCAGCTGGAGCGGCTGATCCAGGACTCGTTCAACCCGGACCTGGCCACGAGCTGCGTCTATCGCATCGCCAAGCTGGTCACCGACACCAGAGCCGAGCTCGACCGAGCCTTCGACCCCACCTTCAAGGGGAGCCACCTGTCGCACCTCGTTGAGCTCGTCGACTCGTATTTCGGCGAGGGCGGCGCCGTAGAGGCACAGGTCGCCGCACAGGTCGGGCCGGTGAAAGACGAGCTCATGGCCGCCCTCCAGGGTCTGCGGGAACTCGTCGTCGGCCAGGCCATGGCAGCCGATGAGCGTGACCGGTCCCCCGCCTCTGGGTTCGACTTCGAAGACGAGGTCGAGGCCGTCTTGTGCCGGCTCGCCGCGGTCCACGGCGACACCGTCGACTGCGTCGGGACGACGGCCGGCGATGCCGGCCGGTCCAAGCGCGGTGACTTCGCCGTCCAGCTTCCCGACGGCCGCCGGTTCGTGGTCGAAGCCAAGAAGCGCTCCACGCCCCTACCGCTGCGAGGGGACCGAGGTGTGCTGGCCATGCTCGACGACTCCATGATCAACCGCGGTGCCAGCTTCGCCATCGCCGTGGCTCGCGACGCGTCCGCCTTCGCCAAGGAGGTGGGCTCGTTCAACGAGTACGACGACAACAAGCTGCTGTGCCGCTTCGGAGAGACGGGCGAGCTGCTCGAAGCCGCCTACCGCTGGGCTCGGGCCCGGCTCCTGATGGTCGCGGCCGAAGAGGCCGGCATCGATGTGGACAGCATCGAGAACGGCGTCGAGGAAGCCCGCCGCGCCGTGCACGAGCTGTCGCGCATCGAAGCCAAAGCCAAGGCCATCGCCCACGGAGCCGATGAGATCCAGAGTCTCGTCTCGTTCCAGATCCGGCGCCTCAACACGGCTCTCGACCAAGCTGCCGCCGGCCTCGAGTACCGATCCACCCGCGTCGCGTCATGACCAGCGCGACTGTCGGCGGTCGCCTATGGGCAGATCCGGCATCTCGCCGTGTGGCATGTCGGCGAGCCAGGTGCGGAGGCTGGCGGTCGTGATTTCGCCCCGCCGCCGGCCAGGTATCTGGGTCAGAACGCCGACACGCACCAGGTCCATAATCGCCTGCTCGCTCTTGCCCGTGAAGTGTGCCACCTCGCAGACGGGTACCCCGGCCGGGCCGCCTCGGGGGCTCGCGCGGCGGCCGTCGAGCCAGTAGGCCTCGACCGAGGTCCGGGTGACGAAGCGGGCCCCGGAGGAGTCGGTCTCTGGGTCGATCTCCAACTGGCCGGTGCGGGAAAGCACCGATGCGGTGGAGAGGGCGACACCGAGCTGGCGGGCGGCGGCGGCGAGCTTCATCGAGCGACGGTGGAGTGCCTGGATGCGCTGGTGCTCGGCTCGTAGGGCTTCGGCGGCCTCGGGGCTGAGGTGGTACTGGCGGGTGGTGGGGTGCTGCTCGACGGCGAGGCCGAGCCGGCGGAGGGCGTGGTAGGCCTCGTGGTAGGCGACGCCGAGCTCTTCTGCGAGGTCAGGCAGCAGGATCCGCCCGGCGAGTCGGTCGCGATGCGCCCAGACGTCGGAGAGCCGGGCGTAGCGACGGGAGACGCCGGTGGCGTCGGGGAGGGCGACGGTGGGGATGGTGCCGTCGGTCATCCACCGTCGGGCGGTGGTCGGGTAGATGTCGAGCTCGGCGGCGACGCGTTGGGCGTCGCAGAGCGGGTCGTCGTCGCTGCCGGGGTCGACTAGCCATCCGGCCGCGGCCAAGGTGGCGGCGACGTGGTCGGCGCGTGCTGCGAGGGGGTTGGCGCTCCCCCACTGGGCGCGGCGGATGGTGGGGACCAGGAGGGTGCCGATGGACATGGCGATGTGGTGGTCGAGGATCTCGGCCACCTTGGCCAGGGGGGCGACGTCGGGGTGGTCGAGGGTGTAGATGCGCCCGTAGACGTCGTCGCCGGCGCGGTGTCCCATGAAGCGGCGGCGCACGGCGTCTTCGATGCCGGCCGTCCAGGCGAGGTCGGTGGCGCAGCTCTTTCGCAGCAGGTGGGTGGAGACGCCGAAGCCGAGGTGCTCGCCCGTGAGCTGTTCGGCTCTGGCGGCTTCGTCGAAGGCGTGGCGGTAGGCGTGCTGGCCGGAGCGGTCGGGGGTCTGCAGTCCGGGGACGAGGCGCGCCGCGGTGTCGACCTGGCCGGTGTCGGGGTCGGTGTGGAAGGCGTCGACGGCGACGCGGACGAGGTCCATGAGCTTTTCGGGGACGACGAGGACGCGCGATCCCGCGGCGGTCTTGGTGGTGGGCTTGTGGGGGACGGCGACGACCTGGCCGTGTTCGTCTCGGACTGCGAAGCTGCGGCCGCCTTGGCCTTGGACGGCAAGCAGCCCGGTGCCGCCCAGGTCGACGACGTCTCCTATCCGGACGCCGAAGGCTTCTGAGATGCGCAGGCCCATGATCCGCTGGAGCCAGAAGGCGAGCTGGTGGACGGGGTGGAGGTGGGAGGCGAGCCGGGCGCACTCGGGGAGGCTGAGCGGCCGGGGCTGTCCGCCTCGGTCGGGCCGTCGACGGTCGGCCTTGTCGGCGAGGGGGGCGTCGAGGCCTTCGGTGGGGTCGAAGCCGGGCGGGAACAGGCCGTTGGCCCGGGCGAAGGCGAGGATGCGGCGCAGCACCCACAGGGCGTCGGTCACGTACCCCTGGGAGAGGCCGGCGGGCGCCCGGCGTTTGACGGTAATGGCGAGGGCTGCGGCGGCGGGCACGCGAACCTGGCCCGTGGGGTCGCGGTAGGCGCCGGGGAGCTGCCCGGCGCGCCAGCGCCGCCGGGCGGTCGGCAGGCTCACCCCGGCGGCCTTGGCGGCTTGGGCGAGGTTCAGCTCCTCCCCGTCGCGGAAGGGCCCGGGAACCGGCGGCGGCCCGAGCAGGGCGCCGCTCACCTCGGCGCGGCCGCGCCCGACGAGGTGGAGCAGCCACTCGTGGGCCATGAAGTAGGTGACGTCCGCGATCGTCGTCGTGCGAGGCGCGAACCACGGGACGAGGAAGCCTTCGACGATGCGCCGGACCCGTTCGGCCCGTTCGGGGCCGCCGCGGCGCAGGTCCTCGTAGGCGGCGGCCATCCACGCCCGCGACAGCGACGCGACGTCGGGCTGAAGCCGGGGCGCCTGGCTCGGGCGGGTCTTCGGCCGGGGCGCCTTGGTGGTGCGGAACCGGTCGGGGTCGGGAAGCCGCTCGCCGGCACGGGCGGCGGCGGCGGCCTGGGTGAGCCACGCTTGGGCGTCGGCCTGGCTGGCGAAGGGCTCCTCACGGCGGCGTCCCACTCCGCCGGGTTGGGGGACGCTCGCCCACCAGCGGTTCTGGTGGTGGCGGAGCGACCCGGTGATCGGCCGGCCCATCAGGAGGCCTTTCCGAGGTGGTCGACGGCGAGCTGGCGCAAGAAGGCCAGTTCGTCGTCCTGGCGGGCGAGCAGGTCTTCGAGCGCCGAGATGCGGGACTCTGCCCGGGCCAGTGCCATGACCACCGACGACCCCGTGCCGCCGTGGCCGGCGCTCGCCTCGGGCGCAGCGTCGCTATCGGTGCCCTCAGGGCGCAGGAGGCCGGCGGCGGCGAGGTCGTCGACGGCGATGAGCCAGCGCTGCCCGTAGAGGCGGGAGTGCGGGAGGCGCCCGGCGCGCCGCGCCCGCACGATGGTGTCTCGGGAGCAGCCGGCGAGCGAGGCCGCCTGGCGCTGGTCGATGAGCCGCCCCGGGGCCTCTCGGCCGGTGACGGGCGTCGTCGTGGTGAGGGCGGGGTGTCGGCCCATGGCCGTGGGCGTTCCTCCTTCTTGGGGTCGGGAAGGTGTGGGCTTGGGGCCTCGAGGAGGCCTCTTTCGGGCGGACAAGTCAAGGCCATCGCTCGCCACTGGCGCGCTGCGTCGCTGCGGCGCAGCGGTGCCGGTCACGCCGCCCTCCGTGCCGACGGGGCGTTCAGGCGCTGCGGGAGGCGGACGACGGTGCCAGCGGCACCGACGGAGATCGGCGGGGTCCGGAAGACGAGGAGGTCCTCGTGGGCGATCACCTGGCGGGGGACGCCTTTGGCGCGGGCCTTGCGGACCTGTTCGAGGGCGAAGAACGAGCAGCGGGGCACGAGCCGGTCGTCGCGCAGGGCGGCGAGGAGGGCGACGTTTCGCTCGTAGAGGACGAGGCCGGACTCCTCGCCGACGCGGACCATGGCCCCGGGCAGGTCGACGAGTCGCCCGTTCGACCAGAAGGGCCGCACCGTCATCACCACGAACCCGCCAGGGCGCAGCACCCGCTGGCAGCCGGCAAGGATCGTGCCCATCGCGTCCAAGAGGCCGCCGATCCCGACATGGGCGAGGTTGGCCCGGTCGGTCGAGTAGCGGTTGTGCGACTTGGCGATCCCCTGGCCGGGCCGGGCGGTGACCCGGCCGTGCAGCGACGCCCCATAGGGCGGGGAGGTGACCACGAGGGCCACCAGGCCGACGGCGGCGGGATCGAGCCCGGCGGGAAGGTGCCGGGCGTCTCCGCAGACCACCTCGCCGTGACCGGTCGCGCCCTGGCTGGCGGCGTGGCGAAGGTTGGCCCGGGCGAGCTCGACCCATGGCGGCTCGTACTCGACCCCGATGGTGTCGCGCCCCAGGTGGACGGCTTCGACGAGGGTGGAGCCGATGCCGGCCATCGGATCGAGGACCAGGTCTCCTGGGGCGCTGTAGGTGGCGATGGCGCGTGCGGCGATGGCGGGGAGCATCTTGGCGGGATGGGTGCCGGAGATCTCGACGTAGCGCCCGGCGCGCTGAGCCCGGGCGTTTTGCTGGGCGGTCGGCCAGACCGACAGCGGGAGGTCAGCGGGCATCGGCGGTCTCCTCTCGGGTCGTTGGTGGGCGGCTGAAGACGGTCACGTCCTCGTGGGCGACGAGGTGGGCGGGCTCGCCCTTGGCGCGGGCGTGGCGGATCTGGGTGGTCTGCCAGTAGGAGGGCCGGGCGACGAGGTCGCCGTCTCTGATCGCGGCGTGCAGCGCGATCACGTGGCCGAGGTAGCTGAACCCCGCCCCGATGGCGAGGGAGACGGTGAGCCCGGCGAGGTCCAGGGTGCGGCCCTTCCTGCGGGTGTTCTTCGTCACCACGACCAGGTGGCCGCCGGGACGGAGCACGGCATGGCAGGCGGCGTAGATCTCGGCCATGGCCTGCTCGTAGGCGGGGCCGCGGGCGTGGCCGAGGTTGGCCTTGTCGGTCGAGTAGTTGAGGGTGTCGGCGGGGCAGAGTCGGCCGCCGGCGATCCATGCCTGCTTGTCGATCATCCCGGCGTCGCACCCGTACGGCGGGGACGTGACGACCAGGTCGACCGTGCCGGCGAGGTCACCGAGGACGTCTTGGAGCTGGCGGGCGTCGCCCTGGCGGATCCCGGTGAGACAGCGGGACGCGCCGTCGAGCATGTGGTCGAGGTTGTCGGTGGCAAGGGTGACCCAGCGCTCGTCGAGCTCGACCCCGACGGCACGCCGACCGAGCAGCGCGGCCTCGGCCAAGGTGGTGCCGATGCCGGCGAGGGGGTCACAGACGAGGTCGCCGGGAGCGGAGTACTCGGCGACGATGCGCCGGGCGAGCTCGGGGAGCATCTTTCCGGGATGGCGGGCGACCCCGGGCAGGTAGCGCCCGGCACGCTGCCACTGGGCGGTGCTCTGCGCGACCGGCCAGATGGCAAGCGGCACCTCGGGCCGGGCTGGGTGGTGCGAGGTGCTGGGGGTGCAGGTAGTGGTGGTCATGGGCGGCCCACGACCGGGCAAGCGTCACCTAAAGAACATGGGGCAGGGACACCGTTTTCAACAAAATCCGCCTCAGAACCTCTCGGATCTTCTCCCCGACCTGGTTTCCGGCAAGTCCGTCTTTGGCCTTGAGGTGGGCGGCGAGGTGGAGGTAGGGCCTTCTGTGACGAGCTCAGCTCGACCCGAAAGGAGCCACCATGGCACGACCCCCCAAGCTCCGCGACGAGGCGCTCACCGCCGCCCTCGCCGCCCATCCCGAGGCAACCGCGGCCGAGGTCGCCGGCGTGCTCGGCGTCGGCCAGTCCACCGCCGCCAAGCGCCTCGCGGCGTTGGAGGGAGCCGGCGCGGTGCACCGCATCCCGGGCGGGAGGGTCGCAGGCGTCCGGGCTCCCGACCACTGGAGCGCCGTGACTGGCTCCGACGTGGCCGTCGCGACGCCGACCGGCCGTGCCGATCCCGAGAACGCTGCATCCGAGCCCACCCCGGCCGAGGCCGCGGCCGAGCACCCGGAGGCGGACGGCACGAGGGATCGGCTGGGCCGGGGCGAGCTGGGGGCGCTGGTGCGTGACTACCTCGCCTTCCGGCCTGGCGAGTCGTTCGGAG
>JAKAQW010000033.1 GCA_021819525.1 Actinomycetes bacterium
CTGCGCGTCGCTGCGCATCGCGGTCGTGTCGGTGCCGGCGAGGGCGGGAATGCCTTCCATCGCCTCCAAGCCGCCGGCCACCTGGGCCAGCTCCTCGCGCTGGGCCTCGAGCCACGCCTGGGCGTACTGCCACGCCGTGCGCTGCGTGGCAGCGGTCCACGGGTCGAACGGCCCGGGGCCGACGATCGGGCCGAGGCGCGTCACCACGTCGCGCACCGCCGGCTCCACCAGCTCCCCGGCCGCGAGCCGGTCGCTGGGGGTGACGGCCAGGAACGGCTCGGCCATGTGCTTCCGGCCCCGGAGCATCTCGACCAGGCCGGCGCGCACGCAGGCGTTCAGCAAGATCACCGCCTCCGGCTCGCTCAGGCCGAGGGGTCCGTCGCCGAGCGCGGCGACGACGTCGGGGGCGGGGGTGAGGTCCCCCTCCCCGACCAGGCGAAGCAGCTCGGCGACCGCCGGGCTGCGGACGGGATCGGGCGCCACGGTGGCCCCGTCGCGCCGTGATCGGGCCAGGCCCAGGGGCACCAGGTAGCCGTCGACCAGGGGCCGCAGCTGGACCATGGCCGAGGGGGGGATCCGGCCGAGGGGGATGGCCTCGTGCACCAGGCGCCGCAGGAGGCGGTCGCCCACCAGCTCGCCTCGGGGCGCCACCTGGGCATGGAGGGGATGCAGCCGGCCGAGGAGCGGGTCAGCCAGACGGGGGAGCTGACGCTCGAAGGCCAGGCCGGCCAGCGACGGCAGGTCGACCCCGCCGGCGTCGAACAGCTCGCCGGGAGCGTCCGGCGGGTAGGCGACGGTGCCGGCGAAGTAGATGCGCCGCAGCAGCTCGCGGGCCACGGCGGTGTCGGCCTCGCCCGCGCGTTCGCCGGCTTCGACCAGCTCGACCAACCCCACCTCGCGGGCCCGATCGAGGACCCGCCGCCGTGCATGGAGGTCGAGCACCGCGGCGTGCTCCGAAGCACTGAGCGCAGCGGGCAGCCAGATGGCGAGGCGGCTCTCCTGGCCGACGGCGGCCCGAGCGGCGACGGCGGCCTCTGCCACCTCCACATCGGTCAGCTCGGGCTCGGCGACGATGAGGTAGCCCTCGGCCCCGGCCGCGCGGGCCTGGGCCACCAGGACGCGGGCGTCGTCGGTGGACAGCTCGGCCAGGCGCGCTGAGCCCACCACCAGGCACCGCAGCGTGTTCTGCCACAGCAGCTCGCGCCGTGACGGGCCCAGCTGGGCGATGGTGTCGAGCGGCAGCGAGGGCGAGGACCCCAGCTCCATCAACGTGGCGACGAGGCGGCGGTCCGCCGGGTTGAGCTCGGCGCGTGCTTCGCTCACCCGGGAGGCGAAGACGAGGGCGGCATCGGCGCCGGCGTCGACCGCGTACGTAGGCGGCGAGCCCGGATGGACGACCAGGTAGGCGCCGCGCTCGGCGGCGGGACGCAGCACGGCCGCCTCCACATAGGCGGCGTTCGCGGCCGGGTCGACGTCACTCACCTGGACCTGCAGCATGCCGGCCAGCTCCGCCGCGCTGCGGGGCCGTTCGAGCGGTGATGCCGCGAGCAGCACGAGGAGCTTCACCACCCGCAGGGCCAGCTCACGGTCTTCGGGGTCGACCAGCTCGTCGAGGGCCCGCTCGTAGTAGCCGACGACCGTGGCTGCCAGGCGCTGGGTCTCGGGCCGTTCGAGGAGGCGCCCGGCGAAGTGGTCGTAGACCCGCTCGGGGGTGATCAGCTCGGTGCAGGGTCGAGACAGGCTGGCGCGGACGCTGCTGCAGACGAAGTCGACGACGCCTCGTTGCTGGGAGAGCAAGAACCGAAGCCCTTCGAGCAGGCGCAAGGTGTCGGGGTGCAGCGGGTAGCAGCGGGCGAAGCGTTCGAAGCCGACCGGGTGGACAGGGTACGACGCGCACAGCGCTCGATGGGACTGCGCCGCCCAGTGCTCGGCGCCGGGCTTCCACCGCACCAGGCGGTCGCGCACCAGGTCCTCCACGTGGCGCATCGACAAGGTCAGGCTGGGGCGGTACCGGTCGCGGATGCGTCCGAGCTCGCGCTGGGAGACGTTGGCGACCTCCTCGATGCTCTCTTGCAAGGCGGCCACCACCACCACCGGGTACTTGCGCGTCCACTCCCCGAGGAACTGCAAGAACCGCAGGTCCTCGGTGAGCGCCGGCCCCTGCTTGGCTCGCAGCAGCTCGCTCAGCTCGTCGAGGAGCAGCACCACCCCGGCGAAACCCGCGTCTCGGGCAGCCTCGAGGAACCCGCCCCAGGCGTCACTGCGATCGTCGCCGCCTGTGGCCGGCCCGGGCCGGCCCAGCGCCCGCCAAGCCCGCTCGAGGACGACGTCTTCGAGGCGGGCCCGGGCCCGGTACTCGACGAGCGGGACGGGGACCGCCAGCGACAGGCGCGCCGACGCGGCCAGGGTGCGCAGCTCGTCGCTCCACCCCGGCGCGCCGGCCACCTCCCGGGCCGACCCGGCCGGGTCGGCGACCAGCTCGGCCACCGCGGCGAGGAAGTGGGACTTGCCCGACCCGAAGGGGCCGACGACGAAGAACCCGGCTCCGGTGCCGGCCGGGTCGCCCGCGGCCCCCAAGACAGCGGCCAGGCTTCCGGCGACGTCGCCGGTGAGCACCAGCTCTCGGAGCCGACCGGGGGTCCCGTCGAGGCGGACGACGGTCTCGGTGTCGGCGACCTCGACGACATCGCCGAGGGTCGGGACGCTCAAGAGCCGCCAGCCCCGTCAGCTCGACCGGCCTGCCTGCCTCGGCCACCTCGGCCACTTCGGCCGGCCGCGTCGGCAGCAGCTGGCCCGGGTTCGCCGGCAGCTGGCCCGGGCTCGCCGGCAGTGCCCCACCTGGGTTCACCAGTAGCGATCGGCCCGGGCTCGCCGGCAGCAGCTGGCCGGGGTTCGCCTGGGGGGATCGACTGCTCTACGCCGGCCGTGGTCGGCCCAGGTTCGCCGGCCGTGGTCGGCTGCTCTGCGCCGGCAGCAGCTGGCCCGGCTTCGCCGCCGGCAGGTGCGGCGGGCAGCTTGCGCAGCTCGCCGTAGACCGCCCCCCGGCGGCTCCCGGCATAGGGGAGGAGGCCTTCGAGGGTGCGGCGCAGCTCATCGAGGGCCCCCCGCTTGCGCTGGAGGTGCACGTAGGTGCGGAAGAGGACCAGGTCGTGAGGATCGTCGAGGAGGCAGGCGCCGAGCACCGCCGCGGCCTCGGGGAGCTGGCCGGCGCGGCGCAACGCGAAACCGCGCATCTTGCGGGCGTAGAGGTCGCCGGTGCGCTCGGCTCGCTCTCCCCAGGCGCTCGCCGCAGCGACGTGGTCGCCCTCCTCGGAGCGCAGCCTGGCGAGCACCGCCGTCAGGTGCGAGTTGTCGGCAGCGGCGGTCTTGCGGAGCACCGCCATCTCCTTGGCCCGACGCTCTGGCGGCAGCCGCAGGAGACGGACCTCCACCAGCTTGGCGTGCGCCCACTGGTCAGCGGGAGCCCGCTGGTGGGCGTTGGCGTACATCGTCTCGGCCTCCTCGAGGTGGCCCTGGCGGCGTTCGACGTCGCCGAGCAGCGCCCAGGCCGACGCGGCGTCGTCGCGCTCGATCGCCCGTGCCGCCGCAGAGCGGGCGCCTCGGAGGTCGCCGAGACGCAGCCGGGAACGACCCAGCTGCACGAGCGTCCAGCTGCTCTGGTCGCCGAGCGCGGCTGCCTGCTCGTAGCAGCGGGCGGCGTCGGCGAAGCGACCGGTGCGGTACGCGAGCTCGGCGCGCAGGCGGGCGGTGGCGGCGGTCGTGCCGGCTTCGGCCTCGGCCCGTTCGAGCGCCTCCTCCGCCTCGTCGAAGCGGCCCCGGTGCAGCTGGATGTCGGCCAGCTGTACGAGCGCGGCCGGATGGGCGTGGCTGCCGAGGGCGCTCTCGAGCGCGATGACTGCCCCGTCGAGGTCACCGGCGCGCTTCAGGCGCAGTACCGTGTCGAGGTCAGGGCGGGCCACCGGGCTCAGTCTAGGGGCGCGACGTGGCCCGGACCTGGCCGCAGTGGGCGCGGGTGGCGCCCTGAAAGGCTGCGTCACTGTGCGAGCGGTGCTCCGGTGGCCCGGCTCGGTTCCCTGCGCCTCCGAGGTGGCCCGGGAGACCGCTTCCCACCTGCGACGACGTCGGCGGGATCGCCCCGTGGCGGGCCGGCTCCTCGGCCGTGGCGGTGACGAGGTCAGAGATCCTCGAGGTGGGCTGTGTCGTTGAAGCTGCGGATGACCCAGCTGTCCGCCGTGACCACGATCTCGCTGATCGATCCGTTCGCCGCCCAGGCGAAAATCAGGGATCTGGACCCGGCCGCCTCCGCCATGATCCGGCCGATCACCCCGCCGTGGGTGAACACCGCGACCAGCTCGTCGGGGTGCGCGCTGGCGATGCGGCCGATGCCGGCCCGTATGCGGCCGATCAGAGCCTCCTCGGGCTCGGCCCCGGGGATGACGTCCCAGCGGCCCTCCTCCATCAACCTCCGGGCGATGGGGCCGTTCTCGCGGATCTTCATCCGGTACAGGCCCCCCTCCCACTCGCCGAGGAACACCTCCCTCAGGTCGGCCTCCACCTCCGGCTCCATGCCCAGCACTTCGGCGAGGGGCGCTGCGGTCTGGGCGGTGCGCTGCAGGTTGGTGACGTAGACGGCGGAGAGCTTCTCGCCATGGCGGGGTCGGCTCAGGCGCTGGGCGATGCGCTCGGCCTGCTGCACCCCCCGGGGATCCAGCTCCGGGTCCCCGTGCCCGTCCACCAGGGGGAACAGCTGGTCGGCCCGGGCCACCACGGATTCTCCGTGGCGGACCAGCAAGATGCTCGTGGCGCCGGGCGGCCGCTCGAAACGTAGCTGGCGGACCCCGGCGGGCGGATCGGTCACCTGTTCGATCACGGCCCCGAGCCTACGGTCCGGCATCGGGAAGAACAGCGCTCTGGGCATTTGACGAACATATCGAGGTGTCGCAAGATGCTGTCCGGGCGGCGGGAGACCTGGTCGTTAGCCCCGAAGTGGCTCGCGGTCGGCGACATCGCGACAGTCTGATATGGAGGAGAACCTGTGACCGACAAGTCGAACCGCGTGGCCATCGTGACCGGAGGAGCCCGAGGCATCGGTGCAGCGGTCGCCAGGCGGCTGAGCAAGGACGGCTTCGCCGTGGCCGTCCTCGACCTCGACGAGCGCTCTTGTGCGCCGGTCGTCGACGCGATCGAGGCCGACGGTGCGAAGGCGCTGGCCGTCGGCGCCGACGTGGCCGACGAGCAGGCGGTGGAGGCTGCGGTGACCCGGGTCGCCGGGGAGCTCGGCGCCCCGACCGTGCTGGTGAACAACGCCGGCATCACCCGTGACAACCTCCTGTTCAAGATGACGACGAATGACTGGGACGCGGTGATGGGCGTGCACCTGCGTGGGTCGTTCCTCATGAGCAGGGCCACGCAGAAGCACATGATCGAGGCGGGCTGGGGCCGCATCGTCAACCTCTCCAGCACCTCCGCGCTCGGTAACCGCGGCCAGGCGAACTACTCCGCCGCCAAAGCCGGCCTCCAGGGCTTCACCAAGACCCTGGCGATCGAGCTCGGCAAGTTCGGGGTCACGGTCAACGCCATCGCACCAGGGTTCATCGAGACAGAGATGACCGCCGACACGGCCAAGCGGATCGGCATGTCCTTCGACGACTTCAAGGCGGCGGCGGCTACCACGATCCCGGTCGGCCGCGTCGGTCAGCCCGAGGACATCGCCGCCATGGCCGCCTTCTTCGTCCGCGAGGATGCGTCGTTCGTGTCGGGACAGGTCGTCTACGTCGCCGGGGGCCCGCGCGCCTGAGCCTTCGCCGGCGGACCGGCACGAGCCCGGTCACCGGCGCCGACCAGTCCAGCTGCCAGCCGGTGGTCGCCCGCCCCATCCACCCCCCCGCCCAGCGGCACAGGTGCGCGCCCACGTGCTCGTCTGCATGCCGGCCGCCTCCGTGGCCTGGCACCTGCGCGAAGCGCTGGCCCCCGTGGAGAGAGGTTCGGGCCAGCTCACAGGATCTGCGTGGTCGTCGAGAATCTTCCCGACACAGCCGTCAGCCTGCGTCGACGACAGCGAGGCCAGCCTCGGCAACCTGCTGGTCCTGGGTGTAGTGGCCACCGCTTACACCGATAGCGCCTACCACGGCGGCGTCGACGGTGATCGGATAGCCACCCCCGAAGATCACGAGCCGGTCGATGCCCGACGGGGCGCCGGCGGCGAGGGGTGGATCGTCCTTGATGAAGTCGAACCAGCCGTGGGTCGGCATGCCGAAGCCGACCGCCGTGTAGGCCTTGTCCTGGGCGATCTGCACCGACAGGAGAGCGGCGCCGTCCATCCGGCTGAACGCCTTCAGCACGCCGCTCTCGTCCACCACCGCTATGTTCATCGGGACGCCTAGCTCGCGGGCCTTCTCCTCTGCGGCGATGATCATGCGTCGGGCCAGATCTGCGCTCACGCTCTGCTTTTGAAAGGTCTCGGCCACGGGATCCTCCTCTTCACGTCGGCTGGTCGCCGAATCGGGCTTCGAGCTCGTGCACCTCGGCCATGCCGAGCATATCGACGAACTCGGCAATGGTCGGAAGGTCGGTCAACATGGCGCTGGGAGTGCCGTCGCGCCGCAGGGTGACGAGGAACGAACGGACAGCAGTGGCCGCCGACAGCAGCGCTCCGATCGGGAAGATGACGATCCGGAACCCGAGCTCGCCGAGCCGAGCCAAGCTGACCGGGGGGGTCCGCCCGCCCTCTGCCCAGTTGAACAGGAGCGGCACGCCAGCGAGCTCACTGGCGATCAAGGCGATCTCGTCCTCGTCCTCTGGCGCCTCGACGAACAGGACGTCCGCCCCGGCCTCGAGATAGCGGGCCGCCCGGTCGAGAGCCGCTCTCAAGCCCTCGACGGCCCGGGCGTCGGTGCGGGCGATGACCACGAAGTCGGGGTCTGTGCGGGCAGCCACCGCAGCGCGCACCTTGGCAGCCATATCGTCCGCCGGCACCAGCACCTTACCGCTCAGATGCCCGCAGCGCTTCGGCATCACCTGATCTTCGAGATGAACGCCCGCCACTCCAGCGCGCTCGTAGTCGCGCACCGTTCGGATCACGTTGATCGGGTTCCCGTAGCCGGTATCAGCGTCGGCGATCACGGGGATCGCCACGCAGCCGACGATCCGACGGGCGTTGTCGATCATCTCACTGCCTGAGAGCAGGCCTATATCGGGACGGCCGAGCAGGCTGGCAGCCGTGCCGAACCCCGTCATGTAGACAGCTTGGAAACCAGCCTCCTCGATCAGACGGGCCGACAGCGCGTCATAGGCACCCGGCGCTACGACGGTCCCGGTGCCGCCGAGCAGCTCCCGCAACTGGCGAGGACCCGATGGCACCTCGAGAAGTCCGGCCACAACGGTCACGTTAGCGCCCCGACGCACGGTCACTTCGGCGTCCCGAAGCGCAGCCCATCGATGACTTCGCGGTAGTGGTCAGGCGACCGGTCCGAACCGTGCGGCGCGCAGGCTGTCCGTGGGCTGCCTCGGTGCCGAGAGTGCGGATGCCTTCTGGGAGCCAACGTCAGCTCCGACCTCGGCCAAGGACTCGACCTCGGCCAAGGACTCGGAAGCTCCCACAAGGCTCCTGCGCTGTCGTCCAGGGGCTCTCCATCCAACGCAGGTTCACTACATTGCCACAGGTCAAGGATGCCTGGCTCGGAAGGCCTGTTGGCCCCTCGAGCCAGTGAGCTGCGCCAGTGCCAGCACGTTGCTCCCGACCTGAGCGAGATGGACAGCCCCCTGAGGTTCCCATCGCATCTGTGAACGCGCTCGGATCTGCGGTGCTGTCCGTGAAGAACACCCCGCCGATCGCTATGCTGTAGCGTCAAGTCCGTGAGCTTTGGCGGCGACCCGAGTCCGGGCGATGCTGCTGGCGTACCGGCAGGCCCTGGAGCGAAGCCGCCCCGACGGCCCGGTGCACGCAGCCGGCAGCCAGCGCTGCGGTGCGCCCACGAACCGGCGAACAACACGAACCGGCGATCGAAGAGAGTGGTGGTGTCCAGATGACCCAGGGTCCCGACCCGTTCGAGCTGCTCCCCGCGGTGCCCTCGTTCACGCTGCACAGCGACGACCTGAGCGACGGCGGCGTGCTGCCGCAGGCCCTCGTCTTCAACGGATTGGGCCTCACCGGCGAGAACCGTTCGCCGCACCTGCGTTGGAGCGGGTTCCCGAGCGAGACGGCTGGGTTCGCTGTGACCTGCTACGACCCCGACGCGCCGACGATGAGCGGCTTCTGGCACTGGGTCGTCGTCGACCTCCCCGCCACGACCGTCGAGCTGCGAGCCGGTGCGAGCACGCTGGAGCGCAACGACCTGCCAGGTGGGTTCTGCGTTCGAAACGACTACGGGTACCGGGGTTTCGGTGGTGCTGCACCACCGCCCGGCTCTGCGCCACACAGGTACTTCTTCGCCGTCCATGCACTCGACGTGTCGACGCTCGGCGTCGACGAGGACGCGTCACCCGCCTACGTCGGGTTCAACCTCGGCTTCCACACCATCGCCCGCGGCGTCATCGTAGGCCTGTACGCCCGCGAGGCGTGAGATGGCACTCGAAGGCGAGTACGAACCGAGCCCCAGCCAGTGGGTCCGCGACCAGGTAGCGCTCTACGAGCGCACCGGTGGTCGCGAAGGGAACACCTTGCTCGACACCGGGCAGCCGATCATCGTGGTCACCAGCCGCGGGCGGCGGACCGGCAAGCTCCGCAAGAACCCGGTGATGCGGGTGGAGCACGACGGCGAGTACGCCCTGGTGGCCTCCAAGGGTGGCGCTCCCACCCACCCGGTCTGGTACTACAACCTGCGTGATCACCCGGACGAGGTGACCGTGCAGGACGGCCCCGAGCCGTTCGACGTGCATGTCCGGGAGGTGACCGGCGAAGAGCGCCGGGTGTGGTGGGAGCGGGCCGTGGCTGCATTCCCGCCGTACGCCGAGTACCAGCAGCAGACTGAACGTCTGATCCCGGTGCTGGTGGCCAGCCGCCGCTGATCGGCAGCTCACCGCGGGTAGTGGCTCCAGGGCGACCCGCCCGCCTGCGCACCGGCCCAGTCGGGCAGGCACCGGACCGACCGAAGCAGGCACCGGACCGGCCGGACCAGGCACCGGACCGACCGAAGCAGGCACCGGACCGGCCTGGTCGGGCAGGCACCGGACCGGCCGGACCAGGCAGGCGCTACACTCGCCGCCCGTGCCTTCGCGCTCGAACCACCGGTTGGTGTTGGTGGTCTCCGCCACCGGCAGCACTGCAGCTGTCACCACCACACTCGGTTCGCTCGGGGTCCCCGAGGTGGCTCCCCCGCTGGCCCGGCACTTGGCCGCACTGGCCGACCCAGCCGGAGGTGCCAGCACCCCTGGAGCTACCACCGTCAGCACCCCTGGGCGGGCCGAGGCCCCTGGGCGTGCCGAGGCGCGCACGGCTGGCGACGACACGGGCCGTGCCTCCCCGAGCGCCACGGCGCGGCGCATCCTCGGCGGCGCCCCGGAGCGGGTCGAGACCGTGAACGAAGCGCTCCGATCGCTCGCCGGCGGCCCGCCGCTGCTCGCCTACTGGGCGCACCCGACCTTGGCTCGCGACCTGCGCGGTTGGTGCGGGCTGATCGACGACGCCGGGTGGGAGGCTCTGGCCGTCCTGGCCTGGGAGACCCCCCAGCACTGCGTCTCCTCCGCTGGCAGCCCGATCGCCGCGGCAGAGCTGCTCGCCGGCTGGGAGCTCGGCAACCGACGCCTCCTCGCTGCGCTCGCAGGCCGGACCGCCGCCGTGGTGGAGCTCACTGGGGGTCCTGGGGGTCCTGGGGGTCCTGGGGGTCCTGGGGGTCCTGGGGGTCCTGGGGGTCTTCGGGGTCCTGGGGGCTCAAGCGCCGCGCACGACGCAGACCTGTCACCGGCGTCCGTGGCGGCGCTCGCCACCCTGATAGGCATGCCATCTCCCAGGGGCCGGACTCGCTCCACGAGAGCCGGCCCCACGAGCACCAGCCCCCCAGGAGACGGGCCTGCAGACGGCAGCCCCGCGGAGGACCGGTCGCTCGGCGTCGTGCTGCCAGCCCAGGTCGAACTGTCCGAGACGTTGCGATCGCTCAGCGGGGCGCACCGGGCTCTGGTGCTGCCCGAGCTTGCCCCCCGAAGCGCCTGGGCCGAAGCGCTCGACCGGGCGGCCGACCGGGCCCGTCGCAGTGCGCTGGAGACCGTCGAGGCCTGGCGCTACGGAGCGCTCAGGGGCGAGCATGCCGACGTGCTGTGGCGGGCGCTGTGGCAGACAAGCGACCAGCTGGCGCAGGTGGTGGCCGGCTGCTCGCCGGCGCCCGCGATCCCTCCCTACGGGCTCGACGCCACCAGCGACGTCCACGGCTACCAGGCGTGGATCACCGAGCACGAAGCCGCCCCCGGAGAACCTGGCTCAGCCGCTGCGAATGACCCTCGACTGGCCGCGGGGCCGCTGGTGAGCGTCGTGGTCCCGGTCTACAAGGCGGATCTGTCGCTGCTCGACGCGGCGCTGTCCTCGGTCCGGCGCCAGACATACGACCGCTGGGAGCTGTGCTTGTGCGACGACGGCTCGGACGACCCGGCACTGAGCGCCGCGCTGGCCGCCTATGGCGCCGCCGACCCCCGGGTGAAAGTGACCGCCCTGCCCACCAACAGCGGCATCTCGGCGGCGACCAACGCTGCGCTCGCCCTCGCCTCGGGGGAGTGGGTGGCCTTCCTCGACCAGGACGACGAGCTCGCAGCCGGCGCGCTGGGAGCGGTGGCCACTGCAGTCCTCGACGAGCCGAGCGCGGACCTCGTCTACACCGACGACGACAAGATCGACCGTAACGGGCGGCGCTTCGGCCCCCAGTTCAAGCCCGACTGGAGCCCGGACCTGCTGCTGTCGATGTGCTATTTCTCGCATCTGGTGGCCATGCGCCGCTCGCTGGTCGACGAGGTCGGCGGGCTCCGCTCCGCCTTCGACGGCGGGCAGGACTGGGACCTGGCCCTGCGGGTGTCGGAACGGGCCCGCAGCGTCGCGCACGTCCCTGAGATCCTCTACCACTGGCGGGCTGTTCCCGGCTCCGCAGCCCTCGACTCGTCCTCCAAGCCATGGGCCTACGAAGCGGCGCGCCGGGCGCTGGTCGACGCGTTGGAGCGCCGCGGCGAGCCGGGCACCGTCGACCACCACCCGCGGTTCCGCGGGCTGTACCACGTGCGTCGCGAGGTCGTCGGCCAGCCGATGGTGAGCATCGTCATCCCCTTCCGTGACGGGGCCGGGATGCTCCAACGCTGCGTGGACTCCCTGGTCGCCGATCCGGGGCACGACGCCGTGGAGCTGCTGCTGGTCGACAACGGCAGCACCGAACCGGAGATGGCCGCTCTGCTCGAGCGCCTGTCGGGCGACGACCGGGTCACCGTGGTGGAAGACGGCCGCCCGTTCAATTGGGCTGCGCTGAACAACCGAGCCGTCGAGTGCTCGAGCGGGGACATGGTGCTCACGCTCAACAACGACATCACCGCCCGCAGCCCAGGGTGGCTGCGGGAGATGGTGGGCCATGCACAGCGCCCCGGCATCGGGGCGGTCGGCGCCCGGCTGCTGTACCCCGACGGCCGCGTCCAGCACGTGGGGGCAGTGATCGGCCTCGGCGGCATCGTGGCCCATCCGATGCGGGGGTTACCCGGCGACCATCCGGGCTACATGGGGTTCGCCGCGGTGGTCCGCAACTGGAGCGCGGTGACCGGCGCATGCCTGCTCACCCGTCGCTCGGTGCTCGAGGAGATGGGCGGTTTCGACGAGGCTCTGGCGGTTGCCTTCAACGACGTCGACTTCTGCCTCCGGATGGTGGAAGCGGGGTACCGGATCGTGACCACGCCGCTCGCCGAGATGGTCCACGCCGAGTCGTCCACCCGCGGCTTCACCGGCTACGGCCGCGATATCGTCCCCTTCGTCCGCCGCTGGGCCGACTGGCTGCGCGGCGAGGATCCCATGTTCAGCCCCCACCTCTCCCGTCTCGACGCCCGTTGCGTCGTACGGCTGGCCGACGAGGAGGCCCGATGGAACAGCTTGCAGCAGAGGCTCGCGCCGTCGTCACCCAGCTCCGCAAGCGCGTGACGGCCCGACGGGCCCGCTGGCAGCCGCGTCCGCTGCCGGCCCCACCGGTGCGCCTTCCCATGACCGCCGACCCGGCCCTGGAGTACCTCCACCGGCACTGGGCCCTGCCCGACGGCCCCGCCGCCCCGCCGCCTGGCCCGCTGTGGAAGCGGCTGCTGTGGCGGGTGGTGGGCCGGTTCGTCTTCGGCACGCTCAGCGCCTACCTCCACCAAGAGCGTGAGCTGCTCAGCCGAGTGGTGCAGGTCTGCGACACCCTGGCGAAGCGGGTCGACACGCTGGAAGCCGACATCGAGCAGCTGGCGCTGGCCACCAGCCGCCAGCTCGCCGAGGTGGCCTCGTACCTTCCCGATCCCGGCGGCGATCCCGAGATCCTTCCCGATCCCGGCGGCGATCCCGAGATCCTTCCCGGTCCCGGCGATGCTCCCGAGATCCTTCCCGATCCCGGCGATGCTCCCGAGATCCTTCCCGATCCCGGCGGCCCTCCCGAGATCCTTCCCGATGCCGACGGCGCTCCCGGCATGTCCGAGCACGCGGAGCCGCAAGCCGTGCCTGACCCAGTCCCTTCGGAGACCTCGGGCACCGCCGGAGATCCCGGTTCTGTCCACGGAACGGGCGCGGACGAGGCCTCGCAGACCAGCCCACCGGCGCCGCCGGTCGCCAGCAGCGCTGTAAAGCCCCGGACCAGCACCCCTGCGACCCGCTCGAGACCCGGGCCTCGCGCGAAGCCGAGCCCGGCGCCTCCCCGGCGCAAGCGAGCCGGCCCCGATCAGTGAGCCGGCCACTTCGATGGAGCGCGCCGGAGACGGTCACGGTCGTCGTGACACCGCGCTGGGAGACCGGCACCGAGGTCGACGGGGCGCTCCGGGCCCTGTGCGGCGTGCTCGCCCGTCGGCACCAGGTGGAGGTGCTGGCCCTGACCGGGCCGGGACGGGCTCGACACCGTGACGGCGCGCTGCACGTCGTCGATCTGACCGCCGATCCACCTGAGTCGGCCACTGCCGCGCTCGCGTCGGAGGCGCTCGCGGCAGCCGCCGCGGCGAGCGGGCACCACCCGAGCTGGCTGCCCGAGCCGGCGTCCACCGTGCTCGGCTGGCACCCGTTGCCGGCATGGGACCAGGCTGCCAGCCAGATCGCAGCCCGGCCACCGGCGCTGGTCGTGCTGGCCGGATCGCTGGGCCCCGGGGCTGTCGAGCTGGTCGCTGGCCTCCCCAGTGGCACTCGGACCGTGTCGCTGCCCTTGGCCGACCACCGTCGACCGCTCGATGCCGACACCGGCGCCTTGGCCCAGGTCGTCGACGCCGTACTAGCCACCAGCCCAGCCGACGACGCCTGGCTCCGGCGCTACGGCGTCGCCCATCCGCTCGACATCGGCACCCACTTGCCGTCGAACCCCTATGCCGTACGTGAGCCGCCGGCCATGGTAGCTGCCGACGGGTACGTGGTCGTCGTCGACGCCGCCGACGCCGTCGGCGACTCGGCTCTGGCCCACGACCATGCACAGAGCTACGAGGGGGCCGCCATGGCAACAGCTGGCTGGCTGGCCGGCGCCTTGCACCCGTTCCCCGTGGCGGCAGTAGGCGGTGCCGACCTCGTGGTCTGGGATCGTCGGGGACGCTGCGAGCGCCACACCGTGGTGACCAGCCGGTCGGATCTCTGGCGGATCCTGGCCTTTGCTCGGGCGGTGGTGGCGGTGGAGCCCGACGGGCACCTGGCGCGCAGCACGTTGGAGGCGATGGTGCACGGCACTGCCGTCGTCGCCCCGGCGGGCACCCTCGCCGCCGAGCACGTGGCCCAGTCCAGCGGCGGGCTGGTCGTCGCCGACGACGCCGAGCGGCTCGAGGCGGCTCGGGCTCTGGTCGACGACAGCCGCTCAGCGAACGTGCTCGGGCGGGCCGCGCAGGAGTGGGCCGTGCCACGGTTCGGCGACATCGACGGCTTCTCCCGGCGGGTGGCAGCATCGTGCGGTGTCGATGCCGGCGTCTGAACCGTTCGGGGCTCGCTCCCGAGCTCGCCAGCTTGCCGGCTTCGCAGAGCGTGACGGCGCCGATGCGGGGCTACGGAACCGGGAGGCGTGCTCTGAGGGCCCCGTGGACCGCTGGGGGCTCTTTCGGTGAAGCCGCTCTCTGCCGGAGGCGCTGGGGGCTCTTTCCCGTGAAGCCGCTCTCTGCCGGAGGCGCTGGGGGCTCCGTGGCGGCCACGGCGGCGTCGGGAACGGAGCCGGGCTCGGTGCTGCTGGTGGTCCACGGCCTCCCACCCGACGAGCACACCGGGACGCCGCTGGTGGCCTACGGATATGCCACTGCGCTGGCTCGCTCAGGGTGGGCAGTGACCGTCCTCGCCATGGGGGCCGACGCCCCGCCGTGGGGGGATCTGGAGGTCGTGCAGTGCGCGGGCGAGCCGTTCGCCCGGGTGCCGGTGCGGCCCATCACCCACGCCGGCTCGGTGTGGACGGTCGACGCCCCGGTGACACCGCTCGATCCGACTCCGTCGGGCCGCTCGCTCGGCGCCTGGCGCGCGGGTGCCGGGGCCGCCGAGGCGGTCCACGCTCGCGGGCCGGACGACGCGATCCGGCGGCTGCTGCACCAGATCCGCCCGTCGGTGGTCCATGTGGTGGACAACGTGCACCTCCCGCTGTCGATCCCCGAGATCGCCCACCACGTCGGGATCCCGGTGGTGCGCACCGTCGCCTGCGCCGAGGACCTCTGCGCCCTGGTCGCCCCGGTGTCGACGTGCTCGGGCCCAGAGGGATACTGCGCTGCGCCGCTGACCGTGGCGCACTGCAGCGCTTGCGTGGCGCACTGCGGTGATCCCGCCTGGGCTCACTTCGCCGCCGATGCGCGCCCGGTGGTCGACATCCGACGCCGCGAGCACCTGACGGGGCTCTTGCAGGTCAAGCGGGCCCGAGCTGTCACCCACTTCACCTCGGTCTACGACCGGGTGGTGTTCGCGTCAGCCGGGTTCAGGGCCTACTTCGAGCAGACCCTGCCCCTCGACCCCTCGCGCACCCGGACCATCCCCATGGGTGTCGACCTGCCCGCCGCCGCCGCTCCCGCAGTCCGCACCCGTGCTGGCGGCGCCGAAGCCGATCCCGGCGCCGAACCGCAGCCCGGCACCGAACCGGAGCGCGGCACCTCGAGCAGCACGATGCGCAGCACCACCAGCGCCGCTCGTGGCCCTGGCGCCGGGTCGCCACTGACCTTCCTGCTGCTGGCCACGGCCGACCCGGCCAAGGGCATCTCGGTGGTGGTCGACGCGTTCACGAGCGAGGAGCTCTCCGGGCGTGACGACTGGCGGCTGGTGCTGGCCGGCGGCGGGGACCGAAGCCGATTCGGCGCCCTGCTCGACGACCGTCGGGTCACCGACTACGGGCCGTACCGGCCCGAGGATCTCCCCCGCCTGACCGGCCTGGCCGAGGTGGGGCTGTCCACGTCGGTGTTCGAGACGTTCCACCGGGTGACCCGTGAGTACCTCGCGGGTGGCCTGGCGGTGGTCGGTGCCACCGCGTTCGGCATCAGCGACATCGTCGTCCACGGCACCAACGGCCTGCGCTTCGAGCACCGGGATCCGGCGTCGCTGCGCCGGGTCCTGCTCGACCTGGTCTCCGACCGGGCGCTGGTCGACCGGTTGCGCCGAGGCGCCTCGTCGACCGCCATCCGCCGCGTCGACGACGAGGTGGCAGACATCGCCGCGCTCTACCGCGAGGTGCTGGGCACCACGTCGTGACCACGTCGTGACCGGGATGAGCACCACGTCGTGACGGGGATGGGCACCACGTGGTGAGCGGGGTGCACGTCGGGCGCCGACCGGTTCCGATCCACCGGACCGAGCGCTCGCACGGCCCTTCGCGCCACCGTGGCGACGATGACCCTGCGGTGGTACCGGTGGACAAGGTGCTGGTCGCTCGCGGCTCGTGGGGGTGTGGCTGGGCAGGAAGAACGGAACCGATGGTAGGCTTCTTACGCGTCGGGCTGCGGGCGAGCGAGGGAGCGCAGCAGTGCCGGCGGAGGAGGGGGTTCGATGGCCTTCGCAACGTCAGAGGAGGTCCTCGAGGCAGCGGTGTGTGTGGACCTGTATCGAACGATGGTCCGCATCCGTAGCTTCGAGGAGCGGATCCGCAGCGAGTACCACGCCGACAAGTCGCCGGGCTTCGACATCGGGGCGGGCAGGATCCCAGGCGAGATGCATCTGGCGGCCGGCCAGGAGCCGGTGGCTGCGGGCGTGTGCGCACACTTGCGTCCGTCCGATGCCGTGACCGCGACCCACCGCCCCCACCACGTGGCCATCGCGCACGGGGTCGACATGGCCAAGATGGCTGCGGAGATCTTCGGGCGAGAGGGCGGGCTGGGGCACGGTCGGGGCGGGCACATGCACCTGTTCGATCCTGCGGTCCACTTCTCCTGCTCGGGGATCATCGCCGAAGGCCTTCCCCCGGCGCTCGGACAGGCCTTCGCGTTCCGCCACCGGGGCGGCGATGACGTCGCGGTGGCTGTCACCGGAGAGGGAGCCGCGAACCAAGGCGCCTTCCACGAGTCGCTGAACCTGGCCGCGCTCTGGCGACTGCCGGTGGTCTTCGTCGTGGAGGACAACGACTGGGGGATCTCGGTGGCCCGACCGGCGTCGACGGCCGTAGCGAGCAACGCCGACCGCGCTGCTGGCTACGCGATGCCAGGCGAGCGTGTCGAGAACAACGATGTCGAGGCCGTGTACCGGGCAGCCGGACGGGCAGTCGCCCGGGCCCGCGCCGGCGAGGGACCCTCGCTGCTCGAAGTGCACACGCTGCGCATGTGGGGCCACTTCGAAGGCGACCCGCAGACCTACCGCGGAGATCTCGCCACCGTCGAGGACCGCGATCCGATCCCCCACTACCGAGACCGGCTGCTCGAGGCCGGCATCCTCGACGAGGGATCGGTCGAGCAGATCGCCGCCGACGCGGCAGCCGAGGTCGAGCGCGCCGTGGCGTTCGCCGTGGCCAGCCCCGAGCCGGATCCGGCAGCGGCTACTTCGTACGTGTTCGCCTGAGGGAGGACCGATGACCGTCGTCGACCAACCCACCTCTCGATCCCCAGCGGTGCCGCCCCGCCGCCTCACCATGGCAAAGGCGATGGTGGAAGGCATCGCCTCGGAGATGGAACGCGATCCCTCGGTGTTCTACCTGGGCGAAGACGTGGGTGCCTACGGCGGGATCTTCAGCTCCACGACAGGCCTGCTCGAGCGGTTCGGGCCGGAGCGGGTCCGGGACACGCCGATCTCCGAGACCGCCTTCATGGGCCTGGCCACCGGAGCCGCGGTGGAGGGTCTCCGACCGATCGTGGAGCTCATGTTCGCCGACTTCTTCGGCGTCTGCATGGACCAGATCTCCAACCACATGGCCAAGATCCACTTCGAGTCCGGCGGCAACGTCAAGGTGCCTGTCGTCGTGACGAGCGCTGTCGGCGGCGGCTACTCGGACGCTGCCCAGCACTCGCAGTGCCTGTGGGGCACCTTCGCCCACCTGCCTGGCATGAAGGTCGTCATCCCCTCCAACCCGGCCGACGCCAAGGGGCTCATGATCGCCGCGATCCGCGACGACAACCCGGTCGTCTACCTGTTCCACAAGGGCGCCATGGGCCTGCCGTGGATGTCGAAGACCCACCGGGCCCTCGGTGAGGTCCCCTCCGAAGCCTACGAGACCCCGATCGGCAAGGCGGTCGTCGCCCGCTCCGGCCGGGACGTCACCGTGGCGACGGTCTCGTTGTCCGTGCACCACGCGCTCGACGTCGCCGACGAGGTGGCCGCCGACGGCATCGATGTCGAGGTACTGGATCTGCGCACGCTCGTGCCCCTGGACCGAGAGGCGATCGTCGAGTCGGTGAGCCGGACAGGACGCCTCGTCGTGGTGGACGAGGACTACCACTCCTACGGCATGTCCGGGGAGGTCATCGCCACGGTCGTCGAGCGAGATCCCTCCCTGCTGGTCGCCGCGCCCGTCAGGGTGGCGGTCCCCGACGTGCCGATCCCCTACGCCAGGGCACTCGAGCAGGCGGTCCTGCCGACCCCCGAGCGCATCCGAGCCGCCATCCATGCGGTGACACGCTGATCGGCCTCCTCGTGGTCGACGTGCGCTTCCCACAGCTCTCGGACAGCGAGCCGGACGCGGAGGGGATCGTCGCCACCTGGTTCGTCGCCGAGGGCGAGACGGTCGGAACAGGCCAGCTCGTTGCCGAAGTGCAGGTGGACAAGGCGTCGGCCGAGGTGATCGCGCCGGCCGGCGGTGTCGTCCATTTGGCCGTGGCGGAGGGGGAACCGCTGCACCAGGGTCATGTGATCGCCACCATCGCCTGATATCGGCACGGGACCTTCGTTCGGAGGGCGGGACGAAGGCGCAGTGCCTGGCCCACACCGCTGTCCCGGCCTGCTCCCAGGGTGCCGGTGCGCTGACATCCTGGGGCGTGCGACCGAGGTGTCGCGGCCGTGGAGACAGTGCAGACGCGGCCGTGGAGACAGTGCAGACGCGGCGGTGAGACAGTGCCGATGAGGCGGGTTCGACATGTGATCCGGCCAATGGACACATTGGTCCGCCCGGAGCTTCGCTCCGGCCCCGGAGAACGCCTGTTCAACCGGCCAATCGAGGGGCTGAGCCCTGTGAATGAAGTCCCTCGCGATCGGCCGGTCGACAGGGGGACGTCCGGTAGCGACCGCCGTGACCACTACCAGCCGAGGCCAGGTGGTGCCCCCAGGGAGTCGAGCTACTACCATGACGGCAGACGGTCGCGTTCACCAGGGGCTGGGCATCGACCGATGCCGGCTCGGGGAACGCGAGGACCCGAGAAGACGGCACCCGGTGGGCACCAGAGGACGGGCCGGTCGTGGTGCCACAGGCGAGGAGCGCGACGATGGCCTTCGAGAACGGAGCACCGGGAAGCGGGTGGAGCCCCGCCACGAGCGCCGCCACCGGCCAGAGCCAGGGCAAGGGTGGCAGGCGGCGCAAGCAGGCTCGCCAGCGCAGGCGGGGCACGACCGGGGTCGCACGGAATTTCTCCCGGATGACCAGCACCTTCGGCACCGTCGGTCGGCCCATGCCCGGGGCCGCCTACGGGGTGAGCCCCTTCGCTCCAGGCGCCTCCGGATCTGGCGCGTACGGATCTGGCGCCGTCGGGGTGACCGCCAACCCCGACGGGACCACGACCCTCCCCCCGGGGTGGGCGTACCACGACGGGGCGTGGTGGCAGTGGAACCCGTCGGCGGGGCAGTGGGCACTTGCCCCCGACGCGCCGCCGGTGTACCGCCCACCGGTGAGCGACGCCAGGCCGCTCACCACCAACGGCGTGCTGGACAAGACGCTCATGTTGGCCGCCGTCGCCGTGGTCGCCGGTGGCCTCGCCGCGGTGGCCAATCTCCCCGTGGGCGCGTTCTTCGTCTTCCTGTTCGCCGCGCTCGGCGTCGGGCTGTGGGCGGCGTTCTCACCGCGCCGGGCCCGGGTGCTCGGCCCGACCTTCGCGATCTTGGAGGGGGCGGTGCTCGGCGCGGTGTCGCGGGCGTACGCCGCGACCAGCAGCGACATCGTGCCCGCGGCCGTGGTCGGCACCACCTTGGTGTTCCTCGGCGTCCTGTTCGCCTACCGCACCGGGCTGGTGCGCGTCGGACGCCGGTTCGTGCTCGGCACCGGCATCGGCGGCATGGGCCTGCTGGCCGCCATGGTGATCGCCCTGTTCGCCGGGGGCGGCAACGCCGGTCAGGGCCTGGTCGGGCTGCTCATCTTCGGGGTGCTCTACCTGATCATCGCCGTCGCCGACCTGTTCGTCGACTTCGAGATGGTGCGCCAAGCCGAGGTGGCCGGGGTGAGCGCCGAAGCCGAGTGGTACGCCGCCTTCACCATCATCATGGCCGTCATGATGATCTACCTGGCGCTCCTGCGGATACTGGGCGGGCGCCGCTGAGCGCTCTCCGCTGGACCCGGTCGACGCCCAGGGCGGCAGGCTGACGATGCACCCCCGAGCCGCCGGTGGGGTGCGGTCGGCCCCCTGCGATCAGCGTAGGCCCTACGGGGCCAATTCACCCAGTTGGCAGGCTGTCGCGCAATGGCCCGGGAAGGACCATCGTGTGGGCAGGAGCCCACGTCGCGGTGTGCTCGGAACGCTTCTTGCGACAGCCTGCCAGGAGGCAAGATGGGTGTCTCGTGAACCCCACGCCTGGTGAAGAGGGCGATCGGAGATGGAGGTGTTCGATGTGACCGAGGTAGTGACGAGCCCACTGATCGCCGAGGAGACGCTCGAGCAGACCTCGGACGGCGATCACGAGCGGATGGCCCACATCGTCGACGAGCGCTTCGGGACGGTGGCAGAAGCCATCGTCAACGGGACGCCGTGCGTGGCTCTGTGCGGCAAAGTCTGGGTGCCCAACCGTGACCCGAAGCGCTACCCGCTGTGCGGCACCTGCCGAGACGTCGCGAAAGCCAACGGGTGGTCCTTGCCGAGCTGACCGTCTCGGGATCTCCAGCAGCGTGCCTGGAGGTGCTTCTCGCCTGGAAGGCTCCCCTGCCGCCCCGTCACCTCTACCGCACTGCGCCGTAGGGCCCCGTCGGTGAGGGTGGGGGTGGAGCTGGGACTGTCAGCGATGCCCTCGTCCGAGGTCGAGCAGCACCGTGAGCTCGGCGGTGGACAGCAAGCTGGCCCAGCTCGTCGATGGCTACAGGCCGCTTGGCCAGCCCATGAAACGCTGATGTCACAGCCGGCATCCGAGTCGGCAGCCCACGCGGTCTGGACCTGTCCCACTTCCTTGGCACTCGGCAATCCGACAGAGAGGATGCCTCGTCGAGCCGGAGCAGCAGGCCGAGCAGCGAGATCGGATAGCAGACGTTGGTGTCCGGCAGGATCCGCCGAAGCGCCATCGCCCCTCAGTACTCGAGGCCGGCGGCGGTGGCGTCAGCGACGATCCTGCGGATCCCCTCCCGCTTGGTATCGCGGGCCTTCTTGTAGGCGAGCACCGCGCGCGCCGGGATCTTCCGGTAGGAGCTGTTGGGGAGTCGGTGGACCGGGAGCAACTCGGTGGCCACCAGGCGGTCCACGTATTGACGGGAGACGCCGAGCAGCTTGGCCGCCTGAGCGGGGCTGACTTCGGCCTCCTCAGCGACGATCACGACGCTGCCTCCCTCGTCGAGGGAGTCGGCGGCCGCCAAGAGGACATGAACGGTGGACGTGAGGCCGGCTGGGGACGGGCTGCCGGGACAGCGGTGAGCTGTTCGAGCTGCCCCCCGGCGCAACTCGTCACGTAGGTCGACAGCTCGGTCAGCGGTCGCCTTGCCGACACCCGCGGTGGATGAGCGGCTCGAGCAGCGCCGGGTCGATCACATCGACCCAGGGGCGTTGGCTGCCGTCGGCGTAGCGGACGGGGGTGATCTCAACAACCGGTGCACACCTCCGGGAAGAATCCTGTCGGGCGCCAGTGCAGCCACCGATGGGCGCTGCTGCCTCGTCGCCGCCCGCCCACGCCCCCAGGTCGGGCCTGCCTGCCTTGTCCCACCGGCGCATGTGCCCACTCCAGAGCGGGCCGTTCTGGGCGTCGCGTGGGCAGCTCGGGACGTCGCAGGCAGTCGCCGCGCTGAGCAACGGGCGTTGGCGGCCGGGTTCCCGCGCTGTGGCATCGCCGCTGGCGAGCTGCTCGGCGACGGAAGTGATCGGGTTGGCCCACGGTGACGGCGCACCGCAGTGTGAGCCGCCGAAGGCACGATGTCACTGATCAGCGCCGTGATCAGGCTCTCGGACCCTGCAGGCAGCGCCATCAGACCCTCTTCAGCTGGAGGAGCACCTTCGCGTGTGGGGAGCCGGCCTGGCGTGCCCAGGCTTCACGTACCTCCTCGAGAGCCACCAGGTCGTGGTCCAGGCGCAGCCGGCCTTCGCTCGCGTGGTGGAGGAGGGACTCGATCGCAGATCGCTGCTCGGCTTCGGGCAGCGCCATGTTCGTGTAGCCGAGGATCTCCATGTGCCGGGAGCGCAACAGCGCTGAGGGCAGGGTTATGGTCGCACCGGCGGAGTCGCCAAGGTTCACGAGGCGCGCCCCGGGAGCCGCAGCCAGCGCGCCGGCAAGCGCCGCCTCGCCCCACAGCGGGTCGATGATGACGTCGAGGTGACCTTCGGCTGCCTCCACGAACGCCCCGGCGAGAGCCGCCGCGTCCCGGCCGTCGAGGACCACGGTTCCATGCGCGCCGAGCCCGACGAGGCTCGCAAGTGCCGCGGCGTCCCGGCCGGCAGCGACGACACGCGTGGCCCCGAGCAGGCATGCCACCTGGACGGCAAGCCGGCCGACCGCCCCGGTCGCCCCGAGCACGAGCACCCGCTCTCCTGCGTGGAGCCGGGCCGCGGCCAGGCTGCACCAAGCGGCCATCCCCGCAATCCCGATCCCCGCGGCCAGCGCGTCCGAGACGGCGTCGGGTACCGCCACGAGATGGTCGTCTGGCACCGCCACGAGCTCGGTGAGCGCCCCGGGGCGCGCTGAGCCGAAGCGAACTCGTTGGCCAACCGGCCAGCGCTCAGAGGATCGCACCACCCCCATGCCCTCGCTCCCAACCACGTAGGGAAGCTCGGGGCGAGCGCCGTAGAAAGTGCCGGTCGCGACCCGTAGGTCCACGGGGTTGAGGGCTGCCACTCCCACCTCTACAAGCGCCTCGCCCGGGCCAGGCACGGGCTCTTGCATCTCCCCTGAGACAGGGGCCTGCCCGAATTGTTCCAGGATCGCTGCTCGCATCGTTCGTTCCTCCTCGTTGTTGCCCGAGCCGGGCACCGATGCGAGGTACCGTAGACTTTTGCGCTGCGCGGCCACGATCGATGCCGTCGAGCAGCGCCTCGGTCAGCTCGACCGGCGAATCGCGCAGCTGACCGAAGCCCGAGCACTGCTCGCGGCGGCGCTCGACGAACCTGGGGCGGGCACGGCCCATTGAGGGCTGTGAAACCTGGCGGCGCGGCAGAGGTCAGCGGAGGGCATCCTCGCGCTGGCTGTCACGGGTTGCGGCATCTGGGGACCGAGAAACGAACCGCCTGGTACCTGCGCTTCCAGGCACGGACGACACGCCCACCTGGGGGAGCGTGAGTGTTGCAGCGCCGACCCACCACCCCGCGGGTCCGACGGCGACGGGCCATCCGGCTCCTTTCGTGGGGACATCGGTCCGCACCTCCTCGCGACGGTGCGTGGCCGGAGCGAGCATCTACGACGGTGACGGATCATCGCCGGGCCGCCTCCGTCTCGAGCCACGCCACCCTGCCTACGGAGATGCGTAGCGGCGTAGATACGGAACTACGCTTCAGCGTAGTGCTCGCCAGTCGAGGGACCCCATGCGCGCCCGGCGTAGCCTGTGGGCATGTCGACGACGGTGCGCGTACCTGAGGATCGTGCCGGACGTCTGGCGACAAAGGCAGCCAGGCGTCGCGTGAACGTGGACGACCTCACCGCCGAGCTACTGGCGGCTGGCCTGTCGAGCGAGGATCCGCTGGAAGCGTTCATCGGCTCCATACACTCGGGACGCGGTGACCTCGCGCGGCGGCACCGTGAGATCAACGCCGAGATCACCGCAGGACCGTGTGCTCGCGACTTGTGAACGTCGTTGTCGTCACAGGCGTCCTGCTAGCCGCCGCTGATCGCGCTGACACCGACCACCTGGCATGCGCCCAGGTGGGGTGCCCTCGAGGAGCGTGGCACCAACCGACAAGTAGGTCCCGGCAGCAGCAGCTGGAACTCGCCGTGTCTCATAGCCGGTTCATCGCCGCCGTCACTGCTGCCATCGCGTTCGCAGGTTTCGCAGGCAACTCTCCCGCGTGCGCCTCGGTCAGCGACGCCGCTGTGCCGCGGTCTCGCTTGGCGGACGCGTAGCGGGTCTTCGTGACCGCAGAGGCCCGCGGCGCGTCGAAGACGAGAGCCGGCTTCGGACGCCGTCGACCAGGATCTCGATACCGTAGTCGAACCGCTCGGCGGGGTCGGATGCGAGGACGGCGGAGAGCGCCGAGGCAAACCCTGCCGATACCGGCGCGTCGCTGCCTGCCATGCGAGCAGAGCTTCACCTCTCGCCCAACCAGCAGCAATGGGTCCTCTCCGGCTACCTCGTCGCGCTCGGGGGCCTCTTGCTCGCCGGGGCACGCGCGAGCGATCTGTTCGGCAGGCGCCGGGTGTTCCTCGTCGGCCTCGGGGTCTTCACTGCAGCGAGCCTGGCAGGCGGCTTGGCAGTGAACGGGCAGATGCTGCTCGGCGCCCGGATCATCGAAGGCGTCGGCGCCGCGCTACTTGCTCCCTCCAGCTCGAGCCTTATCACCGCCAGCCACACCGATCCCGGCGCCCGGCACAGGGCGCTTGCCATCTGGAGCGTGATGGGCGGCGTGGCGAGCTCGTCGGGCCTGGTCCTCGGTGGGGTGCTCACCTCGGCGCTCAGCTGGCGCTTCGTGCTGTTCGTGAACGTCCCGATCGGCGTGGCCACTCTTCGCCATAGCCGCCTGGAGCCTCCTGCCGAGCGCTACAGGTGGACGACACCGGCGCCTGGACCTCCCGGCCGCGGCGTCTGCCACAGTTGGCGTCGGACTGCTCACCTTCGGGCTCTCGCAGGCGACCACGGCCGGATGGGGCTCAGTAGAGGTCGCCGGAACGCTCGCAGGGGCAGCGGTGAGCCTCGCGCTCTTCGTCGCGGTCGAGGCGACCCGTCCCGACCCGCTCATCCCCCTCGCTCTGTTCAAGATGGCGAACCTGCGGATCGGCAACCTCGTCATGGCGATCCTGGGGGTCACCATGACCGCCGCCCTCTATTTCGTCGCGCTCTACCTCGAACAGCTCTTGGGCGAGAGCGCCCTCGTTGCCGGCTTGTCGCTCCTGCCCATGACCGTGGTCTTGGTCGCAGCCGGCCTCGCATCGAAAAAGCTCATCGTCACCTTCGGGCCGCGGCAACTGCTCGTCACCGGCGCCCTCGTCGCGGCGGGCGGTCTCGCATGGCTCTCACGCCTATCGTTGCACCCGGCGTACATCGCCCACGTGCTCGCCCCGACCCTCGTCACCGCCGCCGGGCTCGGGCTCATGCTGCTGCCGGTGACGGTCGCCGGCGTGAGCGGCGTGGTCACCGAAGATGCCGGTGCAGCCTCAGGACTGCTAAACGCAGCCCGCCAGGTCGGTGGTGCGCTCGGTCTCGCCGTGCTCTTCACCATCGCCCAGTCCGTCGAGCGCGGCTCGACGCTGTCCACCCGAACGGCCGCGACCGTCCATGGCTACGATCTCGCCATCCTGGTGAACTCCGGCGTGCTGCTCGTTGCCGCCATGCTCGCGCTCCTCTTGCACGACCCGGAGAGATATACGCCAGCAGGCGAGTCCCCCAGCGCCTGACGCTGATGGCAGCTGCCGCCGGCCACGAGTCTCACGCGAAGGCCAAGTGCCCATAGCCGCGCCTGTAACCTGCCTTGCATGCGCAGTTCACCAGCGGCTGATGCCAGCCCTGAGCTTGACGCGTGGGTACTGGCGCAAGGTTGTCAACGGCCATCGGGCAACGACACGACGGGCCCACCCGATCGCGGAGGCCACGTCCTTCCCGGGAGCCGGGCAGGCGAGGAGGCAGCCCTGGGCGGTGTCACAGCCACACCCGCGCGGCGCCTCTCGCTGCGCCTCGGTCTCCACCCCTTCGGCCACGATCCGCAGGCCGAGGCCATGGGCGACCGTGATGATCGCCTCGATCGACCACTCGTTCAAGATGAGGAGGCGGTCGGTGCACTCCGACCGCACGGTACGTACCCTGCACTCGGCGACCGCTGTCGCGTTGGGTGTCCGGATCGACTACCAGATCGTCTCGACAACCCCTGCCTGACGAATCAGTGCGTCTCTGGTGATCAAGGGCGCATTGAGCGTCATGGCGGTCGCCATGATCAGGCGGTCCCAGGGGTCGGCGACGGCCGATCGGTCAATCGTGGCAAACGCGTCGGCTACCGCCTCGTCGATGGGATGCACGTCGACTGCCGAGGACGCGCTGAGCGTGGCCTCGAGCCGGTGGAGCTCACCGGCGGTGACCCCTTGGGTCGTTTGGGTCACGTACCAGAGGTCGAGGAAGGTCGCTATCGATACCGTGAGGGCTCTTTCACGCTCAGCGGCCCGCAACGCCTCGCGGGCCGGCTCCGAGAGCCGGGAGGACCCGGCGACGAACCAAACGATGGCGTGGGAGTCGGCCACGACCCTCACGAACGGCCGAGATCCGAGCGGGCCAGCTGGCTGGCCCGCTCGAAGTCCTCCCACGACAGGTCGGGGAAGTCCGCCAGGGCCGCCTCGATCCCATCGCTGTTGGCCCCCGCGGCGACCACGCGCAGGTGCGTACCGGGACGCAGGCCCAGGGACGCCAACTGGGTCGCGGGGATACTGCCGTCGTCAGCGACGACCAGTTCGACGGTGTTGGCCTCACCAATACTCACAACATCCAGCGTAGCCCTCAGCTCGGCGGATCAGCGTGCGTCGGTGCCGGCGTCGCCCGGTTGGGTGGCGGCACGGGCCGTTTCGCGTCGGGCGCCGGCGCGGTCAGTCGCGGCTCGGTGCGCCAGGGCTGGCCGGTGACCCGGCTGCCGGCGCGCGAGACGGGCTCGGCGGCGTCCTCGAGGGCCGGCTGGCCACCACGGCCGCCAACGCGCCGGCCACACCCAGGCCGAGCAGCACGCCGATGACCCGCGGCGCACTCGACAGCGAGGTCACCAAGATGGCCTGGACGTGCTCCACGGCTCGCACCAGACCCGGCATGGACGACGGATCGGCCAGGAAGCTCGCCCAGTAGAGAACCAGGTAGCCCCCCACGAGGACCAGCACGGCACCGACCAAGCGGTGCAGCACCGGCCCGAGGCGGCGAACCCGACGCAGCGCGGGCGCTCCGGCATGGGCCACCACCAGGGCAGCCACGGCGAGCAGCAGGCCCATGCCCAGCGCATAGGCCACGAAGGCGGCGATGCCGCCGGCCACCCCGTCGCTGTGGAACGAGCCGGACACGCCGGCCACGAACACCGGAAGTGCGCACGACAGCGAGGCCACGGCGTAAGCCACGCCGAAGAGGACCATCCCGAGGATCGGTCGTCTTCGGCCCGCGGCGTCGCCCAGGCGGACGGGCACCGCCGGTACCCGGATCTTCACCGATCGGCCAGCCAGCGTCCACAGGCCCACCCCGACCAGGGCTACCCCGAAGGGGATCATGGTCCACGGCACCCAACCCAGCACCACGTCCACCCCGGCAGACACGAGCCCTCCGAGCGGGGCGAAGACAGCTACGAAGCCGACGGTGACCGCCAGGGACGATCCGAGCGCCCGCAGGGTGCGCACTGGCCAGGGCCGGTCTGCGTCGCGCCCGACGAACCCGGTCAGGTAAGCCGGCAGCAACGGGAAACCGCACGGGTTCAGGGCAGCCACCAACCCCAAGGTGAACGCGTAGAGCAGGGGTGCGTTGCTCACGACACAGTCGGCATTGGGGGGTTTGGCTCCTTCATGGGCGGGACGCCGGCCCGCCGACGACACCGGTTCCTCAACTATGCGGCGGCGACCCGGTGACGGTCAACACCGGCGCTCGGCAGCGACGCTCGGAACGCTCGGTGGGGGGTGAGCGCACGCCGTCGGGTGGGGGGTGAGCGCACGCCGTCGGGTGGGGGGTGAGCGCACGCCGTCGGGTGGGGGGTGAGCGCACGCCGTCGGGTGGGGGGTGAGCGCACGCCGTCGGGTGGGGAACACTGTACGGCCAGGCGGCGGTGCGTAGTGTGGTCCCTGATGCCCCGCTCGGCGCCTCCTGCCCCCGGCCACCACGTCGATCCGCTGTTGGGGCCAGCCACCCTCCGGGCCCTGCGGTCCTTGCCCCGCGACCAGCTGGTCGAGGACTTTCGCCTGGCGTGTGTGTCCCGTGCCCTCGACGACCGCGAGATCGTGCTGCAGAAGCAGAGCCGGGTCTACTTCCAGATCTCCGGAGCCGGCCACGAGGTGCTGCTCACCGCCCTCGCCCGCTCGCTGCGCCCCGGCAGCGACTGGTTCTTTCCCTACTACCGAGACCGGGCGCTGGTCCTCGCCTTGGGGGTGAGCCCCCTCGCCATGCTGCTCCAGGCGGTGGGGGCGGCAGCCGATCCGGCCTCCGCCGGTCGGCAGATGCCGTGCCACTGGGGGGACGCGGAGCGTCACATCGTCACCCAGTCCAGCCCGACAGGCACCCAGTGCCTGCCGGCGGTGGGCTGTGCCGAGGCGGGCCGCTACATCGCCCGGCGCCCGGCACTGGCCGATCCCGCAGCTCCTGGCTCCGGACCAGGTGGCTGCAGCGCTACCGGGGACGAGCTGACCTACGTCTCTCTCGGCGAGGGCGCCACCTCCGAAGGCGAGTGGTGGGAGAGCCTCAACACCGCCTGCCGGCTGCACCTTCCGGTGCTCTACCTGGTGGCGGACAACGGTTACGCCATCTCCGTGCGTGCTGCCGACCAAGCTCCCGCGCCCATCTCCGACCTGGTCCGGGGGTTTCGGGGTCTGGCGTTGGCCAGCGTCGACGGGTGGAACTACGCGGCGTGCCGCCGGGTCGGTGCCCGGGCCGTGGCCCGAGTCCGCGCGGGAGAGG
>JAKAQW010000034.1 GCA_021819525.1 Actinomycetes bacterium
GGACCTCACCGGACCGATCACCTCGGGCTGTCGGAACGGAGCATCAAGCGTCGGAGTGGCTCGTCGAGCCCGCTGGAGGGGACCGACCCACAGAGCCCGCTGGAAGGGGCCGACCCACAGAGCCCGCCGGCAGGGGCCGACCCACAGAGCCCGCTGGAAGGGGCCGACCCACAGAGCCCGCTGGAAGGGGCCGACCCACAGAGCCCGCTGGAGGGGGCCGACCCACAGAGCCCGCTGGCAGGGGCCGACCCACAGAGCCCGGCGAAGAGATGTGCGCCCCGAGGCCTCCCGCTCGCCTCGGAGCCCGATGATGTCAGAGCGAGCAGGGGCGGCGCCCGGGGCACCGCCCGCACATCCCATCGAGATCGAGAGCTTCCGCATCCTGGAGGGTCGGATCGACCTGTCGGCGCTGGGCCCTACCGCAGCCCAGGTGGTCGCTCGGGTGGTGCACGCCACAGCCGACGTGGAGCTCGGCCGGTCGATGGTGGTGGAGGAGGCTGCCGCGCTGGCAGGCGTAGCAGCGCTGTCCGAGGGCGCCGCGGTGCTCTGCGACGTGGAGATGGTCCGAGCTGGGCTGCCCCGCCTGGCGACGATCTGCCGTCTGGGCGATGCCCGGGCCGGGACAGGCGGCACCCCCACCCGTAGCGCGCGAGGCGCGGAGCTGGCGGCCCGAGCCCATCCTGCGGGAGCCCTCGCTGTGGCGGGGTGCGCCCCGACGGCGCTCGAGCGCTGGATCGACCTCGTCGAAGCCGGCCTGTTCCGACCGGCCCTCGTGGTCGGGCTGCCTGTGGGCTTCGTCGGTGCGGCAGAAGCGAAGGCCCACCTGCGCGAGGTGGCCGGGCGGACCGGTATTGCATGCATCTCGAACGTCGGGGAGCGGGGCGGCTCGGCTGCGGCCTGCGGCGCGGTGAACGCTCTGGCACACCTGTCTCGCCGGCTCCCCATCTGACCTTGGGCCGCTCGGCTCGCCGGCTCCGGCTGCCGAACCAGGCCACTCGACCAGCGACAGCGATGCCCGCTTTGGACCCCCGAGCAGCGCAGCCTGCCCCTGCCCCTGCCCCTGCCCCTGCCCCTGCCCCCGGCGCGGCATCGCCGAGCCCCTGGCGCGACACCGCCGAGCCCCTGGCACACCGCCGACCTGTCGCGTGAACAGCGACGGCACCACCACGGCCTGCCCACCGGTTGACTCGGATCTGTAGGACTTGCTACTATTACGACCTGTTCGCAACAAGGTGCACCCTTCCATTCGTACGCGGCGTGGATGCGCCTTGACGACACCGGCTGCCGGGATCTTGCTTCGGAGCCCGAGAACCGACCGAGGGGGAGGCGACGACATGGCGATCGACACCTCCGACGACCCGGGCTCCTCCTCCGCGCACGACACGCCAGCGAGCTGCCGAGCAGTGCACCTGGACGGAGAGGCAGTGCACGTGGACGGAGAGGCAGTGCACCTGGACGGAGAAGATGCCCGCCAGCCAGCTCTCCTGAGCCCAGCGGCCGGCGGGATCGAAGCGCGTCTGGGCGAAGCCGATGCCCACCAGGGACGCCTGTCACAGGTGCTCCACGTGTTCGACCTGTTCCCCCTATCGGTGTCGAGCATCGGCCCGGTGTTCTCCGTGGCAGCCACCGGGGGGGTCATGGCAGCCGACGCCGGATGGTGGACGCTGCCGGCCATCTGCATCCTGGCGCTGCCTTTCGTCATCTCAGGGTTCATCTTCCGCCTGTTGAACCGGCACTTCCCCCACTCCGGCGCCTCGTACCACTGGTCGGGGCGGGTCATGGGTCGACGGATGTCCCGCTACCAAGCCTGGATCCTGATCCTGGCCTACTTCACCTCGATCCCGCCCATCGCCATCCCCGCCGCGAGCTACACCCTGGCCCTCGTCGCCCCGCACTACCACGCTCCGGCGGTCGTGCAGCTGCTGCTCGCCCTGTTCTGGATCGTCTTCGCCGCCATCCCGTTGCTGCTCGGAGCCAAACCCACCGCCCAGATCACCAAGGTCTTCTTCGTGATGGAGATGGTGTCGCTGGTGGCCTTCGGTGTGATCGGCGTGCTCAGCCTGCGTCGCATCTCCGTGCCCGTGCACTTCGGGCCGCTACCACTTGGAGGCATGCTGATCGTCGCGGTGGTAGCCGCCACCGTGCTCGACGGCTGGGAGATCGACTCCTATGCCGCCGAGGAGTCCCAGCGTCCTCGCAAGGACCCCGGGAAGAGCGGCCTCGTCGGAGCCTTCCTCGCCCTCGGCTTCTACGGCGTGCTCTATCCCCTCATGTTCGCCGAGACCCCGATGAAGCTGCTGGCCGGGGCGAACGACAGCGACCCGCTGGCTCTGTGGGCCCACAGGCTGCTCCCCGGGGACCACTGGGCCATCTTGGTCCCGATCCTCGGATCCACCGCCGGTGGGCTGTGGCTCACCACCTACATCCTCACCCGGGCGCTGTACGCCATGGGGCGGGAGAACCTGATCCCGAAGTCCTTCGGCAAGACCAGCCGCCGCAACGTCCCCCATGTCGCCACCTTGGTGGTCCTCGGGCTTACCCTGGTCGTCGTCGGGCTGGAGACTTTTGTCACCTCGCTCGGATCGTTCTTCGAGTTGATCCTCTCCGCCGCAGGGTTCTTCCTTCTCGCGGAGTTCTTCCTCGACTCCGTCACCGCCGTCGTCTTTCTCACTCGGGGCCACGAGAAGCTGCCCGACGTCGCCCTCCGACCCCACCAGCACCGCTGGCTGCTGGTCGGCTCGTGCTTCTCGTCGCTGGTCATGGGCGCCTTGCTCGTCACGTTCTTCGTCTACGGCCCGAAAGCCATCGGCGACGGCATCGACCAGGTCATCGGGGTCCTCGTCGTGCTAGGAGTGCTCTTCGTCTGGCTCACCGGCCGGCGCCGTCCCCAGGAGATCCGCTTCCCGGGTGAGGATCTGCCCGTCGGCCGAGCGGTGCTGGCGGCCAGTGCGAAAGCACCCGAGGAGTAGGACGGCCCCCGACACGGAGCAGGGCCTCGGACGAGGAGCGCGGCCTCCGACGAGGATCACGCGCGGATGTGCGCCGGTGAAGGTACGGGGTCGCGGGCTCAACCAGGGCAGCGGCCAGATCGACCGGCAGGTACACCGGAGCAGACGACCCGCGTCCTAGGTACCGGTCCATCGAGCCGCCCTCTTCCCTGTGGCGCGGTGTAGGTCACGGCTGGCCGACCGGACGCCGCCCGATGATGTGCACGTCGATCTTCGCGTCGGCTGCGTAGCGCAGCACCCGGCGGACGATGGAGCCGTGGGTCAGGTCGTGCCACCGGCTCTGGTTGGTCGATCCGAGCACGATCTGGGTGACCTGGTGCTCTGCCGCATAGGCGACCAGCGCCCGCGCCGCGTCGTCGGCGACGATCTCCACCCAGATGCCACCGACGTCCTCGGCCACCTGGCGAATCCGTCGCAGGGGCTCGGACGGCCCGGCTGCGGCATCCTCGCTGCCAGCGACGTGCAGCACGTGGAGATCGCCTTTGCTCCGAGCCGCCATGCGGGCCGCGCGGTGCACCACCGCGTCCGATCCGGGCGCACCTGTGACCGCCACCAGGATCCGCTCGGCGGTCTCGTAGCGCGTGGTGGGCAGCGACGGCAGGGAGGCCAGGAGCTCCTCCTCGGTCTCGTCTGCCACGAAACGCAGTGCCAGCTCCCGAAGGGCCACCAGGTTCGTGGTCCGGAAGAACCCGTTGAGCGCGTTGGCGACCCTGGACGGCGGATAGATGTTGCCGTGCAGCATCCGCCGGCGGAGCTGGTCGGCAGACGAGTCCACCAGCTCGATCTGGTTCGCTCGGCGCACCACCCAGTCCGGCACCCGCTCACGCACCGCCACCCCGGTGATGGCCTCCACCGTGTCGGCAAGCGACTCGATGTGCTGGATGTTCACGGTGGTGATCACGGCGATACCGGCTTCGAGCAGCTCGAGCACGTCTTCCCACCGCTTGTCGTGCCGGCCGGATCCCGGCACGTTCGTGTGGGCCAGCTCGTCGACCAGCGCCACCTGAGGATGCCGGGCCAAGATGGCATCGAGATCCATCTCCTCGAACCAGGCCCCCCGGTACTGCACACGTCGCCTCGGGACGACCTCCAACCCGTCCAGGCGCTCGGCGGTGGCGGGTCGGCCGTGGGTCTCGACCAAGCCGGCGACGACGTCGGTCCCCCTCCGGAACCGCCGGAGCCCCTCGTCGAGCATGGCGCACGTCTTCCCCACGCCGGCCACCGCGCCGAGGTAGACGCGGAACCGCCCTGCCGGTCGGACGACGTCGTCGGCCTCGGCCGTGGCCTCGCGTGAGCGGTCGGGCGCTCGCCGTGGGTCGGGTGGTGCTGGCATTGGGTCGGGCGGTGCTGGCATTGGGTCGGGCGGTGCTGGCATTGGGTCGGGTGGTGCTGGCATTGGGTCGGGTGGTGCTGGCATTGGGTCGGGCATGGGCTCCTCGGTGCTGATCATCGACTCTCGCGCAACGTCGGTCCTGCCCGCTACGCCCCACCTGCACTGCGTGGCCGGCACCCGAGGAACGTCCTTCGTCCCCGGAGGACGCTTCGTTGCCCGAAGTACCGGCTCTCGCTGCAGAGATCGGGCGGGTCACTAGCATCACACCTGGACACGCCCACCACGTCAGGGAGCCGCCATGGCCAGCTATCCGCGAGCGCTCGCCGGGGCCGCCACCGCCGCAGTGCTGGTGGCCGGCCTGTCGGCAGCCATGCTCCTCTTGCGAGACCATCTGAGCGTGGCCTTCGACGGCCTGGTGCTGGTGGTGCCGGTCGTCGTCGGCGTGGTCGTCGGTGGTCTGGCGGCCGGCATCGCCGCCGCCGCCGTCGGCTTCGTCGTGTACGAGGTGGTCCTCATCCCCCAGTACGGCACCTCGGCCGTCGGTGCCGCCCAGAGCTGGGTGGCACTGGTCGTCTACGTGGTCGTGCTCGTGCTCGTGGCCAAGGTAGTCGCCGACCAACGCCATGCGTGGGCCGAAGCGGCCCACCGTGAACAGGAGACCCGACGACTGTTCGACCTCTCCGAAGCGCTCATCGCCGAGACCCCGGACCTGGCCCAGCGGGTGGTGGACACGGTGCAGCAGACGTTCGGCTCTGGTTGGGTCGTGCTTGTGCTGCCCAACGACGACGCGTTGCACGTGGCAGCGAGCGCCGGCCTGGCGGCGCCCGTCGCACAGCTCGACGCCGTGCTCGGCACACCCGGCACGCCAGTGCACCTCCTCGAGCACCCGAGCCTGAGCTTGCCCGACGATCCGGCCGTGGTGGCCCTGGTGGCCGACGGCCACCCGGTCGGTCTCCTGGCCATCTCCCCTGCCCCTGCCCATCACCACGATCGGCGGCTACTGGCGACCTTCGCCAACCAGGTGGCGCTGTCCATCGCCCGGGCAAACCTGCGTGAGCTGGCCGTGCGAAGCGAACGCCTCGAAGCCGCCGAGGAGACCCGCCAGATCCTCCTGCGAGCGGTGTCTCATGACCTGCGTACCCCGCTGGCCACGATCAAGGCGTCGCTGTCGGGGCTTCGCGACCCGGGCAGCGGGCTCGCCGAGCCGGCTCGCCAGGAGCTCCTCGGTCTCGCTGAAGAGCAGGCGGACCGTCTCGACCGATTGGTGGCGAACCTCCTCGACGTGACCCGGGTGGAAGCCGGGACGCTGCTGGTGCGCCGGCAGCCGGTCGCGGTCGACGACGTCATCGACGAGGCGCTGGCCATCTTGGGACGCCCGCCGGTCACCGTCGCGCTCGCAGACGACGTGGATCTCGTCGACGCGGACCACCTGCTCATCTGCCATGTGCTCGTGAACCTGGTGGACAATGCCTTCCGCTACGCTCCAGGCGACATCGTCGTGTCGGCGGCCCGCCATGCCGGGCGCGTGGAGCTGGCGGTCGCCGACCGTGGACCGGGCACTGCCGCGGTGCAGCTCCGGAGCACGGCGTCGCTCGTCGGCCGATCCGCCGGAGGGACCCTCGCACCGTCGGCCCATCTGGCCGGGGATGGTCACAGCGGCCTGGGCCTGGCCATTGCGGATGCCTTCGTGGGTGCGCACGGCAGTCGCCTCAGCCTCGACGACAACCCCGGGGGCGGGGCGCGGCTCTCGTTCACACTGCCGGTCGGCCGCGCCGACGCGGAGGACCTGGACAGCACCGAGCTCGCAGGTAGCGCCGTCGCCGCGGGCGCACGGTAGCAGGTGATGGCCCGCCTGCTGGTCGTCGACGACGACCCGGCGCTCGTGAAGGTGCTTCGCATCTCGCTCACGGCCCGGGGTGACGAGGTCGTCGTGGCTCGCACCGGCGCCGACGCGCTGCAGCAGGCCGCCTCGCTCCGACCCGACGTGGTGATCCTGGATCTCGGTCTTCCCGATGTCGACGGGGTGGAGGTGTGCCGCCGGATCCGCCAGTGGTCGGAGATGCCGATCGTCGTGCTGTCGGCCGCCGGCGACGAGCAGCGCAAGGTGTCCTCCCTCGACGCCGGGGCGGACGACTACGTCACCAAGCCGTTCGGCATGGCCGAGCTCCAGGCTCGACTGCGTGTCGCCCTGCGTCACGGCGCCGATCGCGCCGGCGATCACGGCGCGGTCGAGCTGACCGTGGGCCCGCTGGTCGTCGACGCGGCCCACCACACTGCCACCCTCGAGGGGCACGTGCTCGAGCTCACCGCGCGCGAGTTCGACCTGCTCGCCTATCTGGCCCGCCACGCCGGGAAGGTCTGCACCCACCACCTGCTCCTGCAGGCCGTGTGGGGCACGGGGTACGGCACCGAGTCGAACTACCTGCGGGTCTACGCCCATCGGCTGCGACGCAAGCTCGGTGACGCCGGCACCATGCTGCGCACGCATCCCGGCATCGGCTACCAGCTCACCGACGACGACACGGATCCGGCGGATCCACCTCCACGAACAGCGCGCTCCAGATGACCAGCTGACCGTGGGCGGCGAGCCCCGTGCCCGCACACCGCCGCAGGGAGGCCTGTCTGTCCGAGCAGGCGAGACCAGGAGGCGGCCGGCCGCTCACCGACCCGCGCGCTCTGCGGCGGCCAGCGCCTCGTTCAACTGCAGCACGTCGACGTAGGCGCTACCGAGGAAGCCGAGCTGTGGTCCGTGGACCTGCTTCGCGATGAGCCGGTGCAGCTCGGCGGGATCCACCCCGCTGTACTTGGCCACCATGGGGATCTGGGCGAAGGCCGACGCCGGGCTGATGTCGGGGTCGTAGCCGCTTCCCGAGGTGGTGACCAGGTCGGTGGTGGGGTCCACGCCATGTGCGTGCCACCAGCTGATCAGGATCCGCGTGTCCTCGAGGAGGGTCTTCGAACGCGGCCCCAGGTTCGTGGCCCCAGACTCACCTTTCACGCCGTTGGCCACCAGGGGATTGTCGCCCCCGGAGATCCCCTTCTTCGGGTCAGCCGCGTACGGGCCGAAGTCGTCGGGACGGCCGTGGAACCATCGGGTGGCCGCCCAATTCTGCCCGATGAGCGTCGATCCGTTCGCCGTGAGCGAACCGTTTGCCTGATGGGGGAACAGCACCTGGGCGACCCCGGTACCAGCCAGCGCGTAGGCCAAGCCGAAGACGACGAAGCAGACGACGGTGAGCACGGCCGAGCGCCGAAGATGGTTCAGCACGACGCCTCCTTTCTGTCACGGTCTTCGCAGAGCTCCCGGGGTGCTCGGTCGCCCGTCGTCCACCGCGCTGCGCCGTGCCCGGGACAGCCCGCCGCAGCGGAGCTCCCCGGATAGAGCGCACCGGCCAAGCGGGATCCTGGTGCACCGCAGCGGGCCGGGCACGCAATACCGGCGGCGCCGGGACCGGCCGCCCACTTGCCGGGGGACAGCGGCCCGGGGGACAGCGGCCCGGGAGACAGCGGCCCGGGAGACAGCGGCCCGGGGGACAACGGCTCAGTACGCATGGAGCGCCACCAGGATCAGGTCGATCAGCTTGATGAACACGAACGGGGTGATGATCCCGCCAAGCCCGTAGATGAAGACGTTGCGCCGCAAGATGGCAGCCGACGAGGCTGCCCGGAACCGCACGCCGCGCAAGGCCAGGGGGATGAGCGCCACGATGACGAGCGCGTTGAAGATGACCGCGGAGAGCACCGCGGACTGCGGGCTGTGCAGCCGCATGATGTTCAGCGCGCCGAGCTGCGGGTAGGTAGCGACGAACAGGGCAGGGATGATGGCGAAGTACTTCGCCACGTCGTTGGCGATGGAGAAGGTCGTGAGCGAGCCACGCGTGATGAGGAGCTGCTTGCCGATCTCCACCACGTCGATCAGCTTGGTCGGATTGGAGTCGAGATCCACCATGTTGCCCGCCTCTTTCGCGGCAGTCGTGCCGGTGTTCATGGCCACCCCGACGTCAGCCTGCGCGAGCGCCGGCGCGTCGTTCGTGCCGTCGCCGGTCATGGCCACCAGCTTGCCGCCGGCCTGCTCGGTACGGATGAGCTCCATCTTGCGCTCGGGGGTGGCTTCGGCCAGGAAGTCGTCGACCCCGGCCTCCTGGGCGATGGCGGCGGCTGTGAGCGGATTGTCGCCGGTGATCATCACCGTACGGATCCCCATCTGGCGCATCTCGGCGAACTTCTCGCGGATGCCCTGTTTCACGACGTCCTTCAGCTCGATCACCCCCAGCACCACGGCGCCGTCGGCCACCACGAGCGGGGTCGCGCCCGAGCGGGCCACGTCGCCGACCACTGCGTCGAGCTCTTTCGGCACGCTGCCGCCCTGCTCGAGCACCCAGGCCTTCACCGATTCAGCTGCCCCCTTGCGGACGTGGCGCGCACCCAGGTCGATCCCCGACATGCGGGTGGTGGCGCTGAATGCCACGAAGCTGTGCTCGCCGAGGGCACGCTCGCGGATGTCGAAGCGCTCTTTGGCCAGCACCACGATGGAACGGCCTTCTGGGGTCTCGTCGGCCAGCGAGGCGAGCTGGGCGGCCTCGGCCACCGCCTGCTCGGGGTGGCCGCCGACGCCGATGAAGCGGCTGGCCATGCGGTTGCCGAGGGTGATGGTGCCCGTCTTGTCGAGCAGCAGGGTCTGGACGTCACCGGCGGCCTCGACAGCCCGGCCGCTCATGGCCAGCACGTTGCGCTGCACCAGGCGGTCCATGCCGGCGATACCGATGGCGGAGAGCAACGCCCCGATGGTGGTGGGGATCAAGCAGACCAGCAAGGCGACGAGCACCACCACCGACACCGTCGCCCCGGAGAACTGCCCAAAAGGCTGCAGGGAGACCACCACCGGCAAGAACACGATGGTGAGCACAGCCAAGAGGATGGTGAGGGCGATCTCGTTCGGGGTCTTCTGGCGGTTCGCCCCTTCCACCAGGCCGACCATCCGGTCGATGAAGGTGTGGCCTGGCTCGGCCGTGATGGTCACCACGATCCGGTCCGAGAGCACCCGGGTCCCGCCGGTCACCGCGGAACGGTCACCGCCGGACTCCCGGATGACCGGGGCGGACTCGCCTGTGATGGCCGACTCGTCGACGGAGGCGACCCCCTCGACGATCTCGCCGTCGGAGGGGATGACGTCGCCGGTCTCGCAGACGACCGTGTCGCCCTTCGCCAGCTCCGAGGCCGGCACCCGCTCTTCGGTGCCGTCGGGTCGTAGCCGGCGAGCCTCGGTGGTGGTGCGCATATTGCGCAAGGTGTCGGCCTGGGCCTTGCCCCTGCCTTCGGCCACGGCTTCGGCGAAGTTGGCGAACAGCACCGTCAGCGCCAGCCAGATGGTGATGGACCAGGTGAACGTGCCGGGATGGGCGACGGCCTCGACGAGGGTGACCACCGTGCCGATGAGCACCACGAACATCACCGGGTTCTTCGCCTGGCCACGAAGGTCCACCAGCTTGCCCACCGACGCCGACGCGGCATGGCGGAGGATCTCTCCGTCGAACAGGCCACGAGCCTCGGCCACGCCGTGAGCCGGTGCAGCGTCGCGTGGCATCAGAAGAACCTCCCGTGGCTGAGCTGTTCGACGATGGGCCCGAGGGATATGGCGGGAAAGAACGTCAGTGCACCGACGAGCATGATGGCCCCGATGACGAGGCCGACGAACATGGCGTTGTCGGTTCGGAACGTGCCGAGCCCGGCTGGGACCACGTTCTTGGCTCCCAGTGCCCCAGCCAGGGCCAGCACCGGCACGATGACGGCGAACCGCCCGAGCAGCATCGCGATCCCTCCGAGCACGTTGTAGAACGCGGTGTCACCGCTCAACCCGGCGAACGCGGAGCCGTTGTTGTTGGCTTGCGATGTGAAGGCGTAGAGGATCTCGCTGAAACCATGCGGCCCGGCGTTCAGTGGCCCGGCTCGCCCAGCATGCACCGACACCGCCACTGCTGTGAGCGCCAGCACGGCGATGGGCATGATCAAGATTCCCAGCCCGGCCAGCTTCACCTCGTGCGCCTGGATCTTCTTTCCCAGGTACTCCGGCGTTCGGCCGATCATGAGCCCGCCGATGAAGACGGCCACGATGGCGAACAGCAGGATCGTGTAGAGACCGCTCCCGGTACCTCCAGGCGAGACCTCACCGAGCATCATGCCGGTGATCAGCCCGAACCCGCCCATGGGGGTAAAGGAGTCGTAGGCGGCGTCAGCCGAGCCGGTGGAGGTCTGGGTAGAGGCTACGCCGAAGAGTGCTGACGAGGTGTCGCCGAAGCGGACCTCTTTGCCTTCCATGTTGCCGGTCGGCTGGTGCGGGAGGCCCGCGGCGGCGACCGCCGGGTTCGCCTGGTGCTCTGCGTAGCTGGTGAACCCCACCCACGCCCCGAAGATGAGCGCCATGGCAGTCAGAAGCGCTGCGCCCTGGCGCCGGGAGCCGGCCATCTTGCCGAAGGTGTACGTGAGCGAGAAGGGGATGCACAGCAGCAAGAAGATCGACAGCCAGTTGGTAAGGGCAGTGGGGTTCTCGAACGGGGTCGCGGAGTTCGCGTTCAAGAACCCGCCGCCGTTGGTGCCGAGCTGCTTGATGGCCTCCATGAAGGCGATCGGGCCGCGGGCGATGGTCTGAGTGACGCCGTTGAGCGCGTCGTGGACGTGGGCCGGACCGGCCAGGGTCTGCACGCCACCTTGACCGACGTAGACGATGCCGGCCAAGAAGGCCACGGGCAGCAGGATGTAGAGCATGCAGCGGGTGACGTCCACCCAGAAGTTCCCCACCGTCGAGGCGTCACGGCGGGTGAGCCCCCGCACCAAGGCGATGGCCACCGCGATCCCCACCGCCGGGGAGACGAACTGCTGGACGACCAGCGTCATCTGCGAGAGATAGGACAACGTGGTCTCGCCGCCGTAGTTCTGCCAGTTCGTGTTCGTGACGAAGGACACGGCCGTGTTCCAGGCCAGCGCCGGGGGCACCGCCCCGAGGTGCTGGGGATCGAGCGGCAGGGACCCCTGCAGGCGGAGCATCAGGTAGGTGAAGAGGATGGAGACGGCGGAGAACACCAGCAGCGCCGCGGCGTAGCGCTTCCAGCTCTGCTCGCGCTCGGGGCTCGTGCCGAGCGCCCGGTAGATGGGGCGCTCGACCCATCCGAGCCAGCGGACCCGGCCGTCGAACACCGCCGCCATGTAGGAGCCGAGGTACCGCCAGGCGATGCCCAGGGCCACCACCAGCGTCACGATGGTCCAGAAGAACCCCATCTAGAACCACTCCGGCTTGAACATGGCGACGCCGAGGTAGACGAGCACCACCACAGCCAGGGCCAGCAGCACCCCTTGGACCGGGCTCACACCCGCTCCAATGCCCACACCAGCCCGAGCATGGCGACGGTGAACCCGATCGTGCCGACGACGGCGAGGAAGTCACCCATAGGGTGATGGTGGACCGCGAGCCGTGAACACGCTGTGAACAGTGCCGGCCGTCTCGTCAACAAGATGTGAACGCCCCGCAGCGCCACAGGCGACGACTGGCGTCGTCACGAAGTCGTCAGCCATACTTCAGGTTCGCGTCAGGAGGCCGGGGCAACATGGCAGGGAGCTCGAACCCCGCACGCCACGTCGGCCACCCCGGCACGGCGAGCCAGACACCCCGGCACGCCCAGACAGCCCGGCACGCCGAGGAAGGCCAGGTAAGGTGCATTCGACCGACCGCAACGACACCGCACGCCACCACGTCGGCGACGAGACCTGGCAGCGGTGGGCCATACGCCGCCAACGGCGGGTGTGGGAGAGCCGTGGCCGCTCTTGGCATCATCACCAGGCGCACAACACGGGGTTGCAGCAAGTGGTAGCGGCCGTCGTCGACGCTGCGCTCACCGCGGCCGGTCCCACCCTCGGCGCCGTGGTCGACCTGGGCTGCGGATCGGGACAGATCACCCTGCCGCTCGCGGAGCATGCCGGCAGCGTCCTGGCGGTCGACGTGAGCGCCACCATGCTCGACGAGCTGCGCCAGCGTGCCCTGAAGACCCCTGGGGGGGAGCGTGTGGAGACCCGGCTGTGCGCCATCGAACAGCTGCGGCTTCCACCTGCTTCGGTCGACCTGGTGGTGAGCAACTACGCGTTGCACCACCTGCGTGATCGAGACAAAGAGACGGTGCTGGCCAACGCCCGCCAGTGGCTTCGCTCGGGCGGGGTGCTGGTCGTCGGCGACATGATGCTCGGGCGAGGTACCGACGCGGCGGACCGCGCCATCATCGCTGGGAAGGTGAAGCAGTTCGCACGGCGAGGCCCTGCTGGCTGGTGGCGTATCGCCAAGAACGCGGCGCGGTACCTGCTCCGGATGCACGAGCGGCCGGTGTCGTCGGCAGCGTGGACCGCCATGGCCTCGCGTCACGGCTTCGTCGAGGTCACCGTTCGAGGCGTGGTCAACGAGGCGGCCATCTTGGTGGCGCGCTGCCCGTGAGCGCACGGCACAGCTCGCCCCGACGACGCCGGCTGGTGCTCCGGGTCGCCTTGGGCGTCGCGGCCACGGCCATGGTCTCCTGTGGGAGCAGCAGCGCGTCGACGCATCCCTCGGGCACGTCGACGCGCCGCGCACCGCACCACGGCGGCCGGGCCGTCCCGTCGACGGTGACGGTTCACATGCCTCCCTGGGCACTGCCCAATCCGCTCAGCCGGATGGTGGTGCTCGACGGCGGCCCAGGCCAGCTCACCATCTTGGGCGGGCTCACTGCCGGCGACACCTCGGCCAACGGGGTGTTCCGCCTGGATCTGGCCGACGGCCAGCTCACCGCGGTGTCGACCTTGCCCGATGCCGTGCACGACGCCGCCGGCGCCCAGCTCGCCGGACGTGATCTCGTCATCGGCGGCGGGTCGACGTCGACCATCGCCGCTGTGCAAGGCGTGCCTACCGGTGGCGGAGCAGCCACGGTGCTCGCCCAGCTCCCCCAGCCGCGCTCGGACGACAGCGCCACCATGGTCGGATCGACCGCAGTGATCGCCGGTGGGTACGACGGCACCGTCGCCGACCCTGCCGTGCTCACCACGACCGACGGCACCAGCTTCACCACCGTGGGCTCCCTGCCCGTCCCGGTCCGCTACACGACCCTCGCCGCCATCGGGCACGACGTCTATGCGTTCGGCGGCCTCGCTGTGAGCGGGCCGGGCGCCGGCCTGCCCGTGGCTGACGTGCAGCGGATCGACATCCAAAACGGATCCGCTGCCGTGGTGGCTCAGCTGCCCCAGCCGCTCGAGGGAGCATCGGCGTTCGTGCTCGGCGGGCGGATCTTCGTCGCCGGCGGTGACACTGCACGAGCGAGCACCGGTGCTCTCACGAGCTCGAGCACCATCTGGGCCTTTCACCAGGCGGCGACGACCGGCTCGGTCGCCACCTCCCGTCGCGGCGCCAGACGGTCGGCGTTCTCCGCGGCAGGCACCCTGGGCGAGGCCGTCTCCAATGCCGGCGTGGCCGTCGCGGGGAGCACGGCGTGGCTGATCGGCGGGGAGCACGACGGCACACCGGTCACCGCCGTCCAGCAGATCCGGGCCACCAACTGATCTGGGCCGCCGCCACGCCCTGGGGGCTCGTGCGCACCTGGTCGGGGCCGGCCACGTGCGCAAGCATGGACCGGGGTAGCCCCTTGGGCCACGCGGGCAACGCGGCGTCCAGCAGCCGACGATTCTCCAGCTAGGGCAGTCCCATGGTCGCCGCGTGGGTGATGGTCAACGAGTACGGCGGGGCGAGGTCGATCCCGTCCGGTTTGTCGAGGTAGCCCGGCGCCGAGCCAGGGACGCCGGTGTGCCCGTACTGCCAGACGACCTGGTCGGTCTTGGGGTCGACCACGATGACCCGATGGTTCCAGTCGTCGTTTATTATCACGTCTCCGTTGGGAAGTGGCAGGGCCAAAGAGGGCTGGTTCAACGCAGCGGCGCCGGTCGGCTTGTAGCGCCACACGAGGCGACCCGAGGAGGTGAACTCCTCCACCTGGCCCGGCTTGGAGTAGTCCGCCGTCAGGAACAGGTTCGGCGCCACCTCGTTGGTGTCCGAGGGGTACCTCACCCCCGGCGGGTGCACCGAGAACCCGACCTGGTCGGTGGCCAGGTCCAGCTGGTCCGCCCAGTCGCCGTTTATCTCGGTGACGAGCCACTGGCCGTTCGTCATCGGGAACACGCCGTTCGGGCTCCCCCAGCGTTGTGGCGGCTGGTGGTAGCAGTAAGGGGTGGTCTCCCCGATGATCTTGACCGGGGTGTGCGACGGCGGGCGCAGTACCAGGATCCGGCAGTTCTTTATGTCCGCGGTGACGATGTCGCCGTTCGGCATCATCATCGCGTCGTCGGGGTTGTCCAGGTAGTCCGGCGCCGAGCCTGGCACACCGGGGTGGCCGTACTGCCAGACGATGCGATGCGTAGCCACCGAGATCTCCGAGATCACGAACTGGCTCTCTTGGGTGGCGATGATGTCCTGGCCGTTGGGGGTGAAGAACGCGTCGTCCGGTGCCAGGAAGCTCTGGCCCGGTGCCAGATCCCCGGGCTGGGGGAACTGCCACACGATGGTGCCTTGCGGGTTCACGATCAGCAGCCGGTTGTTGTTCCGGTCGGCGATCAGGACGTCGCTCGGGAGCACGGCGGGGTTCGAGCCCGGTTGGAGGTTCGGTCCGGGCTTCAGGTGGGCAGTGGTCTGGTAGCCCGCCGGCGAAAGAAACGTGTGCGCCACCGAGACGTAGCCGTGCGGAACGCGCCGCTTCGCCCCCGCTGCCTGGCCGCTCAGCCCCGATGCTCGAGGCCCGGAGGGCGACCCGTGGTTCGCCGTCGACCCGTGGTTCGGCGACGACCCGTGGTTCGCCGACGACGCAGTGCTCCCGCAGGCGGCGAGCAGGGTCGAGAAAGCCAGGAGCAGCAAGGTCCACGCAGGTCGTTGCACGGCTGGCCACCCTACCGGATCGATACCTGACCATTCGATGAAGGCCTTTTCCAGCATGACAAGAAATACTCAGAAAGACACAGGGTTCCCTCATGGTTTTGTCAGCTTGCCCAGCCAGACTGGGCTCGATGGTGCAGGCCAACACGCGCTCGAGAACTCCGGCGACGCCAGGCGTCCCCCCTCGCCGTGGCGTGACTGCGCCGGTGCCGTCACGGCGCCGCTGGGCGCCGCGCCTGGCCGGTGTCGTGGTCGGAGCCGGCACGCTGTGGGTGGTGGTCCTGGCCTTCTCCGGCGAGTCCGCTGCCCAGCTGCATGCCCCTGGAGGAATCGCCATCTATCTCGGTACGGCGCTCGGCTTGATCGGCACCTACCTGGCGCTGCTGATGGTGCTGCTGGTGAGCCGGGTACCGCCGGTCGAGCGGGTGCTCGGTCTCGATGCGCTGGTGCGCTGGCACCGACGCCTGGCACCGTGGCCGATCTCCTTGATCGTCGCCCATGCCGTGCTGATCCTGTTCGGCTACGCGCAAGCTGCCAAGACCGGCGTCGGCGCCGAGCTGCGTCCGCTGCTCCTCGACTATCCCGACGTGCTGGCCGCCACGGTCGGACTGCTGCTCATGGTGGCGGTCGGTGTCGCATCGGTCGGTCTCGTGCGTCGCCGGCTACGCCGTGAGACGTGGTGGGCACTGCACTTGTACTTGTACTTGGCCCTTGCGCTGTCGTTCGCGCACGCCGTCGTGCTCGGGCCCACCTTCGTCGGCCACCCGCTCACCCAGGCCGTCTGGTCAGCGGCGTGGATCGCGGGGATCGGGCTGGTGGTCGTGTACCGCTTCGGACTGCCGCTGGTGCGCAGCCTGCGCCACCAGCTACGCGTGGCCGAGGTCCGGACCGAGAGCCCCGGTGTGGTGTCGGTGCTGGTGCGGGGCCGTCGCCTCGAGCGGCTGCCGGCGGCCGGCGGCCAGTTCCTGCAGTGGCGCTTCATGACCCCAGGCCTGTGGTGGCAGGCCCATCCCTACACGTTGTCGGCCATGCCCCGACCGCCACACCTGCGCATCACGGTGAAAGCCGTAGGCGACCACTCAGCTGCGCTGGGTAAGCTGCGACCCGGCACTCGGGTGTGGATCGAGGGCCCGTACGGCGCGTTCACCCGCCACGCGCGACGTCGAGGCCGCGTGGCGCTCGTCGCTGCCGGCATCGGCGTGACCGCCATCCGCTCCCTGCTCGAAGATCTGCCCGCCGGCACCGATCCGGTGGTGGTGCTGCGAGCGAGCAGCGAATCGCACCTGGTCCTCCGCCGGGAGGTCGAGGCCCTGGTCAAGCGGCACCGTGGCACGCTGCACCTGCTGCTGGGCTCGCGTGACGAAGTCCCACTCGACGCGCACGAGCTGCTCCGGCTGGTCCCTGACCTCACGAGGCGAGACGTGTACACCTGCGGACCGGGGCAGTTCGTGTCCCAGGTGACCGAGGCCTGTCGCGAGCTGGGAATCCCCCGCACCGCTGTGCACCACGAGGCGTACGCGCTGTGACCCGGCGAGCCCCTGTCGTGCTCGGTGCCACCGTGGCCGGCATGGTCGGTCTGCTGTCGTTCCACACCCACGCCACCGTCGGGTCGCTGCCAGCCGCTGGCACGGGTACGACGAGCCGTCGCTCCGCCCGAGGCGCGGCACCGAGCGCGCCAGCGACCTCGGGCATCGGCGGATCGAGCGGGTCGCACGCCTCGGGACCGACCGGGCCGGCGTCGCCGGGCACGACGGTCACCGGAGCCACCGTGCAGTTCGGCTACGGCCAGCTGGCCGTGTCGGTGACGTTGTCGGGGTCCACCATCACCGCGGTCGGAGCGCCTCGCCTGCAGACAGTGGACCCCTACTCCCAGCAGATCGCGAACGCTGTGATCCCCATGCTGCGCCGGGAAGTCCTGAAGGCCCAGAGCGCACGGATCGCCGGGGTGACCGGGGCCACCTATACCAGCGACGCCTACGCGCAGTCTCTCCAGTCCGCGCTGGACAAGGCGCGCCATCCGTGAGCCACACCGCCACGGTTGGCCCGGCCGTCCACGTAGAGCCGGCGATGGGCACCACGGTCTCGTTCACCGTCCACGACGGGTGCGACCCGGCCATAGCACGTCAGGCCATCGCCGAGGCCTGCGGCGAGCTGCGAGCAGCCGACGAGCTGTTCAGCACGTGGAAGCCCTGGAGCCCGATGAGCCGGCTCCGGCGTGGCGCGGCACGCCTCGACACGTTCCCCGACGACGTGGCCGCCCAGCTGGCCTCCGTCCTGGCGCTCAGCTGGCAGGTGCGCCAGGCCACCGACGGCTGGTTCGACCCGTGGGCCATCCCCGGCGGGGTCGACCCCACCGGTCTGGTCAAAGGATGGGCGCTCGAACGGGCAGCTGCCGTGCTGCGGCGGGCAGGATTGCTGGCCACCGTCAACGGTGGCGGCGACATCGTGACGTGCGGCATACCCCTCGAGGGTCCCTGGCGCATCGGCGTGCGTCACCCGTGGCGCCCCGGGTCGTTGGCCTGTGTGGTGACGGTCAGCTCACCGGCACAGGCCGTGGCCACCTCGGGCAGCTACGAGCGAGGCAGCCACTTCGTGAACCCGCGTACCGGCGCCCGCACCAGCGGGGCCGTCGCCTCGGCTACCGTCGTGGGGGCCGATCTGGCGGTGGCCGACGCGTTGGCGACCGCGCTGGCTGTCGGCGGGGGGGCTGCTTTGGACTCGATGCGCCTGGTAGGTTACGAGGCGTACCTCGTCGGGCACGACGGCAGCGAGCAGTCGACCGACGGGTTCCCTTTTTCCTGAACCTCTTCCTGGAACCGCGCTGGAGGCCTTCGTGGAGCACTTCATCTCGACCTGGGGATATCTGGCAATTGCCGTGCTGACCATTGCCGAGGCAGCCTGCGTACCGTTCCCCTCCGAAGTCACCATCGGGGTGGCGGGGTACCTGGCCTCCCAGGGGCGCCTGGATCTCCCTGCGGTGATCGCCCTGGCCACCGTAGGCGAGACAGTGGGCGCGTACGTCGGCTACAGCATCGGGCGCTTCGGCGGACGGCCGGCCGTCGATCGTTTCGGGCGCTACGTCCTGGTCACCCGGAAAGACGTGGACCGCACGCAAGCATGGTTCGAGCGCCACGGGGAGAGCAGCGTCTTCTTCGGACGCATCCTGCCGGTCATCCGGACGTTCATCTCGATACCTGCCGGCCTGGCCGACATGGCCCTGCTGCGGTTCGGGACCATGACGTTCCTCGGCAGCCTGGTGTTCATGACAGCGCTCGGCACTGCCGGCTACGAGCTCGGCGGGCGGTGGACCGAGCTGACCCACGGGTTCACCGTCGCCGGCTACGTCCTGGTGGTGGTGGTGGTAGCCGCGGTCGCGGGAACCGTCGCCCTGCGCGTTCGCGACATGCGGGCCGAGCGGCGTGCTGCAGCCAGCGAATGACCGGCTGCCGGTAACCGACCACCGGCGCCGGAGCCGCAAGCGCCGGGCCGATCCGACCGAGACGCTGGCAGTACGCTGCTCGAACCCATGTAGGCGGCGGCCTTCGGCGGCCCGATCCTCCCCACCGTGCCCAGTAGGGTGAGCCCGTGGCACCGACCGATCGAAGCGATCCCCCTCGGACGGGCAACCGGCCCACGAGGCACCACCCGCCGACCAGCCACCGGCGCCGACCGAAGCACCACGCGCCGGCTCTGGCGGCGGGCGTCGTGGCCGTGGCCATCGTGGCGTCGCTGGCCGTGCTCGTCACCCGTCCAGGTGCTCGCCAGACGGTGCCCAGCACTACCACGCGGTCATCGAGCACCACCGGGTCGTCCCCCTCGAGCCGGTCATCTGGCACGTCCGTGGCCCCCTCCACGCCATCGTCCACCACGACGAGGCCCACGCATCACGCAGGGTTCGCCGTGGGCAGCACCACCTTGCAGGTTCCGGGCCCGGCCATCTCCGGCAGGGTGCCGATGGTGCCGACGCTCGTCTCCTTCCCTGCCACCGGCACGACCGGCCAGGTGCTCGGGGCCGGAGCAAGACCAGATCACCGCCTCGGTCCGTACCCTCTCGTGCTGTTCTCGCCGGGCTACGACATCGCACCCACCCGCTACGACACCCTCCTCGACTCCTGGGTGGCCGCCGGCTACGTCGTGGCCGAGCCCGTCTATCCCGGTACCGTGCCCCCGTACCTCTACGAAGCCCACATCGTCTTCGACCCCGCGGAGGGCGCGGCGGTGATCGGCGCGGTGATCTCGGCGAGCGCGAGCGCCACTGGCCCCCTGGCCGGCATGGTCAACCCCCAGGAGGTGGCGGTGGTCGGGCACTCCGACGGTGGCGACGTCAGCTACGCGCTCGCCGCGAACAGCTGCTGCAAGGACACCGCCGTCAAAGCGGTCGTCGTCCTCTCCGGCGCCGAGCTGACCAGCTTCGGTGGCACCTACGACGCGCTCGGCGGCGTGCCGCTGCTCGTGGTGCAAGGCAGCGCCGACACCGTCAACGTGCCCGCGTGCAGCGAGGAGATCTACGACAACGCCAGCACCGCCGATCCCCGCTACTACCTGAACCTCCTCGGCGCCGAGCACGAGCCGCCCTACATGGCGCCTCCGTACGACCCCCCCACCGCCGAGACGGCCACCACCCTTCTCCACCAGCAGATCGTGCGCACGGTCACGTTGGACTTCCTCGACGCCTACCTGCGCGGCTCGGCGTCGGACCGGGCCGCGATCACCACCGCCGGCTCGGTGGCCGGCGTGAGCACGATCGTCTCGGGTGCCGGTGCGCTCGACGTCGACGGCACCTGCCCGGGAGCACCACCTCCCTGAGCTCGGCAGGCTCAGCAGCGCTCTCCGTCGGGCCACACGTGGCAGGTCGTCGCTCCGAGCTCCACGTGCACGACGTGTGCGACGAGTGCGACCTCGATCGCTCCTGCACGCACGTCGAACAGGCACCGGATCTGTGCGACCACGAGCCCAGGTCATCGCCCGGAGACCGATGTCCGCGACAGCAGGTGGGTTCTGCGACCCGTGTCCTCCTAGGCTGCAGCGATGCCCGACATGGTCGACCTGGCGAGCCTTGCAGAGCGCCGCAGCTACAAGTGGCGGGCGTTCCCCTCCGACGTGCTGCCGGCCTTCGTCGCCGAGATGGACTTCCTGCTCCCGAGTTGCGTCCGAGAGGCGCTGCACCAGGCGGTGGACACCGGCGACTGCGGGTACGCCTCGGCCTCCCAGCTGGCCGAGGCGTTCGCCAGCTTCGCCTCGGAGCGTCACCGCTGGGAGGTGGACCCTGCACGGGTCTTCCTGCTGCCCGACGTCATGACCGGTGTCGACGAGGTGCTCGGCGTGCTCACCGGGCCCGGTGACGGCGTGATCGTGAACACCCCGATCTACCCGCCGTTCCTGCGCCACGTGGCGAACCTCGGCCGCCGGTTGGTCGAGGTGCCCCTGCGCCACGAGGCAGCTCGCTGGGAGCTGGATCTCGAAGCCACCGCCGCCGCCTTCGCGGGGGGAGCGAGGGCGTACCTGCTGTGCAACCCGCACAATCCGACCGGACGAGTCCTCTCGCGCTCGGAGCTCGAGCGCATCGCCGAGCTGGCGCAGCGCTTCGGCGCTGTCGTGGTCTCCGACGAGATCCACGCCCCGCTCACCCTGGCGGGCTCGGTGCACACGCCGTACGTCGCCGTCGGGCAGCTCGCGGCTGACCACGGCGTCACGTTGACCTCGACGTCGAAGGCGTTCAACCTCGCCGGCTTGAAGTGCGCGGTGATGGTGGCTGGCTCGGAGCCCATGCGCCGGCGCCTGGCCTCACTGCCCGAGGCCACTGCGTTCCGAGCTGGCCTGCTCGGGGTGATCGCCAGCGTGGCCGCCTGGCGAGACGGCGGTCCGTGGCTCGACGGGCTCCTCGAGCACCTCGCCACCGTCCGAAGGGACATGGCCGACCTGCTCGCCCGCCACCTGCCCCAGGTTGGCTACGATCCGCCCGAGGCGGGGTACCTCGCCTGGCTCGACTGCCGCCGCCTCGGGTTGGGAGACGACCCGAGCGCCGCGTTCTTGGAGCGAGGGAGGGTCGCGCTCGGGCACGGCCCGGACTTCGGTCCGCCCGGCGCTGGTTTCGCCCGCGTGACCATGGGCACGAGCAGGGAGATCCTTGCCGAGATCGTCGAGCGCATGGCCAGCGCATGTCAGCATGCGTAGCGAGGCGGACTACCGGTGCCGCGGTCGCCGGAGCCTGACTGGGCCACATACCAAGACCTCCCCTGCGGCGAGGAGGTGCCAGTTGCCGAAGCTGGTCGACCGCGTCGGCGAGCGGCCAGGCGAGGGCAACGATCCCCCTGCGAGCGCGCCAGGCGAGCTCGACGCGACTCCCCTTCTACGGCACGACTGCAGTTCTCCGCGGAGGACGCCGAGCGTCACCGTCTCGCCGCGCCCCACTTCGCGCCGCCCCTCGTCGATGACGACCATGGTCTCGGTGTCCGACAAGATCTCCGCCATCGGCCGGTGGGCGGTAGGCACGCGTACTTCGAACATTGGCGGCCGACCGGCGGCTCCGTGATCCCCTTCCGGCTATACACCAATTTGGTATACTTCTACCATAGCTCTCAACTTGAAGAACGCTGAGGTGGAGCGCCTGGCCGAGGAGGTTGCCCGCTTGGCGGGTGAGACGAAGACCGAAGCCATTCGCCGGGCCTTGGCAGAACGACGTCGGCGTCTGGTGTACCGCCAGGCGTCCGAGCGGCCGGCAAGGCGCGTGCGCGCCTTCCTCGAGCACGAGGTATGGCCGGAGGTTCCCAAAGCAGAGCGGGGCAAGCGGCTGACGAGGAGCGAGGAGGACGAGCTTCTCGGCTATGGCGAGAGGGGCGCATGATCGTCGACAGCTCGGCTCTCGTGGCCGTCGTCTTCCAAGAGCCTGACTACGAGCTCATCATCGACAAGCTCGTCAAGTCCAACGCCACGGGCGTCGGTACGCCCACGCTGGTCGAGACCGGCATCGTCCTCCACATGCTGCAGGTCATCGGATCCGTGGGCCGTTGGCACTCGTATTCGAACCTCGACGACATTCGGCAACGGCTCACTGCCGTGCTCTCTGGAGCGATATAGTCCTACTTATGGTCACTCCAGCAACCGAGCACGTCTCCCTGGCGGACGCCAAGGCACGTCTATCCCAGGTCGTCGAAGGGATCGAAGCCGAGCACCGTCGCGTCGTGATCACCAAGCATGGGCGACCGAGCGTGGTAGTGCTCGCAGTTGAAGACCTCGAGGCGCTCGAAGACACGCTCGAGCTGCTGTCGGATGCCGACGCGATGGCCGACCTCCGAGAGGCTGCAGCCGCCCGGCGGACCGACCAGACGATCGAGCTCACCAAGGAGGAGGCACAGGCCCGCTGGTCCCGTGGATGAGCACAGGCTTCGTTGGTCTCCACCCGCGGTTCGCCATCTCGACCGTCTCGCGGCTTCCTCACCACGAGTCGTAGGGGCCGTCGTCGAGTTCTGCTTCGGCCGTCTGATTGCCAACCCCCACCGAGTCGGGCATCCTCTCGGACGGGAGCTCGAAGGCTGGCACAGCGCGCGAGTCGGGGCGTATCGCGTCATCTACTGGATCGACGAGGACGAGCGCGTCGTCTACGTCGACCGAGTCGACCATCGAAGCGACGTCTACCGCCCCAAGTGAGGAGGCCGCCTGGGGGCACCGAAAGGGCGGGGGCCCGGGCGAAAAAGACGAGCTGTTCTTCGGCTACTACCTCTCACTTGGGTCCATGGTGCCCGACGGCGGCGGCGCTCCAGTGCCCGAGGTGTTGCGACGGATGAACGTCGTCGCCTGCGACCACGACCCGGTGCCGGAGATGGCCGACGTGCTCGTCACCATGGCCGAGGCGGGCATCCCCACCGGCGACGTCGTGGTCGACTCGGGCGACGCCCATCGGCTCCCAGAGCACTTCGCCCTGCCGCTGCGGGCTGTCGGCGGCTCCTTGGTGATGGACCTCCATCCCCACGACCTGAACCTCCCGAGCTGCAGGATCGCATCAGGTCCATGTTCAGAGCAGGTTCGGAGACTGACGCTCAGCGCGGATCGGTCGTGTACGCAACAGACCGGTGACGGACACCGAGCACGCGCACCAGACGCTGATTGTCGTCAACTTGGTAGATGATCCGGTACGTACCGACTCGAAGCGACCGCAGTCCGCGTAGCCGTCCCCGAAGCAGGTGACCGGCCTCGGGCTCACGCTCGAGAAGCCCGAGAGCCTCGACCACGGCGTCAGAGAGCGGCCAGTCGAGGTCAACGATCTCCTTGCGAGCGCGCCGGGCGAGCTCGACCCGGCTCACCTTCTACGGCGCGACTGCAGTTCCCGGCGGAGGTCGTCGAGCGTCACCGTCTCGCCACGCTCTACTTCGCGCCGCCCCTCGTCGACAGCGGTCATCGTCTCGGCGTCCGACAAGATCTCCGCCGTCTCCTCCAAAGCCTCGTACTCGTCCACCGGGACGAGGACGGCCGCCGGACGGCCGTGGCGGGTGACGATGACGTGCTCACGCAGGTCGGCAACCTGGTCGATGACCTGGCTGAGCTCAGCACGAAGCTCACGGACGGGGACGGTCTTGCTCATGCAGAAACTGTACCACATTGAGTACACATCGACCGGTGGGCGCTGGGAGACTCGAACTCCCGACCTCAGCCGTGTGAAGGCTGCGCTCTAACCAACTGAGCTAAGCGCCCTTAGTTATCGCCTCTGACCTGTGCTTTTGTCCGCCTGTCTCGCTCCGGCCAACGTGCACAGCTCACCTACAGCGCATAACTTTACCGCATGGACGACAGCGAAGTATCGCACCGAAGGACGTCTGGCGCAACCACTCCCCCACCGAGGCTCGCCCCGCGCGAAGGCGAGCTGGGCATCCTCATGCGCTCCTTCGAGCGCTCGCTCGAGGCCCTCGGCCGCTCCCCGCTCACGATCGACCAGTACCTCATGTCCGTCGGGCAGATGGTCGACTACTTCGCTGCCCAGGGCATGCCAGACGACCCCAACCAGATCACCCGCGAGCACGTGGAGATGTTCCTGGCTGCGTTCGCTGTAGACCACAAGCCCGCGACCCTCCAGACGCGCTACAAGTGCCTCCGGCTCTTCTTCACGTTCTTGCTCGAGGAACGCGAGATCACTCGCCACCCGATGGCGAACATGAAGCCACCACAGATCCCCGAGACCCCCGTCCCGATCTTCGGCGCCGCCCAGCTCGAAGCCCTCATCAAGACCACCGACGGGCGTGACTTCGAATCCCGCAGGGACGCGGCGATCCTGCGGCTGTTCATCGACTCCGGCATCCGGCGCGGAGAGATGGCTGGCCTGCGAGTACAAGACCTCGACTTCGATCAAGACGTAGCACTTGTGCTCGGCAAGGAGAACCGTCCACGGGCATGTCCGTTCGGCCATCGCACGGCCCAGGCGCTCGACCGCTACCTGCGGGAGCGCTCCCGGCGCCCTGACCACCACCTACCGTGGCTGTGGCTCGGCAAGCGCGGCCGGCTGTCTGACTCAGGGATCCTTCAGATGGTGCGCCGCCGCGGCAAAGAGGCTGGTCTCGGCCAGGTACATCCGCACCAGCTCCGCCACTCCTTTGCCCACGCGTGGCTCGCCCAGGGTGGCAACGAAGGCGACCTGATGCGCCTGGCCGGCTGGCGCAGCCGGCAGATGCTCCAGCGCTACGCTGCGTCGGCCGCAGACGAACGGGCGCGAGATGCGCACCGACGCATGGGCCTGGGCGATCAGCTCTGAGCGCACTTTGCGCGACGACCTGGCACTCGCGCTGGCAAGAGAGATCCGGTGATGGAACATGGACCCCGCCTATCGACGTTCGCCGCGTTGGTCGACGAGTGCCGTGGCTTCGTCGAGGCGCAGGTACATGCGCCCGCCAGGGTCGCCCCCGATGTTTCGGAAGCCGAAGCGCTGGTAGAAGGCCCGCGCGGCATCGTCAATCGGGTCTACGGCTAAGAACCGGGCGGCTGCGTTGGCACCGGCTCGTTCGGAGCGCTTGATGGCGTCGATCATGAGATCTCGCCCCAGGCCTTGGCCCTGATGGGACGAGGAAATGGCGAGACGGGCGATGAGGACCATGCCAATGTCGTAGTTGGGCAGGCCGCGTCCGTAGCGCTTCGGTAGCCGGTCCTTGCGGACGCCACCCATGGTGAGCGAGTAGTAGCCGACCACCGTAGCCGGCTCGTCGATCAGCACGTAGCTCCGAGAGAGGTCCCGGCGGTCATTCTCCCAGCCGTGGTGGCGGAGCCAGTCGTCGAGCGTCTTGTTCCCGCAGCAGAACCGAGCCAGGTCGTGGGCTGGCGAGAGCCGCTCGACGTGCATCAGTCGAGATGCTCGAGCGGGCGTGCCTGAGCTGCTTGCTCCAGCAGCTCAGGCGGTACCGACACCGGCTGGTCCAAAGCCTCCAAGAAGCGGGCGTACGCCGTCTCGCCCAGCTGGATCGTGTGGTGCTCGTCGACGATCCGTTCAGCGTCAGAGAGGGCTCGGTCCACCAGGAACTCGGTCACCGACACACCCACGAGGCTGGCCGCCTCGACGATCAGCTCCTCGTCCTTCGCGCTCAGGCGCACCTCACGGCGCCGGTCCTTCAATGCCACCTCTGTCTCCTCTCGTCCGTACAAGTGTACGTGCAGAGCGGGTACCTTGCAACGTCCCACCTGAACCTGGCCGGATCGCTGTCGCCGCTGGGGTGGTCGATCCCAACGTTCAGGACGCACGCCGACGCACGGGCCTGGGCGCTCAGCTCTGAGCGCGCTTGCGCGACGACCTGGCCTGCGCGCTGGCGAAGGAATGTCACCCGCCCCCGACGAGCACCTTCGGGACCCGACTCGTCTTGTGTCGACGAAAGCTCCTACCCTGGTGGGGTGACGCCCTCTCACCGACCGCCTTCCCGCCGCCCCGCCGGTGCCGAACCCGAGGGCGACACCGGCTCGCCTGACGCGTCGCCGCACCGCCGGGCACCTGCGCGCCTGACCCTGTCCCAACGCGTGCTCACTGCCCTTCCCCGTATCCCTGAGCCCAAGCGTTCCCGGGGCACCACCTCGTCGGCAAACCCGGCCGATGCCGCTACGCCCTCACGTGGAACACCAGTGGGCGCCACGACCGACACGACGTCACCAGGGAAGAAGCCGTCCAGCCAGAGATCTGCGAGGCAACATCCGTCGAACCGGCCTCCGTCGAACGACAAGCGGTCAAGCGACCGACCGTCGAGTCGAAACGGGTCGGGCAAGAACGGCCCGAACCAGCACGACCCAAGTGGAGGTGGGCCGCGCCCGACCACCCCGGACCACAGGCACGCAGGCCAGCCAGCCTCGACCCAAGGGCCCTCCAGGCCCGCCCGCAGCCCGGGCGGTGTCCCGACAGGCGACGAGCCCGACAGCCCGGAACGCCGAGCCAGCCATGGAGCGGGCGACCGGTCCGCCACCTCGAGACACCAGGCCAGCCGACCTCGGCGACGGCCGCCGAGCGCTGGCTCGCCCCGCACGGCAGCCGGCGGCACCCCCCGAGCCGACGCCGCGCCCGACGCCGTCGGCACCCCGGTCCCCATGGCCACGAGCCGTGGTCAGCGCCTGAAAGACGCCTTCTTGAAGCCGGCACCCACCCCCGGAACCGCCGGGTCGAGCTCGGGCGCCAAGGGGCGGGTCCCTACCAAGGCCGACCCCTATCCCGAGATCTCCTCGGCGGATCTCCAGCACCGGATCAAGTGGCTCGACGACCGAGAGCGGCTCTTCACTCTCATGGCAGCGCCCCTCGGCGCGGTGTTCGGGATCGTCGGCATGATCGTCGCGATCGACAACAACCCTCCACTGCACCACAAGGGTCACGCCAGCTTCGACACCCTGCTCATCTACGGTGTGGTGGCCGTGGCCTTCGCCATCTCGACGTTGATCGCCGGGATCATGCGCCGGCGGTCCTTCGCCATCTTCTCGCTGCTGTTCATGGGCTACGACTCGGTCACCACCGGCATCTACGCCCTGCCGATCTTCTGGGCCCTCGCAGGCTGGATGTTCTACCGCTCCTACAAGGCGCAGCGCGCGCTGACCGAACGCGGCGACCACCCGCGCCAGCAGCGTGGCCGGGCGGCAGCGGCCAAACGCGCCGGGTCGGCTGGAGGATCGGCCCGGCCCGGCAGCGGGCGCACGACCACCGCTCGCGGCTCGGGGGCGGGTCCCGCCCCGGCGCGGCGCAAGCGCAAAGCGACGCAGCCCACCGGGCCAGCGCCCAACCGGCGCTACACGCCACCCAAGCCCAAGGACGACGCCTGACACCGCCGGCCCCCTGCCAGGCTGTCGCGCCATCTCGCAGAACGGGCCGTGTCGCGGCCAAGAGACGAGGTCACCGTGGGCTCGCGGCTCATCTCGCGCCGGCCTGCTCCACGCCACGGATCGTCAGCTGGTCTTCGTGGTCGGCGCGCGACCGTCGCCTGGCGACGGCTCAGCTCCCTGCGTCGGGCACCAGCGCGCTCCGCAGCAGCCGCAGGATCTCCTGGCGGCGGCGGACCAGCGAGCGCGCGTCGGGATCCACCCCGAGGGCGCGCAGCACGTCGACCTCGGTGATCATGCCGACCACCGTCGAGTAGATGGCGAGCAACAGCAGGCGAGGCTCGTGGGCCCGGAGATGACCGGCATCCATCTCCGCCCGGAGGAAGGCCGATGCCCGGTCCACCAAGGGGTCGAGCGCCCCGAGGAGGCGGGTGGCAGCAGGCGGCCCCAAGCGGGCCGCCTCGCGGACCAGGCCGAGCAGCTCCGGACGGGCGGCTCCCAGGCGGAACACCGACCGGACGACGGCCTCCACCCGGTCCCAGCCGTCTCCGGCCCGCTCCAGCGACGACTCGAGCGCCTCGGCGAGATCCGCAGCAGCCCGGTCGATGACCCCTTCCAAGATGGTCTCCTTCGACGGGAACCAGTACAAGATGGACTGCTTGCGCAGACCCAGCTCGTAGGCCAGCGCGTCGAGGGAGGTAGCCTCGTAGCCTCGCCCGGCGAACGAGACCAGGGCGGCATCGAGGATCCGGTCGGCCGTGTGTCGCTGGGAAAGCATGCTCGACCGGGCCACCTACCACATGGTAGACAATGGCGGTGACGAAGGCCACTGCGCCGCCCTCTGCCGGAACCGCCCGTAGGGACCCATCTCCCTCCGTCGCCCCGTCCTCATCCCCATCCGCAGCACCATCCCCATCCCCATCCCCATCCCCATCCCCGTCCCCATCCGCAGCACCACCAACTCCCTCTGCCGCCCCAGTGCCACCTCGAGCAGGCGCCGGGTCGACAGACCCCGAACCCGACCAGGGTGTCCCCACCACCATCTCGCGACGAGCAGAC
>JAKAQW010000196.1 GCA_021819525.1 Actinomycetes bacterium
TTGATCGTCCTTTGCGCTTGGCGTCGTCCTCGTTCGTCGACGGCGACGATGGTGTGAGAACGCTTGTGCGCGTCGATGCCAAGTACCAGCATGGGAGGGTCTCCTCTGTGAGCAGCGGGGATGACCTCGGACTGGCCGGTGGGCAGTTCTTCGTTGGGGCGATAGCCGCGCTCCTATCAAGCCACGCCGGCCGGTCCGAGATGTCCCGGAGGGCCGCAAGACTTACAACGGCCACACAGGCGACCAACGGTGGAGCAAACCCCCCGGGACACCAGTAACGTTACACACGAACAACAACGGTGTAACTCTCCTCCTGGAGTAGCCGGCTCGACCCGGCGGACAAGGAGTGTGCAGTGACCGACACGATGGATGTCTCGACGAGGACCGAGCCGGCGCCGGGTGCGGCGTTGGCGGGGAGGATCTCCACCGACGAGTTGGCGGCGGAGTTGTTGGCCCGGGCCGACGCCGAGGGGGTCAGCCTGGTCGGGCCGGGCGGACTGCTGGCCGGGTTGACCAAGACGGTGCTCGAGACGGCCCTGGAAGCGGAGATGACCGAGCACCTCGGCTACGAGGCCCACGACCCGGCAGGCCACCACTCGGGCAACTCCCGCAACGGCACCCGGACCAAGACGGTGATCACCGAGCTGGGTCCGGTCGAGCTCGACGTGGCCCGTGACCGGGCGGGCACGTTCGAACCCCAGATCGTCCGCAAGCGCCAACGCCGCCTCGGCGGTGTCGACGCGATGGTGTGCTCGCTGTCGGCCAAGGGCCTCACCCACGGCGAGATCAGCGCCCACCTGGCGGAGATCTACGGGGCCGAGGTGTCCAAGGAGACGATCACCCGGATCACCGACCGGGTGATGGAGGGCATGGTCGCCTGGCAGAACCGGCCCCTCGACCGTGTCTACCCGGTGGTCTTCATCGACGCCATCGTGGTCAAGATCCGCGAAGGGCAGGTCGCGAACCGGCCGATCTACGTGGCGATCGGGGTCACCGTCGACGGTGAACGCGACATCTTGGGCCGGTGAGGGCGGCGAGGGCGCCAAGTACTGGGCGCACGTGCTCACCGAGATCAAGAACCGGGGTGTCGCCGATGTGTGCATCTTGGTCTGCGACGGGCTCACCGGCCTGCCCGACGCCGTGGCCACCGTGTGGCCCCAGACCATCGCGCAACTTTGCGTAGTCCAGCTCCTCTCCGTTAACCGGCCTTCACCGCCGGTCCTCGGCTCGGCTCCGTGAGGGTCCACCGTGGGGGCTGAGCGGTGGCGGATACTTGTGTGAGGAGGACCTGCTCATGGTCGCAGTCGCTCGTGTCAATGGCGGTCACCGCCTGGTCGGTGACGGATCGCTGGTCGAGTTCGCGAACCGCTGGCTCGGCCATCTCGAGGCGCGGCAGTTCTCGCCGGCCACGGTACGCTCCTATGCCTTCGACGTGGTGTGCCTGGCCCGGTTCTTCGACGAAGTCGGGATCGAGTGGCGTCAGGCGAACCCGACTGACTTCTTCGACTGGCTGGAGTGGCAGTCCCGGCCGGCGGCGACGAAGGGCCGGCAGGTCGTCCGCCTCGCCGACAAGCGGGGCGCGGCGGCCGCGAGCATGAACCGGCGGGTGGCGGCGGCTCGTGGCTTGTACGAGCACGCCACGATCTGCGGTGTGCTGGAACGCAGCCCGGTGCCTGCTCCCAGGCGCAGCTCGGGTCTGCGCGGAGCCCGCCAGGGTCTGCTCGGTCACGTTCGTGGCCGGAGGCCGATGGGTCAGGCCCGCCTGGTCCGCCAGGAACGGCGGCTTCCCGAGAGCCTCGACGCCGCGGATGTGGCGGCGTTCCTGTCGGACCTGGGCACCCACAGGGACCGGGCGATGGTGCTGGCGATGGTGCTCGGCGGTCTGCGAGCGGCGGAGGTCCGCTCGCTACGCCTCGCCGACATCGACATGGGCCTGCGCCAGGTGAAGGTGATGGGCAAGGGTTCCAAACAGCGCTTGGTGCCGGTGGACCGCGCGTTCTTCACCGAGCTGGCCTCGTATCTACGCGTCGAACGTCCACAGGGCCTGTCGACACCGGAGTGCTTCGTGGTGCTGCGCGGTCCGACCGCCGGCAACCCGATGACCGAGGCCGGCATGCGACGCATCTTCAGGACCCATCGGTCCCGCAGCGGGGCGGCCAGGGTGCGACCGCACCGGCTCCGGCACACCTTCGGCAGTGAACTGGCCGCCGCGGGGATCGACCTGTTGGTGCTGCGCGAGCTGATGGGTCACGTCCACGCCGAGACCACCGCTGCCTACGTGCACCTGGCCCCAGAGACGGTGGCCGCCGAGTGGGCACGAGCCAAGCAAGTCCTATCGTGACCGGCGTCGCGCTGGGCGTCGTCGGGACCGCCCCCGCCGACCTGCTCGGTGACTACCTCCGCTTCGTCGACCGCCTGGAAATCAACCCGGGACAGCGCTGGCAGCGGCGGCGGGCCGCGACCGACTTCATGGGCCGCCACGGCGACCTGGCGAGTTGGATGAGCCGGCCGACACCAGCCCGCCTCGCTGACCTTCACCGGCTCAAGGCCTGGCCGTTCCTGACCTGGCTGCTCGTCGAGGGGCACCTGCAATCCGACCTCGGGCTGCTGCTGGCCAAGCCGGGCGGAGTCGATCTCGGGTTGTGGTGGAGCGCCGCTCATCCAGACGATGTCCGGCGGGCTCAGCAGGCCGCTGAGCGGCTGGGCTGGAGCGCCAACTGGGCCCGCCAGGTGATCCGCCACACCGCCCCGGTCCTATCCCTGTGGCTGGGCAAGACGCTCTCCGAGCTCACCGACGAAGACTTCGACACCGCCGCAGAAGCGGCAGCCCACGTTGATGGGAGGGCCTCCACCCGGGAGCGCTTCGCCGGACGGTGCCTGGCGCTGCGCCAGCTGTGCTTCCAAGACGGCATCGTGCGGCAACCGCCACGCGATTCCCGGGCAGCGGCGCTGTCGCCGGCCGAGCACGCCGCCCGGATCGTCCAACCGCAGATCCGCCGGGAGGTGGTCCGCTACGCCGAGATCATCGCTACCACCCTGCGTCCCTCCACGGCCCAGATGCGCATCAAAGCCATCCGGGTCCTCGCCGACTGGTTGGCCACCGAGCATCCCGAGGTCGCTCGCCTCGACCAGCTGGACCGCAGCCGCCACATCGAGCCGTTCCTGGTCTGGTCCCGCAGCCGACCCTGGCGGGGTCCCAACGGGGACGGCAAGACCGTGGGAATGACCGTGTTCCATCACGACCTGGTCGATCTGAGGGTGTTCTTCGAGGACATCGCCGAGTGGGGCTGGGCGGCCGCTCCCCAGCGGCGGCTCATCTTCCTCTCCGACCTCCCCCGCCTGCCCGAGCCCCTGCCCCGCGCTCTGCCAGCCGACATCGACCGCGCCCTCATGGCAGCCGTCTCCGACCTCGACGACCCCTTCGCCCGAGTCGGGCTGACAGTCCTGCGCGCCACGGGCATGCGCGCCGGTGAACTGCTCGACCTCGAGCTGGGATGCATCGTCGACTTCGGTGGCGGGCACGGCAGCTGGCTTCGGGTCCCGGTCGGCAAGCTCGGCACCGACCGCATGGTCCCCCTCGATCCCGGGCCGCTGCGTCTGCTCGACGCGTGGATCGCCAAGCGAGGACCGCAGCGCTCCCTTCCCCACCCCCGCGACGGCCACCTCGCCGATTTCGTGTTCACCGAACGGGGTCAGCGCATCGGCGCTCACCGCCTCAGAGTCGGGCTGCACACCGCTATAGCCGCCGCCGACCTGCGCGACCCGGCGGGCAACCCGCTCCATGTCACCCTCCACCAGCTCAGGCACACCTTCGGGACCACCCTCGCCAACGCGGGCATGTCCTTGCCCGCCCTGATGGCGCTCATGGGCCACGTCACCCCCGAGATGACCCTGCGCTACGCCCGCCTGGCGTCGCCGACCATCCGTGACGCCTACAACACCGCCATGGCCAAGGCCAACGGACGTCGCTCACTGTTCGTCATCGCGGCCGGGAGCAACCAGTCCGTGCCCACCAAGGTCGACTGGCTCCACGCCGAGATGCTCAAGACCCGCCTGGCCCACGGGTTCTGCTCACGCGAGCCCGTCGCTGGCGCCTGCGCGTACGCCAACATCTGCGAACAATGCGACAACTTCGTCCCCGACCACGACCGTGCCCAACTGCTCAGCGAGCAACTCGACGACATCCGCGCCCTGCGAGACGACGCCAACGCCCGAGGATGGACCAGCGAAGCCGCCCGCCACGACCGAGTCGCCGACAGCATCGAACGCCACCTCGCCGGACTCCGCCGCCGACACGCCGACCCATGATCGCTTGACTCCACCCCTGAGGGCCGGTTAATACGCGCCAGCTTCAAGTACGCGTCGCGCCGGGACTGGACTGCGATCGCCCGGGACCTCGAGCCGATCTACACCACCCCCACCGAGGCCGCCGCCCTCGAACGCTTGGCCGACTTCGTCGGCGTCTGGGAGGCCAAGTACCCGGCGATCGTCAAGCTGTGGGAGTCGGCGTGGGCAGAGCTCGTGCCGTTCCTGTCCTTCGCGCCCGCTGTCCGCCAGGTGATCTACACGACCAACGCGATCGAGTCGGTCAACGCCCGGATCCGCAAGGCGGTCAAGGCCCGGGGGCACTTCCCGACCGAGACCGCGGCGCTCAAGTGCGTGTACATGGCGGTCATGAGCCTCGACCCGACCGGCGTCGGCCGGCAACGCTGGTCGAACCGCTGGAAAGAAGCCCTGAATGCCTTCACAGTCGCGTTCCCAGGGCGTATACTCGCCTCAACGAAGTAGCCGAGAAGCCTCAATCACCGAGGACCGGTTACACCGTTCATGCGACAGTCCCCTCTTGACACCGAGCGCTCCTTCATAGATGACAGGTTCCGAGGCGAAGCTCTACAAGGAGTGGATAGACAACGACCGCAAGATGCGTACGCTCATCGCTCAGATGCGCAAGGTGGCCTCGAAAGCCGGCAAGATCCGCCTGGCCGAGGCAAGAGGTTGTCCCCCTGAGCGTGGAAGTTTGAAGGAGCGGTCCTCCACCTGAGCCGTGCCGTGAGGTAGGCATCGGGTGCCGTTCGAAGAGCAACCGACGAGGAGGAGGACCGCTGTGAACAAGGACTACCAGACGAGAGGGCGCCGCGCGCGCACCGGCCGGGCGACGCCGAGAAAGCCCAGCTCGAGCGCCCGACCGGTGGCGGAAGGGCTCGAGGAGAACCTGCCCGCGTGGGCGCTGCCGGACTCGGTGCAGGTCGCGATGGCCGACCTCGCCGGCGCGGTTCGCGAGGGCCTGCTCGCCTTCGCGGTCGGAACGGGCCTGCAGGTGCTGCAGGTGGTGATGGAGGAGGACGTCACCGCCCTCGCTGGCCCGAAGGGCCGCTGGAACCGAGAGCGCGTTGCCAAGCGACACGGCCACGACGACGGCGAGGTGACCTTGGGCGGGCGCCGGGTACCGATCCGCCGCCCCCGGGTGCGCAGCGCGGACGGGAGCGAGGAGCTCGCGGTGGCGAGCTACGAGGCCTTCAGCTCGACCGAGCTGCTCTGCGAGATGGCGCTCGAGCGGATGCTCGCGAAGCTCTCCTGTCGGCGCTACCCGATCGGCCTCGAGCCCGTCGGAGCTGGCGTCGAGCAGGTCGCCCGCTCCACCTCGAAGTCCGCCGTCTCCCGCCGCTTCGTGAAGGCCACCGAGACGGCGCTCGCCGGGCTCATGACAGCCGACCTGTCGGGGCTCGACCTCGTCGCCCTCATGGTCGACGGGGTCCACTTCGCCGGCCACTGCTGCGTCGTCGCTCTCGGCATCGGCCTCGACGGGACCAAGCACCCGCTCGGGCTCGTCGAGGGATCGACCGAGAACGCGACGGTCGTCACCGAGCTGCTGACAGGCCTTCGAGGTCGCGGGCTCGATGTGACCCGCCCGGTCCTCGTCGTGATCGACGCTGCGAAGGCGCTCGCGGCCGGCGTGCGGGCCGTCTTCGACCGACCGGTGATCCAGCGGTGTCAATTGCACAAGGTACGCAATGTTCAGGACCACCTTCCGAAGAGCCTGGCCTCGACAGTCGGCAAGAAGATGCGCGCCGCCTACCACGACGAGAGCGCCGTCAGTGCCGAGGCGACATTGGAGGCCCTCGCACGGGACCTCGAGCGCAGCCCCCCGGCGCCGCCGGGTCGCTCCGGGAGGGGCTCGCCAAGACGCTCACGGTCATCCGCCTCGGCGTCCACCCGAGCCTCGCGAGGACGCTGCGCTCCTCCAACGCGATCGAGTCGATGATCGAGATCGCCCGAGATCACTCGACCAACGTAAAGCGCTGGCGAGACGCCATGATGGCGCTCCGCTGGTGCGCGGCGGGGATGGCCGAGGCAGGAGAGCAGTTCCGGAGGGTCAACGGCTTCGCTTACCTGCCGGCGCTGCGAGAAGCCCTTGAGCGCCACGTCCGGGGCGCCGTTGAGACACCGCCGAGCTACGATCTCGGCGACGAGGTGGCTGCGTAGGTCACCGAGGGCCGCTCCCGAAGTTCCACGCCAGACGGGACATCCTCAAAGTCCTGGTCAG